>JAGXHE010000183.1 GCA_024636445.1 Sulfitobacter sp.
CTTGCCGACGAGAAAGATGCCCACGCTGATCAGCCCGATCACCACCATCGAAGACACCGCCAGTGCCGCCCCCAATGGTGCGTTGTTGGCCTTGCCGAACTGGATCTGGATCATGTTCGAGATCATCAGCCCGTCGGTGCCCCCCACCAGCCGCGGCGTGATGAAATCGCCCACGGTCGGGATCAGAACGATCAGGGTGGCCGCGACGATCCCCGGCATCGCCAGCGGCAGGGTGATGCGAAAGAACCGCCGCATCGGGCTGTCACCCAGATCGGTTGCGGCCTCAAGCAGTGAGCGGTCGATCTTTTCCAGTGCCACAAAGATCGGCAGGATCGCGAAAGGCGCCCAGGCATGGGCCAGCGTGATCACCACCGCGTTGAGGTTGTAAAGGATGAACGTCAGCGGTGCGTCGATGAACCCAAGGCCCAGCAGGGCCGAGTTCAGCACGCCGTTGTAGCCCAGGATCACCTTCCACAGGAACACCCGCAGCAGGTAGCTGGTCCAGAACGGCACGGTGATCAGGAACAGCCACAGCGCCTTGCGACGGGTGACATGGAACGACAGGTAATAGGCGATGGGAAAGGCCAGCAGTACGGTCACGACCGTCACGATCAGCGAAATCTTGAGCGAGCGCCACATCAGCACCTGGTAGATCGGCGTGCCCCATGCCTCGCGGTAGTTGTTGAAGGTCGGCGTGGTGTCGATGGTCAGGTAGTCCTGGGTCCAGAAACTGAAGGTGATGACCATCAGAAGCGGAGCCGCCAGCATGATCAGCACGTAGGCAAGGGTCGGGCTGATCAGCCTCAGGCCCTGACCTGCTTCGCGATCAAACTGCAACGCCATCAGTATGCGGTCCTGCCGGATGCCCGTTTCATCCGGCGTTTCATTCGGCAGCTCTTGCGGCCAGCAATTCGGCATTGCGTGCAGCCAGCGTGCCCTGTGGCGGCTCATCCTCGTTCAGCACCGGGAACAGCGCGCGCAGGCAGTCGTGATAGCTGCGCACGGTGTTTTCCAGATCGGACAGGATCACGCCGTCATAGCCGCTGGAAAACGCGGCCTCCCACGACCAGCGCACCAGCTCTTCGTCTTCTTCCGAGGTCAGCCGGTCGATGCGGCTGCTGAGATAGCGCGACAGCCGCGTGCGGCGGTCTTCGTTGGCCAGCCTGTAGGTTGTGCCGCGTTGCATGGTCTTGCCGTACTCCACCGGGAATTCCTGATAGAATTTGACACAGTCGGGATAAATGCCAAGCACGCAATTTGGAAAGATACCGATATAGAGCCAGGCCTTGGCGTGGCTTTCGTCCAGCGCGGGCGGTGCTTGCAGGATCGAGGTATAGGCGCGCACGCTCCACAGCCGGTGGTTCGAATCCCGGAATTCCGAATAGGACCGCGATGCGCCCTTGTCGAAGTCTTCGTCGTAGTAGTTGCTGCCGAACAGGTCCTGCAGGCCGGGATGGGCCATCGGCACGTGATAGCCTTCGTTGTCCACATCGCGGATGCATTTCCAGTTCACTGCGGCGGTTTCGGCGTAAAAGCCTTCGCCCGACGGCATCAGCCCTTCGAGGTCGTATTGGTCGATTTCGGCGTCAAAGCGCGCGAGCACTTCCGACATCGGCGGCTGTGGGCCGGGGCGGAAGCGCACGAAGACGAAGCCGCGCCAGATATCCGTCTCGATCGCCTTGAGGCCAAAGGCGACTGAATCCAGTTCGGGCAGCTTTTCGGGCTGTGCTGCACCGCGCAGGGTGCCGTCAAGGTTGTAGACCCAGCCGTGGAACGGGCAGACGATGGAATTGCGGCAATTGCCCTGTTCGGCGGCGACCACGCGCGATCCGCGGTGACGACAAAGGTTGTGAAATCCGCGCAACACGCCGTCCTTGCCCCGGATCACCAGTGCGCGTTCGCCAACGCAGTCCAGCGTCACGAAATCACCCGTTTCGGGCAGATCGTTGACATGACAGACCAGTTGCCAATGCGACCGGAACAGCAGGTCTTTCTCCATCTCGAGCATCTCGGTGTTGAAGTAGCTCCAGGCGGGCAGGCCCTTGCGATCATGGTCTATGGGCAGGTCTTGTGCTTGTGCGGCTGAGGACGTCATGAGGAGGCTCCAGGTTGATGGCTTGGGTACATCCTAGCAAGTTTTTTTGAGCGCTCAAACAAATAATTTAAAGGTGTTGAGCCCCCAAGCGTTTTTTGCCCGACGGCATAGCTGGGTTGGCGAAATGTGCGCGCAACTGACCGTGAGGGCATCTTCATGTTATCGGCGATCTTCGCAACGATTGCCCGGACCCAGATCTCAAGCAGTCTTCGGCTGACGCGTAATGTCGTCCCTGATCCAATGAGCGCCGACTGTAGCTTGTTTGTAAGAAGCGGCTGAAAGGGTGTGGCGGCGCGGACGGATAAGAACCGCTGTGCTTGGCGGGGTGATTCGAACCGACCCATACATTTTTCACGCCCGCCGGGTCGGCCTGTGCGACCCTTCGGATCGATTGGCGAGACCCTTATGGCTTCGGTACCCGATGCCCGGAGCAAGCTCCTTCAAGGCGGCGCCATACAGCTTCGGAGTTTATCAGTGGCGATCACCCGAGGCTCACCAAACGCCTTGAATAGCTTTCGGAAAAACCGATCAGCGGCCCGTTTGTTTCGCCGAGACTGGACGCGGATCTCCAGCACATCGCCGTTGCTGTCGACAGCGCGCCATAGCCAATACTTCTTGCCGTTTATCGGAAGGACAACGTCGTCGAGGTGCCATTGTCCGCCACTTTGGGTCGATCTCGGCGGATCACCTTGGCATATTGTGATCCTGATTTCGCTGCCCAAGCGCGGATGGTCTCGTAGCTGACCATAATTTCGCGTGCGGCCAGCAAGTCCTCGACATCGCGCAAACTCATCGGAAATCGGTGATAGGCCCAGACGGTATATGCGATAATCTCAGAAGGAAAACGATGGCCTAGGCTCAGGACCCATTAATCGACTTGAGGCGCGTGGCCACGCGCTACGACAGATGCCCCAAGGTCTTCCTCTCAGCAATTGCTCTCGCTGCAACCGTGATCTTTTGGTTATGAGCCCAGAGCCCAGACAGCGACAAAACACCGCCGAAAGACCCTGATGAGCTTGGACAGTTCATGGCGCTTTTGCTGGCCGAAGTGCTGTTGCAGGAGGGCACAGCAATTTGAAACGGTGGGCTATTCGAACTGACCGTTTTCCAGCAGGTACCCGAACCCTTCGCGGATATCGCGCGCCAGCAGGTCGGCGGCACCTTCGCCGTCGCCGTCCTCCAGCCGTTTGACGATCTGGTCGTGGTAGTCCAGCGCCAGAATACCGCGCAGATCGTTGTCGAACTGGCCGCGGAACTGACGCAGGAAGGGGCCGACCTGCAACCACAGCGTCTCGATCAGGAACAACAGTGAAGGCGAGCCGCACGCCTCGTAAATCCCGAATTTGAAGTCGTGGTTATAGAGCAGGTAAGCATCCAGATCCTGATCTTCGGCCGCCGCTGTCAAAGCCACGGCGGCCTGCCGCAACTTCAGCAGATGAGCGCGGTTCATGCCCGTGATTGCCAAGCGGGTGGCCGCCGGTTCACAAACCAGTCGCGTGTTCATCAGGTCGGCAAAGCGCTCCCGTGTCATGGCGGGCAGGATCATCGAGCCGTTGCCAAGCTGGTCCAGCGCACGCAACGCCTGCAACCGCAACAGGGCCGAGCGGACGGGCATATCGCTGGTCCCCAGCTCGCGTGCCAGCTTGCGCGAGGTCAGCTTGCGGCCCGGTTCGATCTGGCCGGACATCAGCGCGTGGCGCAGCTTTTCAAACACGACTTCGTGCAGTGGCTGTGTTTCGATGGTTTGCAAGCCGATTGGCGTTTGCGGTTTCACCAGCATCTTTCCTTAAGGTAAGCTTAGCGGGGGCACCGCTGCATCATATCTTTGTGCCATAAAGTGCCATAAATTTGCCATTCCAGATCGGCCCCTTCAACGGCCAGCGCGTCATCTTCGCCACGTACCGTCGATCAATTTTTGTAAACTTCGCCAATTGGTCTCGCTCCTGTTAACCGGCAGTCATGCCTCCATCGACAGGGATCAAAGTCCCGGTCATATATCTTGCAGCGTCCGACACCAGAAAGGTTGTGACATCTGCCACGTCTTCGGGGGTGCCCACGCGGCCCATCGGGACTTGCGCGCCATAGCTGGCCAGCTTGGCGGTGCGGTCTGCACCTGTCAGGCCCCTGGCAATCATCGGCGTATTGGTATCGCCCGGACAAACTGCGTTGATGCGAATGTTTTCGCCCGCATGGTCCAGAGCCATGCAGCGCGTCAGCTGGGCCACCGCCGCCTTTGAGACCGCATAGGCCACAGCCCCGCGTGCGCCGGTCAGCGCCCAGTCGGATGCGACGTTTACAATCGCACCGCCGCCGCGCGCCCGCAGCGCTGGAAGTACTGCCCGTGACAGGCGAAACACGGCGGTCACATTCACGCCAATCATGTGGTCCCAGTCCGCGTCAGAGGTCTGCTCGGCCGTGCCGTGCGTCATGACCCCAGCGTTGTTGATCAGCACATCGACGCCTCCGAAATGTTCGGTCGCGGCTTGCACTACAGTATCAGGCGCGGTGGGATCGGAGAGGTCGGCCGCCAGAAAGCGGGCGGGGGTGTCGTGCGTGTTCAGCGCCTTGGCCAGGGCGTCACCTTCGGACTGGCGCCGGCCGACCAAAAGCAAGGCATAGCCCCTTGCGGCCAGTGCGCGGGCAATGGCCGCACCAATTCCCGATGTAGCACCTGTTACGATCGCACAGCGATTTTGATGTGATGACATCCTACAGTGTCCCTTGGCGTTTCGTCTTGCGTATTTTTTGCGATCTCAAAAGTCAACATATCTGAGCGGTGCGGACCTTGAAGTGAGCGATTGGTGAAACTTGCTATAATAAATTATTGTAATGGTGCTTTAAGACTCCGCTTGCCTAAAGCGAATTTTTTGTGAGAAAGTGCGATCGCGAATGAGAAAGCCAGCATGACCCACGCACAACACACACCACAGATCGCCATTCTGGGCGCGGGGCTGATCGGCGCCGCGTGGGCTGCGCTGTTTCAGCATCACGGTGCGGATGTGCGGGTGTGGGACCCGAACGCTGACGCGCTTGCTGCAACCGCTGCGCGGATGAAGGCACCGTTGGAGCAATTGGCGCAAGTGGCCCCTGACGCGGGCCCGCGCGGTGCACTGACGCTGTGTGCAACCCTTGCCGATGCGGTGACCGGCGCGGACCTGATTCAGGAAAATGCGCCCGAAAGCATCCCTGTCAAACACGCGCTTTATGCGCAGGTCGAGCCGCTTATGGCTCCGTCGGCGGTGCTCGCCTCGTCCACATCGGCGCTGACATGGTCCGAACTGAGCCCCGGTTTGCAAGACCCCGCGCGCCTGATCACCGCGCACCCGTTCAACCCGCCGCATCTGGTGCCGCTGGTCGAGATCTATGGCACCGACGCGGCGCGTATCACGCGGGCCGAAGCGATTTACCGCGCCGCCGACCGTGTGCCCGTGCGTCTGAAAAAGGACGCGACGGGGCATATCGCCAACCGTCTGGCCTCGGCTTTGTGGCGCGAGGCGGTGTTCATGGTGCAGGACGGCATCGCTGACGTCGAAGCGATTGATGCGGCCTTGGTCAACGGGCCGGGGCTGCGCTGGTCGGTGCTGGGCGCGCATATGGCCTATCATCTGGGCGGCGGGGCAGGCGGCATGGAGGGCTATCTGGCCCACCTCGGCCCCAGTCAGGAACGCCGGTGGGCCGCACTGGGCGCGCCCACGCTAAGTACACAAGTACAGGCCGAACTGGTCGCAGGCGTTGCCCGCGAGGCCGCAGGGCGTGACATTTCGCAACTGGAAGCGACCCGCGACAAGGCGCTGATTGCGGCCCTGCGCGCGCGAAAGGATGCGCCCCATGTCTGATGCCCCCCGCATCGCGCTGTCCGACGCCCCCCGCATCGCGCTGATCCACGCGCTTGAGGAATCGGTGCTGCCGATCCGCGACGCCTTTGCGCGGTTCTGGCCCGAAGCCATGCGTGCCGATCTGCTGGACGCGTCGCTCTCTGCCGATCTGGCCGTTGCGGGCGCGGTTGACCCCGCCATGACCGACCGTTTCGTGACATTGGGGCGCTACGCCGCCAGCGGTACAGGCACCCACGACACCCGCGCGGTGCTGTTCACTTGCTCGGCCTTTGGCCTTGCGATCGAGGCCGTGAAGGCCGACCTGTCCATTCCCGTGATGCGCCCGAACGAGGCCGCCTTCGCAGAAGCGCTGGAGATCGGCCCCCGCATCGCTTTGGTCGTGACCTTTGGCCCGTCCCTGCCCGCGCTGACCCGCGAGTTGCAACAGATGGCTGCCGCGCGTGGCCGAATTGTCGAGATCACCCCGATATTGGTCGAAGGTGCCCTGCAATCGCTTAAGAACGGCGACACCGCCGCGCACGATCAGGCCGTGCTGCGCGCCTGCACCGATCTGGGGCCGCAGGACGCCATCGTTCTGGGCCAATTCAGCCTTGCCCGTGCAGCGGATGTTCTGAAGCCGCACGTAGAGTGCCCCGTCATCACCACACCCGACAGTGCCGTGCGCGCCCTGCGCCGCCTGATTTTAGCTGTTTGAAAGGACCGCGCCATGAACGAACGTGCCAACCTATCGCTGAGCCAGATGGACCAGATGAGCCTGTTTCACCCCGTAAGCTCGATCCACGATCAGCAAAAGAACGGGCCGCTGATCTACACCTCGGCGCAGGGCGTCGAGGTCACCCGCGACACCGGTCAGACCATGCTGGACATGGGCGCGGGCCTGTGGTGCGTGAACGTGGGCTATGGCCGGTCTGAGCTGGTGCAGGCCGGCGCCGACGCGATGCAAAAGCTGAGCTTTCAGCATTTTTTCGGCGGTGCCGCCGCCGAGCCGACAATCCGGCTGGCCGACCGTCTTCTGGGCCTGTTTCGCGACACCGTTCCGGGGTCGGACATGGCGCGGGTTTTCTTTGGCAACTCCGGCTCGGATGCCAATGACACCGCCGTCAAACTGGTCACCTATTACAACAACCTGCGCGGCAAGCCGGAGAAGAAAAAGATCATCTCGCGCAAGGGCTCCTATCACGGGCTGACACTGGCGTCGGGGAGTCTGACGGGGATCGAGGGCTATCACAAAGCCTTCGATCTGCCGATGAAAGGCATCCTGCACACCAGTTGCCCGCACTATTTTGCCTTTGGTCAGGACGGCGAGAGCGAAGCGGCGTTTACCGACCGAGTGATTGCGGAAATCGAAGACATGATTGCCCGCGAAGGGGGCGATACAGTCGCTGCGTTCATCGCCGAGCCGATCATGGGCACGGGCGGCGTTCTGCTGCCGCCCGAGGGCTATTTTGCCAGGCTGCAGGAGGTGCTGGACCGCCATGATATCCTGCTGATCGCGGACGAGGTTATCACCGGCTTCGGACGCACCGGCCAGTGGTTCGGGTCAGGCACCTATGGTCTGCGCCCCGACATCGTGTCGCTGGCCAAGGGTCTGACCAGCGCCTACTTCCCGATGTCCGCCTCGATCATCTCGAACCGGATGTGGGATGTGTTCGCCGGTGCGTCGGAACAGTCGGGCGCCGTGATGCACGGCTTTACCTATTCCGGCCATCCTGTTGGCGCGGCGATTGCGCTGGCCAATCTGGACGTGATGGAGCGTGAAAACATGGTCGAGAATTCGGCCAGGCTGGGCCCTGTCCTGCTGGACGCGCTGCGCGACGCGACCCAAGGCAACGCCCATGTCGGTGATGTGCGCGGTGTCGGTTTGATGGCGGCGGTGGAATTTGCGGGCTTTCCCGCAGGCACAGCACCGCACAAGATCGTGGCGAAACATGCGCTTGAAACCGGCGTGCTGACGCGCGCGCTGCCGTTCATGCCGGTTACCTCGTTCTCGCCGCCGCTCTGCGTCACCGAGGCCGAGATCGCCGAGGCTGGCCGCCGCTATGCCAAGGCATTGGCCGCAGCCACACCGGAGCTGGAAGCGCTGGCATCTTGAGCTGCGAAGGTCTGGGCGCGAGCCGCCCGCTGGAGCAACCGAAACTGGAGTTCCGCGCGGCGATCCGCGCGGACCTTGGCCCGGCAGAAGAATTCGCCACCACCAACGGCACGACCCGCGCGGTGTTTCCGATCACCGGCGGCGTGCTGAGAGGCGAGGGGCTGGACGGCGAGATTGTCTCGGGCGGTGCGGACTGGGCCTTGGGGTTGCCCGATGGCTCTTACGCGATCGAGGCGCGCTATCTTATCCGTCTGGACGATGGCACGGTGGTGTCGATCACCAATGCAGGACGGATGGTGCCGCAGGCGGATGGCAGCTATCTGGGCCGCACCCGCGCCGAATTCGAGGTGCCCGCAGGCCCGCACGACTGGCTGGGCAAGGCGGTGTTTTTCGGCACTGCGATGGCCGAACCGGACGATGACGACCACGTCTATATCGAGTTGTGGGAGGCGGTCATCTGACCCCTACGCAAGTGGCCCCGACAGTCCCGAAATCACCAGATTGCGCAGCCGCTGCGCCAGCGGGCTGATGGTGCCGGTCTTGCGCTGGATCAGGTGATAGGGTGAAATCACGATAGGCTGTCGCACCGTGACGGTCTGCATCCCGCCCACGCCGGAATTGTGCAGCAGGTCGGCCGCCTCGCTTGAGACCGGCGAGATGGAGTTTGAAGCCTGCAGATAGGCGATCATCACCAGCAGCGATGTCGTGGTCACGATGTCTTCGGGCAAGGGCACGGCGTTGGCGATAAACACCTCTTCGACAGCCTTGCGCATCGGGGTGCCGGTGGCCTGCGCGACCCAGCCATAGCCGGCCAGATCGGTGATCGAAGGTTTGGCGATCCGCGTCAGCGGATGGTCGGCCCGCACCAGAAACTTTGTCGTCTCGACACGCCATTCGGTGATGTCGAACTGGCGGGCGTCCAGCTCGTTGGGGACGCGCGACAGGATGAAGTCGTATTCGCCGTTCAGAAGCCCCTCCATCAGCGTGTCGCTTGGGCCGACACCGATATAGACATCGGCGCTCTGTACGTCTTTCTTCAATGCCTGGATCGCGGGCACCACATAGGCAATCGCCGCCCCGGTGACCGAGCCGACGCGCACGCTGCCCATCTTGCCTGATCCGAAATCGGCCACCTCGCTTGCCGTGGTGGACAGGCCGCGCAGCAAGACCCCCGCGTGGCGGATCAGAACCTCGGCGATGGCGGTGGGCACCATGCCCTTGGGGGTGCGTTCAAAGAGCTGATGCCCGACCATCGTCTCGACTTCGGCCAGCATCCGCGAGGCGGCGGGCTGCGTGATCGAAAGCCGCTCGGCGGCGACGGAAAGCTGCCCGTGCTCGTCAATCGCGTGGATCAGCCGAAGGTGCCGCCATTGCAGGCGGTTGGTCAGGTCTTGGTTCAATTTGCATTCCAAAATCGATATGCCATATGCAAAAGATGTAATTTGATTGCTATGTCATGGCAATGCTAGATTTCCCTCGGACGCCGAAAATCGTCTGACATTTTGTCCCGCATGATCGGGACCTGACACATCTGGGAGAGGATGCGTCAGCTTATGGGAGGAAGACATGAACAAACTTATTTCGGGGCTCTCAGCCCTTGCGCTTGGCGTTGGTCTGATGACAGCGCCGGTACTGGCCCAGGACAAGGGCACCATCGGGATCGCGATGCCGACAAAATCGTCCGCACGCTGGATTTCCGACGGCGAGTCGATGGTCAAGCAGTTCGAAGAGGCCGGATACACCGTCGATCTGCAATACGCAGAAGACGACATTCCCAACCAGCTTGCCCAGATCGAGAATATGATCACCAAGGGCGTCGACGTGCTGGTTATCGCCGCGATTGACGGCACCACCCTGTCGAACGCGCTGGAAAACGCACATTTCGCAGACATCAAGACAATCGCCTATGACCGTCTGATCCGTGACAGCGAGTATGTCGATTATTATGCCACCTTCGACAACTTCAAGGTCGGCGTGCAACAGGCCAGCTCGCTTGTGTCCGGTCTGGAAGAGCGTTTCCCCGATGTAAGCCCGTGGAATGTGGAATTGTTCGGCGGATCGCCCGACGACAACAACGCCTATTTCTTCTACAACGGTGCCATGTCGGTGCTGCAACCGCTGATCGACGATGGCACCATCAACATCGTGTCCGGCCAGATGGGCATGGACACCGTCGGCACCCTGCGTTGGGATGGCGCGGTGGCCCAGTCACGCATGGATAACCTGCTGTCGGCACATTACACCGACCAGAAGGTTCACGCCGTTCTCAGCCCCTATGACGGCCTGTCCATCGGCATCCTGAGCTCGCTTAAAGGTGTGGGTTACGGGTCGGGCGATCTGGAAATGCCCATCGTGTCCGGTCAGGATGCGGAACTGCAATCGATCAAGTCGATCATCGCGGGCGAACAGTATTCGACCGTGTTCAAGGACACCCGCGAACTGGCCCGCGTGACCGTCGGTATGGTCGATGCCCTGCTGCAAGGCGGCGAGCCCGAGATCAACGACACCACCACCTATGACAACGGCGTCAAGGTCGTGCCGTCCTATCTGCTTGAGCCGGTTTCGGTCGATGGCAGCAACTACGAGACGATCGTGATCGACTCGGGTTACCACTCCAAAGACGACCTGTAAGTTCAGGTAGCGATTGAACAATCGCCTGCCCCGCCCGCCAGAGATGGCGGCTGGGGCAGGTCGGGATATTGGGGGGGCGAGCCAATGCAGACACTTCTTGAAATGCGCGATATCACCAAGACCTTTCCGGGGGTCAAGGCGCTGGACAACGTCAATCTCAAGGTCAAAGAGGGCGAGATTCACGCCCTCGTGGGCGAGAACGGTGCCGGGAAATCCACGTTGATGAAGGTGCTGTCGGGGGTCTATCCCCAAGGCACCTATGACGGCGAAATTCACTACGACGGTCAGGTCGCGCGGTTCAACGGCATCTCTGACAGCGAAAATCTGGGCATCATCATCATCCATCAGGAACTGGCGCTGGTGCCGCTTTTGTCCATCGCCGAGAACCTGTTTATCGGCAACGAATGTGCCAGCAAGGGCGTGATGAACTGGCCCGAGACCTACCGGCGCACCGAGGCGCTGCTGAAAAAGGTCGGGCTGAGAGAACAACCCGCAACGCCGGTCGATAGTCTGGGCGTGGGCAAACAACAACTGGTCGAGATCGCCAAGGCGCTGTCGAAGGACGTGCGCCTGCTGATCCTCGACGAGCCCACCGCCGCCTTGTCGGAATCCGACAGTCAGGCGCTGCTGGACCTGTTGCTGGAGCTCAAGGCCGAGGGTGTCACCTCGATCATCATCAGCCACAAGCTGAACGAAGTGCGCCGCGTCGCCGACACGATCACCGTCATCCGTGACGGATCGACCGTGTCGACGCTGGACGCAGCCACCGAAGAGATCACCGAAGACCGCATCGTGCGCGACATGGTGGGCCGCGATATGTCGCAACGCTATCCCGAACGGGAACGGCGCGCGGGCGATATGCTGATGGAGGTTGAAAACTGGAACGTCTGGCACCCCGAACACGCCACAAGGCAGATGATCAAGGACATCAATTTTCATGTCCGGGCCGGTGAAGTCGTGGGCATCGCGGGCCTGATGGGCGCGGGCCGCACTGAACTGGCGATGAGCATCTTTGGCCGCAGCTACGGGCAGAACACCACCGGCACCGTCAAGCTCAAGGGGCAGCCTATCGACACCTCGACCGTTGCTGCCGCGATCCGCAGCGGGCTGGCCTATGTCACCGAAGACCGCAAGGAACTGGGGCTGGTGCTGGAGGATACCATCCAGCGCAACATCACGCTGGCCAACCTGCGCGATGTGTCCAGATCCGGCGTGATCAACGAGGCCGAGGAGACCAAAGTTGCCGAACGTTACCGCAAGGCGATGAACATCCGCACACCCAGCGTATTCCAGAAGGTGATGAACCTGTCGGGCGGCAACCAGCAAAAGGTGGTCTTGTCGAAATGGCTGTTCGCAGGCCCCGAGGTTCTGATCCTCGACGAACCGACACGCGGTATCGACGTGGGCGCCAAATTCGAAATCTACGGCATCATCAACGAGCTGTCAGCGCAGGGCAAAGGGGTGGTCATGATCAGCTCGGAAATGCCCGAACTGCTGGGCATGAGCGACCGGATCTACGTCATGAACGAGGGCCGCTTTGTCGGCGAGCTTGACGCATCGGACGCCAGCCAGGAACGCATCATGTCGTTCATCGTCACACATTAAGGGAGCGGCACAATGTCCGACACCGTATCACCCGAACAAAAAACGCAAACCAATACGACGACCTACCTGCTGGGCCACCTGCGCGATTACGGGCTGCTGTTCGCGCTGATCGCCATCATGCTGTTCTTTCAGGTCGTCACCGACGGCGTGCTGCTGAAACCGGTGAACATCACCAACCTGTTCCTGCAAAACAGCTATATCATCATCATGGCGCTTGGCATGCTGATCGTCATCGTGGGCGGTCATATCGACCTGTCCGTGGGGTCCGTCATGGGATTTGTCGGGGCCTTTGCCGCCGTGATGATCGTCAATCTCGACGTGCCCGTGGCCATCACCATTCCGGTCTGTCTGGTTGTCGGTGGCCTGATCGGGGCCGCACAAGGCTATTGGGTCGCCTATTGGAACATTCCCAGCTTTATCGTGACGCTGGCGGGGATGCTGGTGTTTCGCGGCCTGTCGCTGTGGCTGCTTGAGGGGCAATCGGTCGGGCCGTTCCCCAAATCGTTTCAGTTGCTGTCGACGGGTTTCGTGCCGGACATCTTCGGCGTGGACCGCCCCAATGTCACGGCGCTGGCCGTCGGCGTGATCGCCGCCTGTGCCATCGTCTATCTGGGCATGCGCAAACGCGCCCGCAACATGGCCTACGGGATCGAGGACGAGCCGTTCAGCTTTTTCGTGGTGCGCAATGCCATCGTCGCCGGTGCGCTGTTGTTCGTGATCTACAAGCTGTCGACATTCCGCGGATTGCCGAACGTGCTGGTCACAATGGGTCTTTTGACCATCGTCTACGCTTTCGTCACCGAACAGACGACCATCGGGCGGCGCGTTTATGCGCTGGGGGGCAACGTCAAGGCGGCCAAGCTGTCGGGCATTCCGACCGAGCGGCTGACCTTCCTGACCTTTGTCAACATGGGCGTGCTGGCGGCGCTGGCCGGTCTGATCTTTGCCGCGCGGCTGAACACCGCCACGCCCAAGGCGGGTTTTGCGGTCGAACTGGATGTGATCGCTGCGGTCTTTATCGGCGGGGCGTCGATGTCGGGCGGCGTCGGCAAGATCGTGGGCGCGGTCATTGGCGCATTCATCATGGGCGTGATGAACAACGGCATGTCGATCATGGGCATCGGCATTGATTATCAACAGGTTATCAAAGGTCTGGTGCTGCTCGCTGCCGTCATCTTCGATGTCTACAACAAACAAAAACAACGCTGAGGGGCGCTAAAATGACGTTTCAACCTGCCGAATGGCCCCGCAAACTGCGCTCGCAGGAATGGTTCGGGGGCGACAGCCGCGACCATATCTACCACCGCAGCTGGATGAAAAATCAGGGGCTGCCTGCCGATCTCTTCGACGGGCGTCCGGTGATCGGCATCTGCAATACATGGTCGCAACTGACGCCGTGCAATGCGCATCTGCGTGATCTGGCCGAACGTGTGAAACACGGCATCTACGAGGCCGGCGGCCTGCCGCTGGAGTTTCCGGTGTTCTCGACCGGCGAAAGTGCGCTGCGCCCCACGGCGATGATGTACCGCAATCTGGCCGCGATGGACGTGGAGGAGGCCCTGCGCGCCAACCCGCTGGACGGTGTGGTGCTGCTGTGCGGCTGTGACAAGACCACGCCTGCCTTGCTGATGGGCGCGGCCTCGGTCGATCTGCCGGCGATCATGGTTTCGGGCGGGCCGATGATGAACGGCTGGTTTCGCGGCGAACGCGTGGGCTCGGGCACGGCACTCTGGCAGATGTCCGAGGACATCAAGGCGGGCAAGATGACCCGTGAAGACTTTCTGGAGGCCGAACAGGCAATGAGCCGCAGCCCCGGATCGTGTAACACGATGGGCACCGCGTCGTCGATGGCCAGCATGGTCGAGGCGCTGGGTATGGCCTTGTCGGGCAACGCCGCGATCCCCGCCGTAGACAGCCGCCGCCGGGTGATGAGCCATGTGACAGGCCGGCGCATCGTGCAAATGGTCAAGGACGACCTGAAGCCGTCGGATGTGCTGACACGCGACGCCTTTGAAAACGCGATCCGCACCAATGGTGCGATTGGCGGATCGACCAATGCGGTCATTCACCTGATGGCGATTGCAGGCCGTGTCGGCATTGATCTGACGCTGGACGACTGGGACACCTTCGGGCGTGACGTGCCGACGATCGTCAACCTGATGCCGTCGGGCAAGTATCTGATGGAAGAGTTCTTTTATGCGGGTGGATTGCCCGTCGTCATCAAACGTCTGGGCGAGGCGGGTCTGCTGAACCGCGACGCGCTGACCGTGTCGGGCGACACCGCATGGGATCAGGTCAAGGACGCTGTCAACTACAACGAAGACGTCATCCTGCCCGCCGATATCCCATTGGCCAAACAGGGTGGCATCGCCGTGCTGCGCGGCAATCTGGCGCCCAAGGGGGCGGTGCTGAAACCCTCGGCCGCCAGTCCGCATCTGCTGAAACACCGGGGCCGTGCCGTCGTGTTCGAGGATATCGACGACTACAAGGCGCGGATCAACGACGACGATCTGGACATCGACGAGACCTGCGTGATGGTGCTGAAAATGTGCGGCCCGCGCGGCTATCCCGGCATGTCCGAAGTGGGCAACATGGGTCTGCCGCCCAAGGTGCTGAAAAAGGGCATCACCGATATGGTGCGCATTTCCGATGCACGCATGTCGGGCACTGCCTATGGCACCGTCGTCCTGCACACCAGCCCCGAAGCGGCGGCGGGCGGTCCGCTGGCCATCGTGCAGAACGGCGATATGATCGAGCTGGACATGCCCAACCGCCGCCTGCATCTGGACGTCTCGGACGCAGAGATCGCCCGCAGGCTTGCGGCTTGGCAGAACCCCATTGTGCCACCCCCCAGCGGCTATGCGCGGCTGTTTCACGACCACGTTCAAGGGGCCGAAACGGGGGCCGATTTCGACTTTCTCGTTGGCTGCCGGGGCAACGCCGTACCGAAGGATTCGCACTGATGGACACGCATGACCTCGCCATTGTCGGCGTCGGCAAGATCGCCCGCGACCAGCATATCCCCGCCATCGCGGCGACACCTGCGTTCACGTTGAAAGCGACGGCCTCACGGAACACCGGCGTCGAAGGCGTCGCACGGTTCGACCAGCTGGATGCGTTGCTGACGACGCATCCCGAAATCTCGTGCATTTCGCTGTGTACCCCGCCGCAAGTCCGCTACGCCGATGCGCGCCGCGCGCTTCTGGCAGGCCGTCACGTGATGCTGGAAAAGCCGCCCGGTGCGACGCTCAGCGAGGTGCACGACCTGATAGCATTGGCGAAACAGCAAGGCGTCGCGCTGTTTGCCACATGGCATTCGCGCCATGCCGCCAGCGTGCAGGCCGCAGCTAAGTGGTTGCAGGACAAGGACATTCAGCGCGTCGAAGTCATCTGGAAGGAGGACGTGCGCCGCTGGCATCCCGGTCAGGACTGGATCTGGCAGGCGGGCGGGCTGGGTGTCTTTGATCCGGGCATCAACGCGCTGTCGGTGCTGTCGGAAATCTATCCGCGCGCGGTGCACCTGACGGGGGCGGAGCTGTTTTTCCCCGCAAACCGCGATACGCCGATTGCTGCGGACCTCACCTTCAACGACCCCGGCGGCGCTGAAATGATCGCCGCATTCGACTGGCGCCAGACCGGCCCGCAAACATGGGACATCCGTATCGAGACCGCCCAAGGCACCGCGACGCTGAGTGACGGGGGGGCAAAGCTGTCGGTGGACGGCGCACAGCTTAGCGAAGGGCCGGACCACGAATACAGATCGCTTTACGCGCGTTTTGCCAAGCTGGTTGCCCGCTCCGAGATCGACGTCGACCTCAGCCCGATGGTGCACGTCTCGGACGCCTTTACCCTGGGCCGCAGACAGGTTGTCGACGCCTTCGACTGGTAACCCGGAGACTTAAGAGAAATACCCCGAAAGGATTTGCTTTGGAACAGAATTTGACAGGCATTTTGCCGGTGGCCCCGACCCCGTTTCTGGACGACGGACAGGTAGACGAAGACGGCATGCGCCGCGTGCTGGATTGTTTGATCGACCAAGGCGTCGACGCGATCTGCATCCTTGCCAACTATTCCGAACAGTTCGTGCTGTCCGACGCCGAACGCGCCACGCTGATGCGTATCAGCCTTGAACATGTGGCAGGCCGTGTGCCGGTGATCGTGACCGTCAGCCATTTTTCGACCGATATCGTCGTGGCGCGTGCCAAGTCGGCACAGGCGATGGGTGCGGCGATGGTGATGATGATGCCGCCCTATCACGGGTCGGGTCTGTTCCCCGCAGAAGCCGGAATATATGAGCATTTCGATGCGGTCAGCCGCGCCATCTCGATCCCGATCATGGTGCAGGACGCGCCGCTCAGCGGTGTAACCCTTTCCGTTCCCCTGCTGGCCCGCATGGCGCGCGAGCTGGAGAATGTGAGCTATTTCAAGATCGAATGCCCCTTTGCCGCCGACAAGCTGGCCGCCCTGATCGACGCTGCGGGCGACCATATCGCGGGGCCGTTCGACGGTGAAGAGGCCGTGACCCTGCTGGCCGATCTGGATGCGGGGGCCACTGGCACCATGACCTCGGGGCTGTTTCCCGAACACGTCCGGCCCATCGTGACCAGCTATCTGGCGAGCGACCATGACGCAGCCCTGCGGCAATGGCAAAAATGCCTGCCGCTGATCAATCACGAAAACCGGCAATGCGGGCTGCGCGCCTGCAAAACGGTCTATGCCGCGGGCGGTGTGATCCGCAGCGACCATGTGCGCCATCCGCTGAAACCGATGTCAAAGCGCACCAAGACGCGGTTGCTGCAACTGGCGGGCGACCTGGACCTGATTGCCTTGAAATGGGGGAAATAACCACGACGCCTTGGGGGCACGCTGTCGATCCGGCGGTTCTTGCGTCCGGTTTGCTATCAGAACGTCCCAGATGAGTTGCATTCAAAGGTAATTTCAGGCTCTTGATTGGTCAGGCTCTTGTTCGGTTAAGTTAGGGGGCTGTTAACCCGGCCTTGCGCAGATTGCGCGATGTCACCCCCGCAGACCAAGGTGCCCCAGTTCATGCAGTTCCAGCCGACCCAACTGCCCGAAGTGATCCTGGCTACGCCACGCCGCTTTGGCGATGATCGTGGCTGGTTCAGCGAGGTCTGGAACAAGCGCACCCTTGCGCAGGGCGGTATTCTGGCCGATTTCGTGCAGGACAACCATTCGATGTCCGCCGATATGGGCACTCTGCGCGGTTTGCACTATCAGGCCCCGCCCCATGCGCAGGACAAGCTGGTGCGTTGTACCCGTGGCACGATCTGGGACGTGGCGGTGGACGTGCGTCGCGGATCGCCGCACTTTGGCCAATGGGTTGGCGTAGAGCTCAGCGCCGAGAATAGCGCGCAATTGTTCATCCCAAAGGGATTTTTGCACGGCTTTGTCACCCGAACACCGGACGCCGAAGTGCAGTACAAATGCACCGATTACTACGCGCCCGACGCGGATGGGGCGGTGGCCTGGGACAGTCTGGGCATCGACTGGGGCCTTGTTGCCGCACCGCACCTCTCGGACAAGGACCGCGCAGCACCGGCCTTTGCCGACTGGACCTCGCCGTTTGAATGGGAGGCCAAGGCATGAAAATCCTTGTGACCGGCGGTGCAGGCTTTATCGGCTCTGCCGTGGTGCGCCGTGCCGTGGGGCAGGGGCATCAGGTGGTGAACCTGGATGCACTGACCTATGCCGCTTGTCTGGAAAATGTGGCTTTGGTGGCGGATAGCCCGCTTTATCACTTCGAACAGGCCGACATCCGCGACCGCGCAGCGCTCGACCGTATATTTGCCGCCCACCAGCCCGACGCCGTGATGCATCTGGCCGCCGAAAGCCATGTCGACCGCTCCATCGACGGCCCCGCCGATTTCATCGAGACCAACATCACCGGCACCTTCAACATGCTTGAAGCCGCGCGCCTGTATTGGACGGGGCAGGGGCGGCCCGACGCGTTTCGCTTTCACCACATTTCGACCGACGAGGTCTATGGATCCCTGGGCAAGACGGGAAAGTTCACCGAAAGCACGCGCTACGACCCACGCTCGCCCTATGCGGCGTCCAAGGCATCTTCGGACCATCTGGTGCGTGCCTGGGGCGAGACCTACGGCCTGCCGGTTCTGCTGACCAACTGTTCGAACAATTACGGACCCTATCATTTCCCCGAAAAGCTGATCCCGGTGGTGATCCTGCGCGCGCTTGCGGGCTATCCGATCCCGGTTTACGGCGACGGTCTGCACATCCGCGACTGGCTTTACGTCGAGGATCACGCAGACGCGCTGCTGTGCGTTCTGGGGCAGGGGGCCGTCGGGCGCACCTATAACATCGGCGGCGAAAACGAGGTCAAGAACAGTGATCTGGTGCGCATGATCTGCGCCGAACTGGACGCCTTGCGCCCCGACCACGGCCCCCACGCCGATCTGATCACCTTTGTCCCCGACCGACCCGGCCACGACCGACGCTATGCCATAGACCCCGAACGCATCCGCAGCGAACTGGGCTGGCGACCAACGGTCACCTTGCAACAAGGTATCGCACAGACTGTGCGGTGGTATCTGGACAACCGCGACTGGTGGCAACCGCTGCTGGCGCGCGATGGCGTCGGCACGCGGCTGGGGGCCTTGGCCCATGAAAAGGGTACGACATGAAACGCAAAGGCATCATCCTCGCGGGCGGCTCTGGCACGCGGCTGTATCCGATCACGATGGGGCTGTCGAAACAGCTGATCCCTGTCTACGACAAGCCGATGATCTATTACCCGCTCAGCGTGCTGATCCTTGCCGGCATCACCGAGATCGCGATCATCACGACGCGCGAAGATCAGGACCAGTTCATACGCCTGCTTGGCGATGGCAGCCAATGGGGCCTGTCGTTCGACTATATCGTGCAGCCCGCGCCGGACGGGCTGGCGCAGGCCTATCTGCTGGCCGAGGATTTTCTGGCGGGCGCACCTTCGGTGCTGGTGCTGGGCGACAACATCTTTTTCGGCCACGGCCTGCCCGAACAGTTGCAGGCGGCAGATGCGCAAACGACCGGCGGGACGGTCTTTGGCTACCGCGTGTCAGATCCCGAACGCTACGGCGTGATCGGCTTTGACGCGCAGGGCCGCGTACAGCAGATCGTCGAAAAGCCCAAGGCGCCGCCGTCGAACTATGCGGTCACCGGGCTGTACTTTCTGGACGGGCGCGCGCCGCAGCTGGCCAGAACCGTGCAACCCTCGGCTCGGGGAGAGCTTGAGATTGCCGATCTGCTTTCGCTTTATCTGGAGGAAGGCAGCCTGACCGTCGAGACGATGGGGCGCGGATATGCGTGGCTGGACACAGGCACCCACGGCAGCCTGCTGGACGCCAGCAACTTTGTGCGGACGCTGACGATGCGGCAGGGCCAACAGGTCGGCTCGCCCGACGAGGTGGCGTATCGGATGGGTCTGATCACCCGCGCACAGCTGCGCACCCTTGCGGGGGCCTTTGCCAAGAACGCCTACGGCACGTATCTTCTGGAGATCTGCGACGAGGACTAGGGTTAGAGCGCTGCAGCGGCATCTCTGCCCCTACAGCAAACGCGCCTCGTGCTTTTTCAAGATGCGCCGTGCAGCTTGGTAGGTTTCGATACCACTGGTGTCTTCCAATTCAGGAAACAGCGATGTGATTTCGTCACGTTGTTCCTTGCCGATGCTGTCCATGGATTGCGCACCGGGCTGAAAGCTCTCGGTCCAGGCGCCGTCGGATAGCACGATCTGGTGTTGCTCGAACATTAAATGAAATTAGGTGACTTCGTTCGTCGCCACCGCGACGATTCCGTCGCCATCAATCCAAGTGTTTCGCCGCAACAAGGGCTTCGCGATCTCCAAAGTACAGGCTGTATTTCGGATCGTTCAGCAGGATCTGGTGATTGGGCGACACCATCAAGTCGTGTTCAGGTATACCATTCCCCAACGCTCCGGCCCTGGTCAACACCGGCTGCAGGTGCGGTTTTAGACACAGATTGCCGCCCGACAACTTTTTGCTTCCCGCCCACGCAATCCTTTGGACGCCATCGTCGCGTGTCGTGACAAGGTCGCCCTCGCGAAGAAACTCTACCGCGACCTTGCCGGTCGGTACCGTGATCAAACTGCCTTGAGTAAAGCAGGGCACACCATTGCCGATGAAAAACTCGCCATTGCCGTCTTCGAGCGTTCCTGCGCTGATCGTTCCATCGCCATTGAAATCCTGGTCAGTGTTCCGGTTGATCACAAGCGACCCGATATTGTCTCCCGCATCCGTGCCAGGTGCGACCAGTACAGTTCCAAGATTGGGTGCCTAAGGGTCGGGGGGCCCGGCCTCGGTACGAGGAGCCAAGACGTTCGCGTTAAATCGGACATAGGTATCGCCAAGCCCGCTCACATCACTTTGGATATTGGCGGACTGACCGGGGTTCATCGGCTAGTAGCTGTATTTTATCTGGCCCGCACTATAGGCAGCCAGATTTTCATAAACCTTGATGCCGATAAAAGACGACCCACCTTTGAGTTCACCCGCTGCTGTCTCACCCTGAGTGATGAACTCTATGATGGCATCGTCGGCAAACGGTTGGGTGCCGCTTAGGCGATCTGTTATCTTTGGGGAATTAGCGGTCTAAGTTACGTGACGCAAGATATTGTGGCAGCAACCTCTCAACCCCATTCAGTAGTCACTTTTCATATAATTTGAATCGGTGTTAGCCACCTAATTTCGTCTTCTTTTCAAGAATGGGTGCTCGGCCCTGGTGATTTTGCCGGAGCCGCCGGATTCCGCGCATCATCAGCTATGTTCTTGGTAATTTCCGATCATGATGTAAGCGGTCATGCATTGAGGCGGGATTTGAAGTTCTTGGCAGGATGCTGATGGTTGGGCTGTACGCCGGGTTCACAGTTCGGGCTAACTGACCATTCTTCGTGGGCCTGCCCGACGGTCTGGGATTATTTCGACTTCATTGCGTCCTCTGGCCGAATAGATCGTGGTTGACGTGATTTTGACATCTCCGCTAAAAGTGATGCGTAATGCTGTCGTTCTTGTTTCATTGCTGGGCTCTAACCTGTTGATATTTTGGGATTCAAGTTCTTGCTTCATCCTTGGACGTTAGATTCATTGGTGGATTCCAAAGCTTGGGCGGTCGAGAGGGCTTAGAAGATAGCTTCGAGTTGTCGATGCTGCATGTATGCGGAGTGTGTTGTTCTTGTTCGCCATTTTCTCTCGCTGCTGCCGAGTCCAGAGATTGAGCGAGAGCCCCATCCACCGATTGAGTGGAAACTTCCTCGACGAGAGGGCTGATTTAGGGCCAATCCACCCATGAAACTAAACCGACATTGATGCTGTCATGCAGCCTGTAACTTGTCTGCAGTAATGCAAACTTATTGGACATAAAAAGGCCACATAGGGTGCGGCGGTTGTAGCCGAATTTTTTGGAACCAAGCGCCGTCCCGCGATACGGTCTCGGTA
>JAGXHE010000029.1 GCA_024636445.1 Sulfitobacter sp.
GCCAGATCATCGAAGAATTTCCAGAAATCAGGGCTTTCGGTCTCGTTCGCGACCGCATCGCGCAGGTGTTTGTCATAGGTCAGGTTCAACCCGCCCGCACCGTCATCGACAAAATGCGTCTCGGCCTCTTCCATCCAGCGCGCGGCGGGCACACCGATGAAACCGCCCAGCAGATCGGGCAGGAGTGCCGCAGCTTCGGCGTGGGTGCGGATGCTGGGTTTGACGCCCAGATAGGCCATGATGTCCTTGATCCCCTCGGGGTCGATCTCGGGTCCTACGTCGTTGAAGGCGACACCCAAGATCCGGTCAGGTGCGATCTGTCCCAGCATCATCGCATTCAGCCCCCCGCGCGAAGTGCCAAGGATCGCGGCCTTGTCGATCCCCAGATGATCCAGCAACTCCACCGCATCGCGGCTTTCTACGGCGAGAGAATAGTTGCGCCAGTCGTTGTCGAAATCCGATTTGCCCCGGCCGCGATAATCCATCGTGATCACGCGGTGGTCTTCCAGATGGGGTACGACATAGCGAAAATCTGCGCCGGTGCGGCCAAGGCCGGACAGACACAGGATCGGCAAGCCTTTGCCCGTATCGGTGAAATACAGGCTCAGCCCGTCGGAAGTGGTGAAAGTGGCCATGTCAAACTCCGGCAAGGGCAGGGATGCCCGTAAGGTCAGTCAGGATGGTATCGGGTGACGCGGGCAAGCGGTCCACCGGATCACCGCCACGGTTCACCCAAACGGTGCGAAACCCGTAATGCGCGGCAGCGGCGGCGTCCCAGCCGTTCGAGGACACGAACAGCACCTCGTTCTTGGCGCAGCCGAACCGCGCGCCCACCAGATCGTAAATCCGTGCATCGGGCTTGAAGATACCGACGGATTCCACCGACAGGCAGTCATCCAGAACCTCGCTGATCCCCGCCGATTGCACCGCCCCGTCCAGCATCGCAGGCGACCCGTTCGATAGAATCGCCGTGTTCAGACCCGCGTCTTGCAGGGCCTTCAGCATCGCGGGCACCTCTGGATAGGCCTGCAGTTCCCAGTAAAGGTCCAGCAACCTGCGCCGCAGGGCCGGATCACCGTCCAACCCGGACTTTTCCAGCGCCCAGTCCAGTGCGTCCTGTGTCACGGTCCAGAAATCGGTATGCGTGCCCATCACCGCGCGCAGCCACGAATAGCTCAACTGTTTGGTGCGCCAATGCTCGGCCAGTTGCGGCCAAGCTGTTGCAAGTGCGGGAAATTCCGGCTGTTCCGCAGCCTGCCGCGCGGCGGCTGCGACGTCGAAAAGCGTGCCATAGGCATCGAAAACGCAGGTGGTGACGGGCATGGGTATTCTCCGGTGACTGCACACGCAGACTGTCACGCGGCGTCGCGGGGGAAAAGGCGCAAAATTGCCTGTTGTTATGGCTGTGGGCGGCGGGGTTTACACTCCTGCGCCGCTATGTTGAAATTACGCCAACCCCGGAGCACCCGCGCAGATACGCGGCCTCTGTTAATTCCCCCCCCCAAACATTCGGAGAGTTTTATGACCCAAGTCAAATCGGGCGACACCGTACGTATTCACTACACTGGCACCTTGCAGGATGGCAGCACCTTCGACAGTTCCGAAGGCCGCGATCCGCTGGAATTCGAAGTTGGCAGCGGCCAGATCATTCCCGGTCTGGACAGTGCACTGCCGGGCATGGCCGTCGGTGAAAAGAAGGAAGTCAAAGTAACGCCCGAGGAAGGCTATGGCGACGTGAACCCTGAAATGCGTCAGTCGGTTCCGCGCGAGGGCATCCCCGCCGATATTCCGCTGGACCCCGGCACACAGCTGCAAATGCAGACACCTGACGGTCAGGCGCTGCCCGTCACAGTGATCGAGGTGGACGAAAGCACCGTGACGCTGGACGCCAACCACCCGCTGGCCGGCAAAGACCTCAAGTTCGACATCGAAGTGGTTTCGGTGAACTGAGGATCTTCGGGGTTAACCGGTTCAGGTAAACCCCGAAACGATCTGAAAGCACATTTGCAGAGGGCGGCCGCGCCCTCTGCATGGCCTTGGCCACAACGTCTGGCCGCGGCATTGTTTTGCGCGTATGACGCAGCCCATGAGCACCCCTGACCCCTTTGAAATTTTTCTCGTCTGCCCGCCCGGCCTGGAGCACGTTCTGGCTGTCGAAGCAGCCGAAGCCGGTTTTGATGCACCTGCGGCATCAACGGGCGGTGTCACCATCCACGGCGGCTGGCCCGACGTCTGGCGCGCCAACTTAGGTCTGCGCGGCGCCGTTCGGGTGTTGGTGCGTATCGGCCATTTCATGGCCTTTCACCTCGCACAACTGGACAAACGGGCGCGCAAGTTCCCCTGGGGCGACATATTGCGCGCCGATGTGCCGGTGCGCGTACAGGTCACCTGCAAACGCTCCAAGATCTACCACGCGGGGGCCGCGACCCAGCGTATCGAGACCGCCCTGCGCGACAGTCACGGCCTGACCCTGTCACCCGACGCCGAGATCGTGATCAAGGTGCGCATCGACGACAACGCGGTGACCATCAGCCTCGACAGCTCGGGCGAGGCGCTGCACAAGCGCGGCCACAAGGAGGCTGTGGGCAAGGCACCCATGCGCGAAAACCTTGCCGCGATGTTCCTGCGGCAGTGTGGCTATGACGGCGATGAGCCCGTGGTTGATCCCATGTGCGGCTCGGGCACCTTCCTGATCGAAGCAGCCGAAATCGCAAGCCACCTGCAACCGGGCCGCTCACGCGACTTTGCGTTTCAGAAACTGGCCTCCTACGACTGCGCAGCCTACGAGGCTATGCGCACCGAGATGCCGGACATCACCGGTCCGGCCCGGTTCTTTGGCTCGGACCGCGACCAGGGCGCGATCCGCATGAGCACCCAAAACGCCGAGCGGGCAGGGGTCGCACCCCTGTGCCAGTTTACCGTGCACGGCGCGGGCGAAGTCGCCCGGCCCGATGGCCCTCCGGGGCTGGTCATCGTCAATCCGCCCTACGGCGCGCGGATCGGCAACAAGAACCTTCTCTATCCGCTTTACGGCACCTTGGGTGAAACCCTGAAAACCCGGTTCAAAGGCTGGCGCGTCGGCCTGGTCACATCCGAACCGGGCCTCGCCAAAGCCTGTGCTCTGCCGTGGAAACCTCAGGAAGCCCCCGTCGCCCACGGCGGTCTAAAAATCTGGCTCTGGCGCACGGACGCCTTGCGATAACTTTGCGCCAAACAACCGCTTCTTTTGGCCGAAAATATCCCGGGGGAGCGCCAAAGGCGCGGGGGCAGCGCCCCCAAACTTTACAGATATTCCGCTTGCGGCATCCCCAGCACATGAAACCCGCCATCGACGCGAATGATCTCGCCAGTCGTGCAGGCACCTGCGTCAGACGCCAGATAGACCGCCGTGCCACCCACCGCTTCCAGTGTCGCGTTCGAGCGTAGCGGCGCATTCAGATCGGTGTGCTTGTAGGTTTTGCGCGCCCCGCCGATCGCCGCCCCGGCCAGCGTCTTCATCGGGCCGGGCGAGATCGCGTTGACGCGGATGCCTTCGGGGCCCAGATCATTGGCCAGATAGCGCGTCGCACTTTCCAGCGCGGCCTTGGCCACACCCATCACGTTGTAGTTCGGCACAACGCGGTTGCTGCCCTGATAGGTCAGCGTCATCAGCGTGCCGCCGTTCTCGACCATCAGCGGGTGCGCGCGGCGCGCCACGTCGATGAAGGAATAGGCCGAGATGTCCATCGTGTTCTTGAAGTTGGCGCGACTGGTGTTCAAAAACCGTCCCGTCAGTTCGGATTTGTCGGAAAACGCAATGGCATGGACCACGAAATCAATCGTTGGCCAGCGCGCGCCCAGCTCATTGAACGCGCCATCGAGGCTGGCGTCGTCGGTCACGTCCACGTCGACCATGAAGTCCGATCCCACCGAAGCTGCCAGCGGCTCAAGACGCTTGCCAAAGGCTTCGCCCTGATAGGTAAAGGCCAGTTCGGCACCGGCGGCGTGCATCGCCTTGGCAATGCCCCACGCGATGGAACGATCATTGGCCACGCCCATGATCAGGCCGCGTTTTCCTGCAAGCAAATCCGACATTTTTGCAATCACTCTTTATATTTGGAAAGGATCATCGACCCGTTTGTGCCGCCAAATCCGAACGAGTTGGTCATGACAGAGTCCAGTCCGGCGTTCTCGACCAGTTTGGTGGCGATCTCGTCCGCATCCAGATTTTCGTCCAGCGTCTCGACGTTGATCGAGGGCGTGATGAAATCGTGCTTGAGCATCAGCAGGCAAAAGATCGTCTCCAGCGCGCCCGCGGCGCCCTGGGCGTGGCCGGTCATCGACTTGGTCGAGGACACAGGCGGCGTGCTGCCCTTGCCAAAGACGCGGCGGACCGCTTCGATCTCGCCCACATCGCCCACCGGCGTCGAAGTGCCGTGCGCGTTGATATAGCCGACCTTGCGGCCTTCGGGCAGGGTTTGCAGCGCCAGACGCATCGCGCGCTCGCCGCCCTCGCCCGAGGGGGCGACCATGTCGTGCCCGTCGGATGTGGCGGCAAAGCCGGTGACTTCGGCGTAGATCTCGGCACCACGGGCCAGTGCGTGCTCAAGATCTTCCAGCACGACGATGCCGCCGCCGCCGGAAATCACAAAGCCGTCGCGGTTGGCGTCAAAGGCGCGCGAGGCCTTCTCGGGCGTGTCGTTGTATTTGGACGACATCGCGCCCATCGCGTCGAACAGGCACGACAGCGTCCAGTCCAGCTCTTCGCCGCCGCCTGCGAACATCACGTCCTGCTTGCCCATCATGATCTGTTCCGCCGCATTGCCGATGCAGTGCAGCGATGTGGAGCAGGCGGAGGTGATCGAATAGTTGATGCCCTTGATCTTGTAGGCCGTCGCAAGGTTGGCGCTGATCGTGGAGGACATGCACTTGGGCACCGCGAAAGGGCCGATCCGCTTGGTTGCACCGGTATTCAACACGGTCTGGTGCGCTTGCAGTATCGCCGACGTCGACGGTCCGCCCGATCCGGCCACAAGGCCCGTGCGCGGGTTGACGATGTCATCCTCGGTCAGCCCTGCGTCTGCAATCGCTTCGGCCATCGCGATATGGGCATAGGCGGCCCCCGGTCCCATGAAACGCAATGTGCGTTTGTCGACCATCTGGGACACGTCGATTTTCAACGTGCCTGCGATCCGGCTGCGAAAGCCGTGTTCTGCCATCTCTTCAGAGGCCTCGATGCCGGATTTGCCCGCTTTCAGCGCGGCCAGAACCTCGGTTGCGTTGTTGCCGATGGATGACACAATCCCCAGCCCTGTCACGACGACTCGGCGCATGGTTAACTCCTTGTAGATCTTGGACCCTTCTGGTTCAACTCTCGGACAGAGCGACCTTCATGTCGGTAACTTGATAAATGGTTTCGCCGTCTGCTTCCACCCGTCCGTTCGCCACGCCCATCGTCAGGCGGCGGGTTTGGATCGCTTTGGTGAAATCGACGTAATAGGTCAGCATCTTGCGTTCGGGCCGGACCATGCCGGTCAGCTTGACCTCGCCCACGCCCAGGGCATAGCCGCGCCCCTGCCAGCCACGCCAGCCCAGGTTAAAGCCGGTCAGCTGCCACAGACCATCAAGGCCAAGACAGCCGGGCATGATCGGGTTGCCGGGAAAGTGGCAGTCGAAGAACCACAGGTCGGGTGAGATATCGAACTCGGCGACGACGTGGCCTTTTTCGTGCAGGCCACGGTCGCCCGAGATGTCCGTGATCCGGTCCATCATCAGCATCGGCGGTTCGGGCAACTGCGGGTTGCCGGGGCCGAATAGTTCTCCGCGCGCGCATTTGAGCAGATCGTCGCGGTCAAAACTGGTGGGATAGTCGGACATATTTCGGAATTCCCTTCGCATCACTGGCAGTTAAACCCCTCTAGCACCCGTGCGCATGGGTTGCCAAGGGTGCCGCGCGGTGCGGCACCAGTGCCCTAGGGTCGCTTTTGGCATCACCGCCTTGGTCGCATCGCGG
Source organism: Sulfitobacter sp. (assembly GCA_024636445.1). Taxonomy (GTDB): domain Bacteria; phylum Pseudomonadota; class Alphaproteobacteria; order Rhodobacterales; family Rhodobacteraceae; genus Pseudosulfitobacter. Next base: position 5,993 of record JAGXHE010000029.1, read on the forward strand.
GCGATCGGGGCGCACTTGAGGCGCCTTGTCCATGTGCAACACCCATGCCGATATAGTGCCGTGACGCCACGCGTTCCCGTTTTCTATTTGAAAACTGCCCCCTGCGCTCTCTATATAGGGATCAGTGGATAAACGAGGGCAGCATGGCGCAGTCGCAACATGACATCGGAACCGAATGGCTGGCGGGGGCAGGATTGCGCCCGACGCGGCAGCGCGTGACCTTGGCTGCCTTGCTCATTGGCGACGGCAAGCACCGCCATGTCACCGCAGAAAGCCTGTTCGAGGCCGCCAAGACCGAAGGCGAAGCCGTGTCTCTGGCCACTGTGTACAACACGCTGCGCACGTTTTGCGATGCCGGACTGGTCCAGGAGGTCACGGTGGACGGATCGAAAAGCTATTTTGACACCAACACTCACGACCACCCGCATTTCTTTTGGGAAGACGAAGCACGGCTGAGCGATGCGCCTTCGGACGAGTTGGTGATCTCGCGGTTGCCCAATGCGCCCGCCGGTGCGGAAATATCGTCGGTGGATGTGGTGATTCGGTTGCGCAAGAAGCCATAACGCGGCACCAAGGTGCACGATAGTACCGGATTGTAGCGCACATGACCCAGACACCGATCGTAACCCAAGAGCATATCGACACATACCGCCGCGATGGTGTGGTACTGATACGCGGTCTCTTTGCCGACCACGTCGAAACCCTGCGCGCCGGTGTCGAGCGCAACATGGAAGACCCCGGACCATTCGCCTCCGAGAACAAACGCGATGGCGAGCGGGGGCGGTTTTTCGACGACTACTGTAACTGGCAGCGCATCCCCGAGTTCGAAGAGGTCATTCGCACCTCGAAAGCCACCGAAGTGGCCAGCGCCCTGATGGGCTCTCAGCGGGTGCAGCTTTTCCACGATCATGTGCTGGTGAAAGAGCCCGGAACCTCGATGGCCACGCCGTGGCACTCGGACGGACCTTATTATTTTGTCGAAGGGCAGCAGGTGGTCAGCTTATGGTCGCCGCTGGACCCGGTGACCACCGCCAGCCTGCGCTGTGTCGCGGGATCGCATCTGTGGGAAAAGGACGTGCTGCCGACCCGCTGGACCAAGGGCGACGCGTTTTTCGACCCCGCGCCCTATATGCCGGTGCCGGACCCCGAGGCCGAAGGGATGAAGGTGGTCGAATACCAGATGCAGCCGGGCGATGCCGTGGCATTCCACTACCGCACCCTGCACGGCGCACGTGGCAACACCAGCGACAGCCGCCGCCGCGCGTTTTCCCTGCGGTTGGTGGGCGAGGACGCGCGCTATGTCGAGCGCCCCGGTCCCACGTCTCCGCCGTTTCCGGGGCATGACATGCAGCCGGGCCAACGGCTGCGCGAAGACTGGTTCCCGGTGCTGCGCGTTTAGTGCGGCCCTAGAACCACTGTCCCGGCTCCATCAGGCCCAGATCCAGAAACTGCCGTGAATGCCATTCGAAGGGCGCCGAGTTGTGCCATTTGAACGTGGCAATATCAAAGGTGCTCCCCGGATTGCGTTTCAGCGCCTTGGCGGTGCGGAACGACGCAATCGCGGCGGTGATGTTGTGATGCCACGGGCAGGCGAAGGTGTTGTACTCTTCATCGTTGAATGTGTGATCGTCGCGCAGACGCAGCTTTGGCGCGGCCCTGAACAGCGCGATCCGGTCGATCTTGCGTCGCGCGGCGGGCACATGCTCTTCGTAGCGCCAGCGCAGGCCGCCAAAGAAATCCAGCTGCCTTTCGCGCGGGTGTCCGGTCACCGGGTCCTTGCGGGCCAGCGCGTAGTAGCCGGACCGGTCCAGATGGGCGTGATCCAGCGATACCGCATCGGGGCAGGTGTCAAGGTCGTCGGCATATAGATCGACCACATAGCTCAGCATTGATCCGCGCCGCTCTTCGGTGTGAAAGGCCAGCATTTCTCCGACACTGCGCGTCTCGCAAAAAGGATAGAACAGGTATTCGGCGTTGTAGCAGTAGTACACCCATTTCCCAATTGCGGCATCGTTGATCCGGTTCACCGCCCTTGGCACCGCGCCATCGGCGGTCACGTCATAGGTGATGCGGGTGACGATCTCCTCCAGATCGCGGGGCAGGTCGAAATCTTCGGACATGAACACCAGAATGGACGCGAACCCCAACTGCTGGTGATGGCGCAGGGTTGTCGATACCTCGACGTTGTCCTCGACCATGATCATGGCGATTGGACCTTTGGCCAGAACCTGCGCTCCGGTCTTGAGAAAGGCATCGAGAGAGGAATACATCATTGGCTGGCCTGTTCGTTTTGCGCAAAGTCCGACAATCTGGCTCTCATTGCAAGATGTGCGGCATACTGATAGCACCGCGACCTTGACCCCAGATGCCCGGATGCCCGTCATGACCCAGACAAAAACCGCCCCCAAGAAGCTGTTTATCAAGACCTATGGCTGTCAGATGAACGTCTATGACAGCGAACGCATGGCCGAAGCGCTGGGCGGGCAGGGCTATGTCGAGACCAATACCGCCGGTGACGCCGACATGATCTTGCTGAACACCTGCCATATCCGTGAAAAGGCTGCGGAAAAGATCTATTCCGAACTGGGCCGCTACCGTGACCTGAAAGATATCAAGCCCGACCTGATGATCGGTGTCGCGGGCTGCGTGGCACAGGCCGAAGGCGCCGAGATCATGCGCCGTCAGCCGCTGGTCGATCTGGTCGTGGGGCCGCAAAGCTATCACAAGCTGCCCGAGATGGAGGCCAAGGCTCGCCGGGGCGAGAAGTCTTTGGATACGGATTTCCCCGAAGAGGACAAGTTCGAACAGCTGAAATCGCGCCCAAAGGCGGCGCGTGGGCCCACTGCGTTCCTGACCGTGCAGGAAGGCTGCGACAAGTTCTGCGCCTTTTGCGTGGTGCCTTATACCCGCGGCGCCGAAGTCAGCCGCCCTGTCGCGCGCATCATCGACGAGGCCAAGGGGCTGGTGGATCGCGGCGTGCGCGAAATCACCCTTCTGGGCCAGAACGTGAACGCCTATCACGGCGCCGGACCGGACGGGTCGGATTACACATTGGCCAAGCTGATCTGGGATCTGGACAAGATCGACGGGCTGAAGCGCATCCGCTTTACCACTAGCCATCCCAACGACATGAGCGACGATCTGATCGAGGCCCATGGCACTTGCGCCAAGCTGATGCCCTATCTGCATTTGCCGGTGCAATCGGGCAGTGACCGCATCCTCAAACGGATGAACCGCAGTCACAGCGCCGAGGGCTATCTCAAACTGCTCGACCGCATCCGCGCCGCGCGCCCCGACATCGTGATGTCGGGCGATTTCATCGTGGGCTTTCCCGAAGAGACCGAAGCAGACTTTCAGGCCACGCTGGACCTGATCGAAGAGGTCAAATACGGCTACGCCTATTCGTTCAAATACTCGACCCGCCCCGGCACGCCCGCAGCCGAACGTCCGCAAGTCGATCCGGCTGAAGCCGACGACCGCCTTCAGCGCATCCAGGGGTTGATCACCCGTCATCAGCGCCAGATCCAGCAGGATATGGTGGGCCGCACCGTCGGTGTCCTGTTCGAGAAGCCGGGCCGTCAGGCGGGGCAGATGGTGGGGAAATCCGATTACCTGCATGCGGTACATGTGGACAGCGATGCAGTTGCCCCCGGCGAGGTTCGCGCAGTCAGAATCGTTTCTTCGGGCACAAACTCGCTGGGTGGCGTTCTGCTGGACTGATCTGCGCGGCTGTGTCCAAATTTGGCCCAAAACTTCACTTCACCATGTAAGTGTTGTGAAAATAGCCACAATATCTGGTTAAAGCGGCTTCACAGAGGGTTAAAATTTTCTTACTCTGAAACAATAGTAGCAGGGCCCCGCTCTGCCATATTTTCTATAGGGGTCGTGCAGGGGAACAATTGATAAGGGACAAAGCTGTGGGTAACACACTTTCTAAAGCCACAAGCGCGATTACGCGCGTGGCTGCTGCAACAGCCGTCGCGTTGGCGACCGTTGTCGTGTCGGCGGCGGATGTAAATGCGCAATCCAGTGCGCAGGGGGGCCGTGACCGCGGCCAGTATATTCCAACCATTTGGGTCGATCCGGACGGATGCGAACACTGGGTCATGGACGACGGCGCCGAAGGCTACATGTCGCCGCACGTCACGCGTCAGGGCATTCCGGTCTGCCGCCGGGGCAATGTCTGCGGCGTAATGGAAACCGACCAGTTCTTTGCCACCGACAGCTACCGCATTTCGGCAGGCGGCAAACAACGTCTGGCCGAGTTCTTCCAGAGCACTGCCGCCGTCAGCTATATCGTGACCGGTCACACCGACAGCCGCGCCTCCGACGCCTATAACATGCGTCTGTCGCTGAACCGCGCCAACGCGGTTGCGTCTGTCGCACAGTCGACCGGCGCGCGCATTTCTGACGTGCGTGGCTATGGCGAGCGTATGCCCGCCGCGTCGAACGGATCTGCGGCCGGTATGGCCAAGAACCGTCGCGTCGAAATTATCTGTATCCGTTGAGGGGACCATTATCGTGAAACGCATTGCACTTTCGCTGAGCTTGTGTGCCTTCGGCCTTGCCGCTTGTGGCACCGGGTATTCACCTGACAAAACCATCGACCGGGGCTTTTTCGACAGAAAAGACCTGAGCCAGCTCAAGGCCGGTATCTGGGTCGATCCCAATGGTTGCGACCACTGGATCATCGATGATGGCCTCGAAGGCTATCTGTCCCAGCGTCTCGACAAATATGGCAAACCGGTCTGTTCCGGCGTGGCTGAACCGACCTACACCGTCGGCGACTTCAAACGCGGCTCCAGCATTCTGGACCCCAACTAAGGCGACAATCCGCCTTTTGCAGAAGCTCGAAGGGCCAAGGCGTATACCGCTTTGGCCCTTTTTACATCGGCGGGGTGAAATTCTTTTAAATTGCCAAAAAAACAGGACCATCGCAGTTGCACAGCCCGTGCAAACTTGCGACGCTGCATCAGACCCCTGATGCAGGAGCAGGCATTGGCCACAGGCGCCCCCCTTACCCCGATAGACACCGTCCCACCAAACGAATCGCTGGTGGAATTTCCCGACAACCGATTGCTGATCGACCTGTGCGGTCCCTATGATCGCAATCTCACGGCGCTCGAATCCGCCCTCGAAGTGCAGATCGTCCGCCGTGGCAATCACCTGGCCATTCTGGGCGAGGCTGACGGCCGTACCCGCGCGCTTGAGATCATGAACGCACTCTACTTGCGGCTGGAATCAGGCCGCGAGGTTGAGCCCGGCGATGTCGACCGCGAGTTGCGCATGGGCGGCGGCAGCGACGATGTGCGCAGGCCGATGCAGGGCGACCAGATGGAAATGCCCGTTGGTCACAAGGTCGAGATCAAGACCCGCAAGAAAACGGTCGAGCCGCGCACCGAGGCGCAAAAGGCCTATGTGCAATCGCTGTTCGAAAACGAAATGGCCTTTGGTATCGGCCCTGCCGGCACGGGCAAGACCTATCTCGCCGTCGCCGTCGGCGTCTCGATGTTCATCAGCGGTCATGTGAACAAGATCATCCTCAGCCGCCCCGCCGTCGAAGCGGGCGAAAAGCTGGGGTTCCTGCCCGGCACGCAGGATGAAAAGGTCGATCCCTACATGCAGCCGCTATACGATGCGCTGAACGATTTCCTGCCCGGCAAGCAATTGGCCAAGCTGCGCGAGGAAAAGACCATCGAGATCGCCCCGCTGGCCTTCATGCGCGGTCGTACCCTGTCCAATGCCTTTGTGGTGCTGGACGAGGCGCAGAACGCGACCGCGATGCAGATGAAGATGTTCCTGACCCGTCTGGGCCAAGGGTCACGCATGGTCATCACCGGCGACCGCACCCAGATCGACTTGCCGCGCGGCCAGGCCTCGGGGCTGCACGATGCCGAACGGCTGCTTCAGAACATTCCCAAGATCAGCTTCAACTACTTCACCTCGAAAGACGTGGTACGCCACCCTCTTGTGGCGGCGATCATCGAGGCTTACGAGGCCGATACACAGACAAGCTGAAACTTCTTTTGGCCATAAATATCTCGGGGGTCCGGGGGCTGGCCCCCGGTATAGGGCGTGAACCACACGATCGACATCGCACTGGAAGATCCCCGTTGGGAGCAAACAGGCCTCGCCGCGCTGGCTGACCGCGCGGCCGGGGCCACACTCGCGCATCTGGGCATCGCGTCACAAACCGACATCGTCATTCTGGCCTGTGACGACGCGCGCATCGCTGTGCTCAACGGCGATTTTCGCGCCAAGCCGACGGCCACAAACGTGCTCAGCTGGCCTTCGGATGAGCGCGGAGCCGAAATCGAGGGCGGCACGCCGCTGCCCCCGAAAGCCGATCCCGACGGCAGGCTCGAGCTGGGGGACATCGCAATTGCCTACGACACCTGTGCCGCTGAGGCTGCTGCCGCAGGCAAAACCCTGCCGGATCACGCCACCCATCTCATCGTGCATGGTATTTTACATCTATTAGGCTATGACCATGTGCGTGACGGCGATGCCACAGTGATGGAGCAGCTGGAAATCGACATACTTGGCAAGTTGGGTCTTGATGACCCATACTCGCTTTAATTGGCAGATCCCTCTGCCTGAACTGGATAAGGACCCGATGGGCGATAACGAGGAAGGATCGTCTGAGGCGGCGCAGAGCGCGCAGTCTGAGACAGGCACTGAACCCCCGCAGACAGACAGCCCGAGATCGGGCGGTTTTCTTTTCCGTGTGTTCGAGGCGCTCAGCCCGTCCGACAACGACGAAAACGGATCGGATGGCTCCTCGGAGCCCACCCCCAGCCGCAGCGGACACGGGATGATCAACCTGCGGCGGATGCGCGTGGAAGATGTGGCCATTCCAAAGGCGGACATCGTGGCGGTGCCCAACACAATATCGCTGGAGGAACTGGTCGAGGTCTTCAAGGACAGCGGTATGACCCGTCTGCCGGTCTTCGACGGCACGCTGGACACGCCGACAGGTTTTGCACACCTCAAGGATCTGGCGTTGCTCTACGGCTTCAACGGCGACAGGGACAAGGATTTCGTGCTCGACGCGATCATACGCCCTCTGCTCTTCGTGCCGCCGTCGATGACCATCGGCGTGCTGCTGACCAAAATGCAGACCGAGCGGCGGCACATGGCGCTGGTGATCGACGAATACGGTGGCGTCGACGGGCTGGTGACCATCGAAGACCTGATCGAACAGGTCATCGGCGAGATCGAAGACGAACATGACGTGGACGAGGGCCAGTTCTTCAATCTCGACGCGGGAGGTGACGGCTATCTTGCCCTCGCCAAGACCCCGCTCGAAGATTTCGAGAACGAGATCGGCCAGTCACTGACCGACCACGACGATGTGGACGCCGAGGAAATCGATACGCTGGGCGGGCTGGTCGTCATGCTGGCGGGCCGTGTGCCCGCGCGTGGCGAGGTCGTCGTGCATCCCGAAGGTCCCGAATTCGAGGTGATCGACGCCGACCCGCGCCGGATCAAACGTCTGCGCGTGCGCCTGCCGGGGCAGGACGAGACCGTATGATCATCGCCGCATGGCTTGCGGCGCGCACGCTCTGGCAATGGATACTGCTCGCGCTGGGCTGCGGGGCTGTCATGGCCCTGGGGCAGGCACCGGCCGATACGCCGGTGGCGATGCTCGTGGCGCTGCTGGTCAGCTTTGTCTTTTACCGGGGCGCTGCGCGTGCCTGGCGGGCTGGGCTCGTGGGGTTCCTGATCGGATTTGGCTATTTCATAATATCGCTGTCCTGGCTGACCGAGCCCTTTCAGATCGACGTGGCGCGCTATGGCTGGATGGCCCCCTTTGCACTGGCGGGCATGTCTGGTCTGCTTGCCGCGTTCTGGGGGCTGGCCTTTGCAGTGGCGGGCAGGATGCGCGCGGGGGTGTTGGGGCTGGCGGTGCTTTGGCCACTGGCCGAACTGGCGCGTGGATATCTGTTCACCGGCTTTCCCTGGGGGATGCTGCCGCAGGGATTGCTCGACACGCCTGCCGCTCAGGCGCTGGCATGGGTCGGACCCTATGGGTTGATGCTGGTTCTGTGCGCGGGTGCCGCGGTGATGGTACAATTGATGGACCGCCCTCTGCTGGTGTTGCCGCCCGCCGTCGCGGCCCTGGCTTCGGTGCTGTGGCCGATGGCGCTGTCAGAGCCGCAGATGACGCCCCATTTGGTGCGACTGGTCCAGCCCAATGCGCCGCAGCAGGAAAAGTTCGACCCCGCGCAGGTGCCGGTCTTTCTGAACCGCTTGCTGAGCGCCACCGGTGCAGAGCCGCAGCCCGATCTGGTAGTCTGGCCCGAGACCGCAGTGCCCTATCTGTTGGAATACGCCCAGCCGGTGTTCGACCAGATCGCCGTTGCCGCGCGTGGCGCACCTGTGGTTCTGGGCATCCAGCGGCGGGACGAGGACTGGTATTACAATTCGCTGGTGGTGGTGAACGCCGACGCCCAAGTCACCGATATCTACGACAAGCACCATCTGGTTCCGTTCGGAGAATACATGCCGCTGACCGAACTGGCGTCCAAGGTCGGGCTGCGCGGGCTTGCCGAAGCCGCAGGCGGCTATGGCAGCGGCCCCGGCCCGCGGATGATCGATCTGGGGGCGCTGGGTCAGGCGCTGCCGCTTATCTGCTACGAGGCGGTCTTTGCCCACGACGTTGGCGCCGCCCCGGTGCGGCCCGCGTTCCTGATCCAGATCACCAACGATGCGTGGTTCGGACAGCGCGCCGGCCCGCAGCAGCATCTGGCGCAGGCGCGGATGCGTGCAATCGAGCAGGGCCTGCCGATGGCGCGTGCCGCGAATACCGGCATTTCCGCGATGATCGGTCCGCGCGGGCAAATTCTGGACAGCCTGCCGCTGGGCGTTTCGGGCCATGTGGACTCCTCGCTGCCTGCCGCATTGTCGCCCACGATCTACGCCCGAACGGGCGATTTGCCGGTGTTGGTGCTGCTGTTGCTGGGGTGGGGCGTCCTTTTGGCACGCCGCATTTCGATTGACGGCCTGCGTCGGCGCACATAAACGGGCTTGAACGTGTCACAACGGCTTCCTGGCGTGACACATGGAATTCAATGGAGCACTTCATGTCCCGCAAGAACTATACCTTCACCTCGGAATCCGTTTCCGAGGGGCACCCCGATAAGGTGTGCGACCGCATTTCCGATGCCATTCTGGATGCGCTTCTGACCGAAGAACCCGAAGCCCGCGTCGCCTGCGAGACGTTTGCCACCACAAACCGCGTGGTGATTGGCGGCGAGATCGGCCTGTCGGATCAGGAAAAGCTGCACGAATACATGGAGCGGATCGAAGACATCACCCGCGCCTGTATCCGCGACATCGGCTATGAGCAGGAAAAATTCCACTGGAAAACCTGCGAGATCACCAACCTGCTGCACGAACAGTCCGCGCACATTGCCCAAGGCGTGAATGCGGCCACCGACAAGGAAGAAGGTGCAGGCGATCAGGGGATCATGTTCGGCTTTGCCACCAATGAGACCGACGCGCTGATGCCCGCGCCCATCCTTTATGCGCACGCGATCCTCAAGCGTCTGGCCGAAGTGCGCAAGAACGGCACCGAGCCTGCCCTTGGTCCCGACGCCAAAAGCCAGCTGTCGGTGCGCTATGAAGATGGCAAGCCGGTCGGCGTGTCGTCACTGGTGCTGTCGACCCAGCACATGGACCCTGACCTGACCAGCGCCGACATCCGCGACATCGTCGAGCCCTACATCACCGAAGTTCTGCCTGAAGGCTGGCTGGACGACGCGACCAAGTGGCACGTGAACCCCACGGGCAAGTTCGTGATCGGCGGCCCCGATGGCGACGCGGGCCTGACCGGGCGCAAGATCATCGTGGACACCTATGGCGGTGCCGCTCCGCACGGCGGAGGCGCGTTCTCGGGCAAGGACCCGACCAAGGTGGACCGCTCGGCGGCCTATGCGGCGCGCTATCTCGCCAAGAACGTGGTCGCGGCAGGATTGGCTGACAAATGCACCATCCAGCTGAGCTATGCCATCGGCGTCAGCAAACCGCTGTCGATCTATTGCGATACGTTCGGCACCGGTGCCGTGAAGCCCGCGTTGATCGAAGCTGCAATCGACAAGGTCATGGACCTGACCCCGCGTGGCATTCGCGAACATCTGAGCCTGAACAAGCCGATCTACGAGCGTACGGCGGCCTATGGCCACTTTGGCCGCGCGCCGGACGCGGATGGCGGATTCAGCTGGGAAAACACGGATCTGGTCGAAGCGCTTAAGGCCGCAGTGTAGGGGGGCGCTGCCCCCTCGGCGCATGCGCGCCTTTCCCCCGGTATTTTCAGCCAAAAGAAATGGGGCGGTGTCAGTGACGGCGCCGCCCTTTTCTTGTTCATGCGGGGCTGAGGACGTGGATCTTGCGGTCGGCGATCATGTCTTTGGTCGCTCTGCCGTAGTCTTTCATGTGGGGGGCGACTGCGTGGGCCATGAGGGCATCGAGGCTGGCCCATTCTTCGATCACCATGAAGGTGTCTGCGCCGATGGGCGTCTGGAACGGGCCGACGTCGGGGGTGTCGGTGACTGCGTGGTAGCTGATGCAGCCGTCTTCGGCGTGGACGGCGGGCACGTTGGCGTTGAATTTTTCCAGTAGTGCTGCGCGTTGGCCGGGGGTGGCGGTGATGACGGCAACGACGTGAACATGGCTCATGGTGGTCTCCCTTTTCCTGCGATGAATGCTAGCAGGGGATGCAACGCATGGAAGCGATACGTTGCGTTGCGCATCTGCAATCTTGACGCTAAACCGCCGCCATGAACACAGCATCACGCCCCCACCGCAACTTTTATGGCCGCCGCAAGGGCAAGCACCTGAAGGCGAGCCAAGAGGGTTATCTGGAAGAAGATCTGGCCGCCCTGTCGCCGGGGCCAGTGGATTGGGACGTGAACCCGGACCGTGTGCCGCTGGATTTGAAGGCTCTGTTTGGGGGCAAGCCTGTCTGGTTGGAAATCGGTTTCGGTGGCGGCGAGCATTTGGTGCATCAGGCCTCTGCGAACCCGGATGTTGGGATCATCGGCTGCGAGCCTTATATCAACGGCGTGGCGATGCTGCTGGGAAAGATCCGCAAGGCGAATGTTGACAATCTGGCGGTCTATCCGGGCGATGTGCGTGATATGTTCGACGTGCTGCCCGAGGCGTCGATCGACCGGGCGTTTCTTCTATATCCTGATCCGTGGCCCAAGGCGCGGCACCACCGGCGGCGGTTTGTGACCGAAGAGCATCTGGCACCGCTGGTGCGGGTGCTCAAACCGGGGGCGATCTTTCGTGTTGCGACGGATATTCCGGACTATGTGCGCCAGACGCTGGAACAGGTGCCGGGGCACGGTTTCGAATGGCTGGCCGAAGGGCCGGACCACTGGCGAGTGGCGTGGGACGACTGGATTTCGACGCGCTACGAGCAGAAGGCGCTGCGCGAGGGGCGTGTGCCGCACTACCTGACGTTTCGCAAGAAATAGGTTCGCAAGAAATAGGTGCCGGGGGCTGTGGCCCCCGAACCTATGTCACCAGCAAGAGCCGTTATTCTTCCATGATCAGCACGGCTTTGGCATTGGTGAACTCTAGCATCCCAAAACCGCCGTGTTCGCGGCCATAGCCTGAATCCTTGACCCCGCCGAATGGCATGTTGGGTGTGGCCAGTCCAAAGCCGTTGATGAACACCATGCCAGTGTCGAATTCGACCTCTGCCAGTTCCTGCGCGCGTTTCACATCGCGCGAGATGATGCCGCCGCCCAGTCCGAACTTGCTGTCGTTGGCGATGCGCATTGCGTCCTTGTCATCCTTGGCACGGATCAGCGCCGCGACGGGGCCGAAAAGCTCATCGTCATAGGCGGGCTGGCCCGGCTGGACGTTGGCCAGAACCGTGGCGGGGTAGAAGTAGCCTTCGCCATCGGGCACTTTGCCACCGCACAGGATTTCGGCACCTTTGGCGACAGATTGTTCGACCTGTTCGTGCAGATCGTCGCGCAGGTCCTTGCGCGCCATCGGGCCGATCTTGGCGTCCTTGCTGGTGGGATCGCCGGGGGTCACGGCCTGCATCGCCTTGACGAAGGCGTCGCGGAAATCGTCATAGACCGCATCGGCCACCACAAAGCGTTTGGCCGCCACGCAGGTTTCGCCGTTGTTGTAGGTACGGCCCATGGTGCAAATCTGTGCGGCCTTTTCCACGTCTGCATCCGCCAGCACGATGTAGGCGTCGTTTGAACCCAGTTCCATCACGGTTTTCTTCAGCGCCTTGCCGGCTTTGGCGGCGATATCGCGGCCCGCGGCGGGGCTGCCTGTCAGGGTGACGCCGCGCACCAGTTCGTGCTCAATGACGGTGTCTGACTGGTCGTGACTGATGATCAGCGCCGAGAACAAACCGGCGGGCAGGCCAGCATCGGCATAGATCTCGTCGAGCAACTGGCCCGAGCCTGCCACGTTCGATGCGTGTTTCAGCAGCACGCCGTTGCCTGCCATCAGGTTGGCGATGGAGTAGCGCACGACCTGATAGGCGGGAAAGTTCCACGGCTGGATGCCGTAGACGATGCCGATGGGCGCATGGACCACGCGGCCTCGGCTGCCGCTCTGGATGTCGCGGTCTTCGGTGGCCAGAATGTCGGGGCCAGTCTCGGCGGTATAGTCGCAGATCGCGGCGCACAACTCTATTTCCTGCTTGGACTGGCTCAGCAGTTTGCCCATCTCCTGCGTCATCAGGGCGGCCAGCTCGTCCTTGCGATCCCGCAGGCCTTGGCCGATGGCCTTGATCACCTTGCCGCGTGCCTCGTGCGATTCCAGGCGCCACGCGCGAAAGGCATCGTGGCAGGCGTTGATGCGCGATCCGAGCTCGGCGTCGTCCAGATAGCTGTGCGTGGCGATCCTGGAACCGGTGGCGGGGTTGATTGTGTCAAATGTCTTGGTCATGAAGGTCTCCTTCTTGTTGAAGGCACAACGCGAGGGGCAGGGGCGTGTTCCTTGCATGGACCTCACGGAAGCGAGAGGCTAATACGGTGTCAGATCTTTGACCAAGGAATTGCCATGTCGAGCCACGGTGCACCCATCCCCATGACCTCGCGCGCCTGTGGTGCGCTGACCGGAACGGCGCAGGTGCCGGGCGACAAGTCGATCTCGCATCGGTCGCTGATCCTGGGCGCGATGTGCGTGGGCGAGACCACGATCACCGGTCTGCTGGAAGGTCAGGACGTGCTGGACACCGCTCGCGCGATGCGCGCCTTCGGGGCCGAGGTGACGGATCACGGTGGCGGCCGTTGGTCGGTGCACGGTGTGGGCGTCGGCGGCTTTGCCGAGCCGGATCAGGTGATCGATTGCGGCAACTCGGGCACCGGCGTGCGTCTGATCATGGGTTGCATGGCGACCTCGCCGATTTCAGTGACGTTCACCGGTGACGCCAGCCTCAATGGTCGGCCGATGGCGCGGGTGACCGATCCGCTGGCTTTGTTCGGCGCGCAATCGGTAGGCCGTGCTGGCGGGCGTCTGCCGATGACCATCGTGGGGGCGGCCGATCCGGTGCCGGTGCGCTACGTGGTGCCGGTGCCGTCGGCGCAAGTGAAGTCAGCGGTGCTGCTGGCGGGGCTGAATGCACCGGGCAAGACCGTGGTGATCGAGGCCGAGGCCACGCGTGACCACACTGAGAGGATGCTGGCGAGTTTCGGCGCCGAGATCACGACCGAGGTCACCGACGAAGGCCGCGTGATCACCCTGACCGGCCAGCCCGAATTGAAGGCACAGCACATCGACGTGCCGCGCGATCCGTCGTCGGCGGCCTTTCCGGTCTGTGCGGCGTTGATCGTGCCCGGTTCGGACGTGTTGGTGCCCAATATCGGGTTGAACCCGACGCGGGCGGGGCTGTTCACCACCCTGCGCGAGATGGGCGCGGACCTGAGCTATGAAAACGAGCGGATCGAGGGCGGCGAGCCGGTGGCCGACCTGCGGGCGCGGTTTTCGCCCGATCTGAAAGGCATCGAGGTGCCCGCCGAGCGTGCCGCCAGCATGATCGACGAATATCCGGTGCTGTCGGTCGTCGCGGCCTTTGCCAGCGGCAAGACGCATATGCCGGGGGTCAAGGAACTGCGGGTCAAGGAAAGCGACCGGATCGACGCGATGAAAGTGGGGCTTGAGGCCAACGGCATCACCGTCGAGGATGGTCCCGACTGGTGGACCGTGACGGGCCTGGGCCACGGCAACGTTCCGGGCGGGGCGACCTGTGCCAGCCATCTGGACCACCGCATCGCGATGTCGTTTCTGGTGTTGGGCATGGCCACCGAGCAGCCGGTGTCGGTGGATGACGGCGGGCCGATTGCGACGTCCTTCCCGATTTTCGAACCCCTGATGGGTGGTCTGGGTGCTGCCATCACGCGCTCCGATGTCTAAGCCTATGTATAGAAAGCCGATGCCCCGCTGGTTCGGCCCGCTGTTGTGGGCCACGATGCTGCTCTTTGCGGCGATGGTCTTTACCTCGACGCGCAGCCTGACACCCGGCCCAGAATGGTCGATCTTCGACGCGCGGGTGTTCGGATATGATCTGGCTTATGCGCAGGGCTATCTGACGGCGCTGCGCGAGACGGGCCAGATCGACGTGTATCTGGGCCGGTTGCGGATGATGGACACCGTGTTTCCCGCGCTGCTGACGGCGGTGCTGATGGTGGTGATCCGGTTGCGCTATACCGGCGTGGTGCAGATGGTGCTGGGGGCCCTTGCGCTGGTCTATCTGGGCACGGACTATCTGGAGAACGCTTTTGTCGCCGGACTGCTGCGCACCGAACCCGATCTGCTGACCGTCTCGGCGGTGCAGGTCGCGAGCATTGCTACGATGACGAAATACGCAACGCTTTCGCCCTGCTTGATCGCGGCGCTTGCGGCCTACGTCAAAGGACGTATCGCGCAATCGGAGAGAAATTCATGAGCGAGGCGTTTACAATTGCCATCGACGGACCTGCGGCGGCGGGCAAGGGCACGATTTCCAAGGCGGTTGCTGAGCATTTCGGGATGGCGCATCTGGATACGGGGCTTTTGTATCGCGCCGTAGGGGCCAAGGTGCTGAAAGGTGAAGACGCCGCCTCCGCTGCGCGTGCGCTGGTACCGTCGGATCTAGAGGATGACACCCTGCGGGGCCAGGACGTCGCGCAGGCCGCGAGCGAAGTGGCTGAAATTGGCGAAGTGCGGGCGGCGTTGCTTGAGTTTCAGCGCAGCTTTGCCCGCAAGGCAGGAGGCGCCGTGCTGGACGGACGCGACATCGGCACGGTGATCTGTCCGGGGGCAGAGGTAAAGCTGTTCGTCACCGCCAGCGCCGAAGTGCGTGCCAGACGCCGCTATGACGAACTGGTGCAGCGCGGCCAGCCTGCCGATCTTGCCGTGGTGACCGCCGACGTCAAGGCACGCGACGCACGCGACATGGACCGGGCCGAAGCACCGCTGAAACCTGCCGACGATGCAGTCGTGATCGACACCTCCGACCAGACCATCGCCGAAGCCGTGGCCGCGGCCATCGCAGCCGTGACCGCGAAGAAAGGATGATCCGATGAAGATGCGCAAACTGGGGTCTCAGGGCCCCGAAATCTCTGCCCTTGGCTACGGTGCGATGTCCTTTGCCGACTTTTACGGTAAGGCGACCGAAGAGGGCAGTCACGCGATTTTGGACATGGCGCGTGATATGGGCGTCACCCACATCGACACTTCGAATGTCTATGGCATGGGCCAGTCCGAGGACTTTATCGGCAGTTATCTGGCGGCCCATCCCGGCGCACGCGATGATTTTCACATTGCCACCAAGGCCGCGATCACCCGCGACGCCGACGGCAAGCGCTGCTTCGACAACAGCCCCGACCACTTTGAGGCAGAGCTGGACAAAAGCCTGAGACGCATGGGGCTGGATCACGTCGATCTCTACTATTGTCACCGACGTCAGGCCGATATCCCGATCGAAGAGGTCACGGGTACACTGGACGCCCTGCGTCGCAAGGGCAAGATCAAGGCCATCGGTTTTTCCGAAATTGCACCTTCGTCCTTGCGGCGGGCGGCGATGGTGGCCCATGTCGATGCGGTGCAGTCGGAATATTCGTTGCAAACCCGCGCACCCGAATTGGGCTTGGTACAGACCTGCGCCGAGCTGGGCACGGCCTTGGTCGCCTTCTCGCCGGTCGGGCGAGGGCTGCTGACCGATACGCCTCGCACGGTAGAGCAGGTGGCGGACATGCCGTTCCTGAAGGGCAATCCGCGTTTCCAGTCGCCCAATCTCGAGGCCAATCTGCAGATCATCAAAGGGTTTCGCGCCTTGGCGTCCGACATGGGCGAGCCCACGGCGGCGCTGTCGATTGCGTGGCTGCTGGCGCAGGGCGACCACATCATCCCGATCCCAGGCACGCGCCACACCGCATTCTTTCGCGATCTGGTGCGCGGTTGCGAACTCACCCTCAGCCCGCAGGCTCTGGCGCGTATCGAGGCAGTGTTGCCCGTCGGCTGGTGCCACGGCGACCGCTACAATGCGGATCAGTGGATCGGCCCGGAACGCTATTGCTAGGGCCTGCGGGCGCTTGGTCCTTGCGCACAAGGCCCAAGCCCGCTATACGCGCGCCTGTCAGCAAGGTGAACACACCGCAAGACATCGAGACGAGCAGGGTCGGTACTATCCGGCCCTCTTTGTTTTGTAGTTCACCCGACCAACGAAACCCGCAAGACCGGCGGAGACAACCGCACGGCCCGAAAACAAACGTAGATTAGGAAACCAGAGACCACATGGCTCAATCAACATCGATGGAGGAATTCGAAGCCCTCCTGAACGAAAGCTTCGAAATGGACACTCCCGAAGAAGGGACTGTCGTAAAAGGCAAAGTCATCGCAATTGAAGCGGGACAGGCCATCATCGACGTCGGCTACAAGATGGAAGGCCGCGTTGACATCAAAGAATTCGCAGATCCCGGTGAACAGCCCAAAATCGCCCCCGGCGATGAGGTCGAAGTGTTCCTGCGGCAGGTCGAAAACGCGCGTGGCGAAGCCGTCATCAGCCGCGAAATGGCCCGTCGTGAAGAAGCATGGGATCGTCTGGAAAAAGCCTATGCCGACGACGCCCGCGTCGAAGGTGCGATCTTTGGTCGTGTCAAAGGCGGCTTTACCGTTGATCTGGGCGGCGCTGTCGCGTTCCTGCCCGGTTCTCAGGTCGATGTGCGCCCCGTGCGTGACGCAGGCCCGCTGATGGGCCTCAAGCAACCCTTCCAGATCCTGAAAATGGACCGTCGTCGTGGCAACATCGTTGTATCGCGTCGCGCCATTCTGGAAGAATCGCGTGCCGAACAGCGCGCCGAAGTCATCGGCAACCTGACCGAAGGTCAGACCGTCGAGGGCGTGGTCAAGAACATCACCGAATACGGTGCGTTCGTTGATCTGGGCGGTGTTGACGGCCTGCTGCACGTTACAGACATGGCATGGCGCCGGGTCAACCACCCGTCCGAAATCCTGTCGATCGGTGAATCGATCAACGTTCAGGTCATCAAGATCAACAAGGAAACCCACCGCATTTCGCTGGGCATGAAGCAACTGCAGGAAGATCCATGGGATCTGGTGGCTGCCAAGTATCCGCTGGAATCGGCGCACACTGGCCGCGTGACCAACATCACCGACTACGGTGCATTTGTTGAGCTCGAGCCCGGTGTCGAAGGTCTGGTTCACGTGTCCGAGATGTCCTGGACCAAGAAGAACGTGCACCCCGGCAAGATCGTGTCCACCTCGCAAGAGGTTGAGGTCATGGTTCTGGAAATCGACCAGGCCAAGCGTCGCGTTTCGCTGGGTCTCAAGCAGACCATGCGCAACCCGTGGGAAGTGTTCTCCGAGACCCACCCCGAGGGCACCGAAGTCGAAGGCGAAGTCAAGAACATCACCGAATTCGGTCTGTTCGTTGGTCTTCCCGGCGACATCGACGGCATGGTTCACCTGTCCGACCTGTCATGGGACGAACGTGGCGAAGACGCCATCCAGAACTATCGCAAGGGCGACATGGTTCAGGCCGTTGTGTCCGAAGTCGACGTCGAGAAAGAGCGCATCTCGCTCTCGATCAAGGGCGTCGGTGGCGACAAGTTCGCAGAAGCGGTTGGCGGCGTGAAGCGCGGCTCGATCGTGACCGTGACCGTGACCGTGATCGAAGAAGGCGGCATCGAAGTGGAATACGAAGGCATGAAATCCTTCATCCGCCGCTCCGACCTGTCGCGTGACCGTGCCGAGCAACGCCCCGAGCGCTTTAGCGTTGGCGACAAGGTTGATGTGCGTATCACCAACGTCGACAACAAATCGCGTCGTCTGGGTGTGTCGATCAAGGCACGCGAGATTGCAGAAGAGAAAGAGGCCGTCGAACAGTATGGCTCCTCTGCCTCGGGCGCATCGCTGGGCGACATCCTGGGCGCGGCGCTGAAAGGCGACGACGACTGATATCTCGCGTCCTTCGGGCACGTGATAAACACCAAGACACAGGCCCTGCATCCCCGGATGTGGGGCCTTTTTTGTGGCCGAATCATTACCGCTGATTACGCGCCGGATTTGATTTCAGCTGTGCCTTGAGGATTGGCACTGCATCCAAAACGCGATTTTCTCCCCCGAAACAGCGTGTTCGCCCTGCAATTTCTTGCCTGCTGCTTGCGCTACCTGTTTCCGCAACAGATTTTTGTTCCTATAGTCACAGCTTGTGACAGGTGCGACCAATGCCCGGGGGGGACACAATATGATCCGGTCTGAACTCATTCAGAAAATCGCCGACGAGAACCCACATCTGTATCAACGTGATGTCGAGCGGATCGTTAATACGATTTTCGAGGAGATCACGGGTGCTATGTCGCGCGGCGACAGGGTCGAGCTTCGTGGCTTTGGCGCGTTCTCTGTCAAACAACGCGATGCGCGTGTCGGACGGAACCCGCGGACGGGTGAGACCGTTCATGTCGAAGAAAAGCACGTGCCCTTTTTCAAGACGGGCAAACTGCTTAGAGACCGCCTGAACGGAAACGACTGATGCGCTATATACGTTATGCCTGTATCGCAATCTTCGCGATTGCCCTGATTGCCATCGCCCTCGCCAACCGCGAGCTGGTGCTACTGAAAATATTGCCGCAAGAGGTTGCGGGCTATTTCGCGATCAACCCGTCGATCCAGCTGCCGCTGTTTCTGGTGATCTTCATGGGCATCGTGGTCGGCCTTCTGGTCGGGTTCGTCTGGGAATGGTTCCGCGAACATGCCGTGCGGGCCGAAGCCGCGCGCAAGGGGCGCGAAGTGCGCAAGCTGGAGCGTGAAGTCAAACGCCTTCGGGGTGAAAAGCATCAGGGCAAGGATGAAGTACTGGCTTTGCTGGACGAAACGGGCTGATCCGCACCTATGCCACCTGACATTGCCGTAAAGATCTGCGGGCTGCGAACACCAGTCGACGTTGCTGCAACTGCGGCGGCGGGGGCGGTCTACTGCGGATTTGTGTTTTTCGAGAAATCGCCCCGCAATCTTTCGTTGGAGCAAGCCGCAGCGCTGGCCATCGATGCCCCTGTCGGGCTTGCCAAGGTCGCGCTGACCGTCAATGCGGATGATGCGTTTCTGGATGCACTGCTGGCGCAGGTGCCGTTGGATATGTTGCAACTGCATGGCTCGGAAAGCCCCGCGCGGGTGAGTGAGGTCAAGGCGCGCTATGGTCTGCCGGTGATGAAGGCCGTGGGCGTGGCCGATGCCGCCGATCTTGTGACGCTCGACAGCTACCTGAGCGTGGCCGATCAGATCCTTGTCGATGCAAAACCACCGCGCAACGCCGAGTTGCCGGGCGGCAACGGGCTTTCGTTCGACTGGCGTCTGATCGCGGGCCGCCGCTGGCCGGTGCCTTGGATGCTGGCGGGTGGGCTGACCCCTGAAAACGTGGCCGAAGCGATCCGCGTGACCGGTGCGCGTCAGGTCGATGTATCGTCGGGCGTCGAATCGGCGCCGGGCGTCAAGGACGCCGACAAGATCGCGCAGTTCTGCCATGCAGCACAGGGCGCTGTGGCGCGGGTGTGATCCTCTGAAGGGGCAGGGTTCCGTCGGAGCGCCTTGGGGCGTCTACGGCACATGAACCTGCCGCGACAAAAACGGCTAGTGCTTTACACGCAGGGCGCTGAAAGCTAGGTCCAAGGCAACATCAGACAGGAGCAGCCCGATGGCGAACGATCTCTTCAATTCCTTCATGACCGGTCCCGACGAACAGGGCCGCTTTGGCGACTTCGGTGGGCGCTTTGTCTCCGAGACGTTGATGCCGCTGATCCTGAGCCTTGAGGAAGAATACGAGAAGGCCAAGACCGACGACGATTTCTGGGCCGAGATGAACGACCTGTGGACGCATTACGTGGGCCGCCCGTCGCCGCTGTATTTCGCCGAACGGATGACAGACCATCTGGGTGGTGCCAAGGTCTACATGAAACGCGACGAGCTGAACCACACCGGCGCGCACAAGATCAACAACGTGCTGGGGCAGATCATTCTGGCGCGCCGTATGGGCAAGACGCGTATCATCGCGGAAACCGGTGCGGGCCAGCACGGGGTAGCCACGGCGACCGTCTGCGCCAAGTTCGGGCTGAAATGCGTGGTCTATATGGGCGCGCATGACGTCGAGCGTCAGGCGCCCAACGTGTTCCGCATGCGTCTGCTGGGGGCCGAAGTGGTGCCGGTGACGAGCGGCAGAGGCACGCTGAAAGACGCGATGAACGACGCGCTGCGCGACTGGGTCACCAACGTGCGCGACACATTCTATTGCATCGGCACGGTGGCGGGTCCGCACCCCTATCCCGCGATGGTGCGGGATTTTCAGTCGATCATCGGCAAGGAAGTCCGCGAACAGATGGACGCCGCAGAGGGACGCTTGCCCGACACGCTGATCGCGGCCATCGGCGGCGGGTCGAACGCGATGGGTCTTTTCTATCCGTTCCTCGACGACAAAGAGGTCAACATCATCGGCGTCGAAGCCGGCGGCAAGGGTGTGAACGCCAAGATGGAGCATTGCGCCTCGTTGACCGGTGGACGCCCCGGCGTGCTGCACGGCAACCGCACATATCTGTTGCAGGACGACGATGGCCAGATCCTCGAAGGGTTCTCGATCTCGGCAGGGCTGGATTACCCCGGCATTGGCCCCGAACACGCATGGCTGCACGAGATCGGCCGCGCGAAATACGTGAGCATCACCGATGTCGAAGCGCTGGAAGCGTTCCAGCTGTGCTGCACGCTGGAAGGGATCATTCCGGCACTGGAGCCCAGCCACGCGCTGGCCCATGTGATGAAGCTGGCACCGACCCTGCCCAAGGACCACATCATTTGCATGAACATGTGTGGGCGCGGCGACAAGGACATCTTTACAGTGGCCAAGGCGCTTGGCTTCGAGATGGGGAACTTTGGCTGAATTGACAGCGGTTTGGGGGCGCTGCCCCCGGCCCTCGGCCTCCCCCGGAGTTTACCTTGCAAGATGAAGCATAGGTCCGCGTTTCACGAAGCGTGGGCCTTCAGCACGTGTAGAGGTACGATATCGAGCGCGCGTTTGTGGGTGGAGGTCAGTGCCACTTTGGGCGCGCAGCCCTCATCATGGGCTTGCAGGAAGCGCGCGGCGCACAAACACCAGCTGTCGCCGGGGTTCAGCCCGTCAAAGCCGAATTCGGGGCGCGGGGTGCTGAGATCGTTGCCGACGTATTTCGAATAGGCGAGAAATTCCGCCGTCATCACCGCTCAGACCGTGTGGCTGCCTTGGTCGGCGGCGCAGGTGTTGCAGTGGCCGTCGCGGAAAAAGCCGGTCAGCGGGGTGCTGCTGCAGGGGGCAAGGGGCTGGTCCAGCACGTTGATCGGGTCATCAGGTTCCATCATTGCTCTCCGTCGCTGCGGTCAGGTTACGCAGCATTTCGATATTTGCATCGTTTACGCCCGCGTCGCGGAACTGGCGGTCGGCAGAGGTGACGACGATCACCACGCGTGCTGCCTTGTCGATATAGAGGTATTGGCCGTAGACGCCACGCCCGGTGACCTCTTGCCCCGGTGTCGCGCCCACGGGCACCCACCACTGATAGCCATAGCCTATCTCGCCCGGTGCGGTGTTGGCGGTGGGCCGGATCGAGGTGTCGATCCAGTCGGCGGGCACGATCTGCTCGCCTTGCCACACGCCGTCTTGCAGGATCATCTGGCCAAAGCGCGCATAGTCGCGGGTGCGCAGGTTCAGCCCGCCGAGCACAAAGGCCACGCCGACACCGTCGGTGACGTAATAGGGCGCGGCTTCGACGCCCAGCGGGGCGATGATCTTTTCCGAAAGCAGCGCGGGGATATCGCGCCCGGTGGCGCCGCGCATCACCATGCCCAGCACATGCGTGTCGATCGAGGTGTATTTCATCTGTGTGCCGGGGGGCGAAAACGTCTCGGTAATGCTGGCGGCGAAGTCGTCCATCTCGCCGCCCAGGGCCAGCACGCGGCCCATGCGGTTGATGTCGCTGTCATAGTCCAGATAGTCCTCGTCGAAGGTCACGCCCGACGACATCTGCAACACGTTGCGGATGCTCACGCCGTCATAGGCGCTGCCCGTCAGCTTGGGCGCATATCTGGTCACCGGATCGTCGAGCGAGGCAATCGCGCCCTCATCGACCAGAACACCCATCAGCGCGGACAGAAAGCTTTTGGCGACGGACCAGCCGATGCGCAGGTCTTCTTCGGTGGTGCCCAGATAGTAGTCCTCGTAGACGACATGACCGTCCCTGAGCACCAGCAGCGAGGTGAGGGCGCGCTCATTTATCCACGCCTCGGTGCCTGCGGGCAAGGTCATCGGCGCGCCGTAGGGCAGCGGAGAGATGGGCGCATCGCCGCGCGGGATCTCGCGGGACAGGAAGGCGGCGTTCATATGGCTGAAGTTGTCGACGATCCTGTCTTCGGAGAACAGGCTGTTCACGGCCAGAAGCCGGGTGATTTCTTCGCGTTTCCAGAGGCCTATGACGATGGCCGCCAGTGCCACGATCAGCAGCAGTCGAAGTGCCCATTTCAACACGGTGCGCATGGTCTGTCCTCTCGGTATCGCCTCACAGTCAAACATGTGAGGTCGGGATGGGCAATTCCCATTTGGTCTCAGGCAGACCCGTTCCAGTTGACCCAGCGTCCGTGAAAGTCGGCGCGCCCGAGCGGCATGCGCTTGTCACCGGGCCAGAGCCGTAGGTTTAGCGCTGCGCCGACGTCGCCCGTCACGTCGCCATCGGTCTCCATCGAGAGCCACGCCAGCGGCCTGGTCGCGGTGGCCTTGGCACCTGCCGCTTCGATCAGAGCGGTGCCACGGGACTGCGCCTGCAGGGGGAAATACTGCCAGGCGATTGTGTGCTGGATCAGGTGCAACTGGCCCTCGGGCTGGGCGGTCAGGCGCTGTTCCAGCCAGTCGATCGCGTCGCCGCGCACGACATCCGCAACAAAGATACGGGCAGCGGCGCGGGTGCGGGCCAGACGTTCAGGCTGATCCGCCCACAGATAGGCGGTCAGTCGTAGCAAATCGTCGGCATTGCGCGGGTTCAGCGGGTTGAGGTCCACGCCTGCGCGTTGTGCCACCTGCGGTGTTGTGGCGGGCGGCAGCGGGCCGGTCCAGTCTGGTGTCAGGCTCAGGGCGGGTTGGGGAGGTCCGAAGGTTGTGTCTCCGATGCGCAACGCAAAGTGATCCCACATCAGGTTCAGCCCGCCGGACGCGCCAAGCTCGCTCAGCATCACCGGCAGATCGAAGTGCTGGCAGGCCACCCGCGCACCCGCGATCAACGCAGCAGAGCGGCGGACTTCGTTGGTCTGGGGCGGGCTGGCGGTCCAGTCCAGCAAGAATCCCTCGTGTTGGGTCAACGCGGCAAGAATTGCAGCGCGCAGTATCGTGTCATCCGTTGTATGTGGCGGATAGTTTGCCGCCAGTTGCGGGCTGCGGCCCGACAAGACAAGGGCGTGCAGACCACCCGCGATACGCAGCGGCAGCGAATGGCCCGAGGGGC
>JAGXHE010000030.1 GCA_024636445.1 Sulfitobacter sp.
CAACGAGCGCGTCGAGGCGGTGCCTTATGTCGAGCAAAAGCCGATCATGCAGCCCTACGGCGACCGCTCCAAAGTGGTGATCGAGCCGCTGCTGACCGATCAGTGGTTCGTGGACACCGACAAGATCGTCGGCCCCGCGCTGGATGCGGTGCGCAGTGGCGATGTGAAGATCATCCCCGAGAGCGGCGAAAAGGTCTATTATAACTGGCTTGAAAACATCGAACCCTGGTGCATCTCGCGCCAACTGTGGTGGGGCCATCAGATCCCGGTCTGGTACGGGTTTGACCTGCACGCCTTCGGCTTTACCGACGACGAGGGCGACGGCGCGCTGGACATGGTCGAAGTGGGCCGCCTGCTCTCGGCGCAATCGCTGCGCGACCGGGCCGACCGTCACATCTGCGGCGCGGATTTCGACGGGGTGCACGCCGACTTCACCGCAACGCTGGCCGAACTGCCGACACCGCTGGGCCATGCCCGCGTGGTCGAAGTGGCCGACCGCGACACCGCGCTGCAACAGTTCACCGCCGCGCTGGCCGAATATGCCACCAGCCAAGACCCCACCACGCTGATCTACCCGGTCTGGCGCGATCCCGACGTGCTCGATACGTGGTTCTCCTCCGGTCTGTGGCCCATCGGAACGCTGGGCTGGCCCGAGCAGACCGACGCGCTGAAACGCTATTTCCCGACCTCTGACCTGATCACCGGGCAGGACATCCTGTTCTTCTGGGTGGCGCGTATGATGATGATGCAGCTTGCCGTCGTCGGGGAAAAGCCGTTCTCGACAGTCTACCTGCACGGCCTCGTGCGCGATGCCAAGGGCAAGAAGATGTCGAAGTCCACAGGCAACGTCATCGACCCGCTGGACCTGATCGACGAATTTGGCGCGGACGCCCTGCGCTTTACCAATGCGTCGATGGCAAGCCTTGGTGGTGCGCTGAAGCTGGACACCAAGCGGATCGAAGGTTACCGCAACTTCGTCACCAAGCTGTGGAACGCCGCCACCTATGGCGAATTCAAGGGCACGTTCGAGCTGCCCCACTCCGACGCCGTGCCGCAGACCACCCTGCCGCTGAACATCTGGATCAAGGGCGAGATCGCCAAGACGCTGGAAACCGTGAACGCAGCGCTGGAGACCTACCGTTTCAACGATGCGGCCAACACGCTTTACAGCTTTGTGTGGGGCGCGTTCTGCTCGCAATACCTTGAGTTCACCAAACCGGTGCTTGACGGCGAAGACGCCGCAGCCGCCGCCGAGACCAAGGCGACCTATGCCTGGGCGCTGGACCAGATCCTGATCCTGCTGCATCCGATCATGCCCTTCGTCACCGAAGAGCTGTGGGGCGCCAAGGAACGCCCCAAGATGCTGGTGCACACCGATTGGCCTACCTATGCCGCAGCCGATCTGGTCGACGCCAAGGCCGACGCCGATCTGACATGGACCGTGGCGATCATCGAGGCCATCCGCTCGGCACGCGCGCAGATGAACGTGCCCGCCGGGGCCTTCGTGCCGCTGGTGGTAAAGGGCATGGACGACACCACACGCCGTGTCTGGGCGGAAAACGAGGCGCTGATCACCCGCTTTGCCCGCGTCGAGGGTCTAAGCGCGGTGGACGAGATGCCCAAAGGCACCGTGGCGCTGGCCATATCGGGCGGCAGCTTTGGCCTGCCGCTGGCGGATGTGATCGACGTTGAGGCCGAAAAGGCGCGTCTGGAGAAAACTCTGGGCAAGCTTGCGAAAGAACTGGGGGGCCTGCGTGGCCGTCTGAACAACCCCAAATTCGCCGACAGCGCACCCGAAGAGGTCATCACCGAAACCCGCGCGAACCTTGCCCTGCGCGAGGCCGAAGAGGCCAAGCTCAAGGATGCGCTTGCACGCCTGTCCGAACTGGGCTGACCGTCCAAATACCCCGCGCCACTTGCATTGCAATGGCGCGGGGCGCGCGTGGAAAGCTCCCGACCGCTTCAAGACCTCTTTTCAAGCCTGAACCGGCACAGTATCCGTGGCACCCATGACACATGCACGCCTGACCCCGCTCGCCCTGTCCCTGCCTGCCTCGGTGCCCTTCGTCGGCCCCGAAACGCAGGAGCGCGCGCGCGGCGCTGCCTTCGAGGCGCGGCTGGGGGCCAATGAAAACGTCTTTGGCGCGTCGCCCAAGGCCCTGTCGGCGATGGCGGATGCAGACATCTGGATGTACGGCGACCCCGAATCGCAAGACCTGATCGCAGGCTTGGCCGCACATCTGCACACCGATCCCGCGCATATCATGGTGGGCGAAGGCATCGACGGCTTGCTGGGCTATCTGGTCCGGCTCTGCGTCGGTGCGGGCGACGCTGTGGTTACATCAGATGGCGCTTATCCAACCTTCAACTATCACGTGGCAGGCTTTGGCGGTGTGCTGCACAAAGTGCCCTACTCCGACGACCACGAAGACCCCATGGCCCTTTTCGCAAAGGCAGCCGAGGTCGACGCCAAGCTGGTCTACATGTCCAACCCCGACAACCCGATGGGCACCTGGCACGAGGGCGACACGCTAATCCGCGCGCTCGACACGCTGCCCGACGGCTGCCTGCTGGTGCTCGACGAGGCCTATATCGACTGCGCCCCGCCGGGAACCGCACCCGATCTACCCTTCGACGACCCGCGACTGGTGCGGATGCGCACATTTTCCAAGGCTTACGGGCTGGCAGGCGCGCGCGTTGGCTATGCGCTGGGGCATCCCGATCTGATCCGTGCCTTCAACAAGGTGCGCAACCACTTCGGCATGAACCGCGCCGCACAGGCCGGAGCGCTGGCCGCACTGGAGGACGACGCGCATCTGGCGCATGTGCTGGAGCAGATCGATACCGCGCGCAGGCGGATCGCTGAAATCGCGCTGGACAACGGTCTGGCCCCCCTGCCGTCGGCGGCGAACTTCGTGGCGATTGATTGCGGGCGCGATGGGGCCTTTGCCAAGGCAGTTCTGGACGGGCTGGTTGCGCGTGGTATCTTCGTGCGGATGCCGTTCGCCGCCCCGCAAAACCGCTGCATCCGCATCAGCTGCGGCACGCCCGAAAACCTCGACGCCTTCGCCGCCGCCTTGCCGCAGGCCCTAGCCGAGGCAAAAGGCTGACACAGCCCCCACAGAAATTCTACTCCCCCCGCATTTCCACGCTATATTGCCAGGCACACCCATTGGAAAAGCCTGCCATGAATGACCATTCGCAGTCCGCACCCAACTATACCAACGCCTGCATCGTGATGTTCGGCGTCAACCTCTCATGGGTGTTCTTGCTGCTCTGGGCCCTGTGGGGCCTGCTGGCGGTCGCCGCATTGGGATGGTCGCTCAACCGCTGGATCGGCTGGCTCGAGGCCCGCAAGGCGCGGGCCCAAGCCCGTTTCAACCCGCAGCGATAACGCCTGACGCCGCTTCCAGCGCGCCGCTGCCGTGGGGCAGGTCCAGCGCCTTCAGCCCCGCGTCGATGCCGCCCAGCATGCCCATGACCATGTGGCCGCTGACATGCCCCATGTGCCCCATCCGGAAATAGCCGTGCCATGCAGGGTCGCTTGTCTCGGCCATGCCCAGACCGATTCCCAAGGTCAGCCCGAGGTTCTGTTCCGTCCAGTCGCGCAACGCCGTCGCGTGCGGTGCACCAATGCTGATGGCCGTGACCGAATGGCCGCGCTGTGCGGGATCGCCCACGTTCATCTTCATCGGCCCATCCTTGCCCCAGGCCTCGACCGCGGCCCAGACCGCACGTGCCAGCAGGTGATGCCTGCGCCAGACGTTCTCGACGCCCTCGTCGTGGATCATGTCCAGCGCGGCGCGCAGACCATAAAGGTGGTGCGTCGGCGCCGTACCGTTCCAATACTCGAAAAACGCCTTCGGGTTCGCACGTGGGGTCCAGTCCCAATAGCGGCTGACCCGGTCCATCCGCGCGCGCGCCTCGGCGGCCTTGTCGCTGAAGAAGACGAAACACATGCCCGGCGGCACCATCAGCCCCTTTTGCGAGCCTGCAATCACCACATCGACGCCCCAGGCATCCATCTCGAACGGGTCACAGCCCAGCGACGCCATGCAGTCGGCCATCAACAACGCCGGGTGATCCAGATCGTCCAGCACCGCGCGCAAGGCGGCAACATCGTTCTTGAACGAGGTCGAGGTGTCCACATGCACGGCCAGCACTGCCTTGATCTGGTGGGATTTGTCCGCTGCCAGACGTTCGGCCACACGGGCCGGATCAATCGCCGAGGATTTGCCGAAATCAATCACCTCGGCGTCGATGCCCAAGCCCGTCGCCACGTCGGCCCAGCCCAGACCGAAACGCCCCGTCGCAGGCACCAGCACCTTTTCGCCCGCCATCACCGTGTTGCTCAGGCAAGCCTCCCAGGTGGCGTGACCGTTGCCGATGTACATCGCCACATGCCCCTTGGTGCGCGCCACCCGCTTCAGATCGGGCACGATGCTTTCGACCATTTCGATCAGCGCCCCATGATAAATGTTGGGCGCGGACCGGTGCATCGCGCGCAGCACCGCATCGGGCATCACTGACGGGCCGGGAATGGCAAGGTAATCGCGGCCAAAGGCGGCAAGCGGATGCTGAGGCATAAGGGGCTCCTGAGGATTTTTTACCTGCGCACACTACGCTTGCGCGGCGCGGCGTCAATCACCGTCGCACAGCTTGGGCGTCGTCGCACAGCTTGGACGCTTGCACGGGGCCGGATCGCCAAGTACACCAAAGGTTAATCAAAACCACGAGGACCAGAGCATGGCTCTGTGTATGATATCAACATCGTGACGAAAGCCCCCGACACCACATCCATGACAGGCCCCGATACGGTATCCAGGACGGCTGCCGAACAAGGTCCGTCGCCCCTTCCTGTTCCGGCGGAACCGCTGGCGACCGCGCCGGTCAACTATGCGTCAAGCCATCTGATGAGTTGGCTGTGGCGAACCTATCTGCGCAAGCACATCCCGACGCTGTCGGTCGCGGTGTTCTTCATGGTCCTCGAAGGGTCTATGCTAGGCGCGCTGTCGTGGATGATGCAGCCGATGTTCGATAATGTGTTCGTGCAGGGCAACAGTGAGATGCTGATCTGGGTCGGCGTGCTGCTGGTGGGCATATTCGTGGTGCGTGCGGTCTCTTCAGTGGTGCAAAAGGTGCTTTTGACGCGCATCGCGCAGAAAACCGCCGCGGCACTGCGCATCGACCTGCTCGATCACATGATGAAGCTCGACGGCGCGTTTCACCAATCGCACCCCCCCGGCTTTCTGATACAGCGCGTGCAACAGGACGTGAACGCGGTGGGCGATGTCTGGCGCGCGATCATCACCGGCGCGGGGCGCGATTTCATCGGGCTGATCGTGCTGATCGGTGTCGCCATCAGCGTCGATCCGATCTGGGCTTTGCTCGCCTGCGTCGGCACGCCACTGCTGGTGCTGCCCGCCGCGATGGCGCAACGCTACGTGCGCCGCCATGCCCGCAACGCACGCGATATCGGCGCGAACCTGTCCACCCGTCTGGACGAAGTGTTCCACGGCATCGTGCAGATCAAGCTGAACGCGCTCGAAGACTACCAGTCGCGCCAATATCGCGGCCTGACGGACCGTTTCGTGCGCACCGAGGTCCGCACCGCCTTTGGCGGCGCTGCAATCCCTGCGATGATCGACATCATGTCCGGTGTCGGTTTCATGGCCGTAATCCTCTATGGCGGGGCCGAAATCATCGCTGGCGAAAAGACCATCGGCCAGTTCATGACGTTCTTTACCGCGATGGGCTTTGCCTTTGACCCACTGCGCCGTCTGGGTGCGATGAGCGGTCTGTGGCAGGTCGCCGCCGCCTCGATCGAGCGGATCAAGGAACTGCTCGACGCACCGGTCAACCTGAAATCGGCAACATCGCCAAAGGCCGTGCCCACCGGCACCCCGGCGATCGCGCTCGAAAACGTGACCCTGTCCTATGGCGACACCACCGTGCTGCGCGATCTCAGCCTGACGGCTGCTCCGGGCAGGACTACGGCGCTGGTCGGTGCATCGGGCGCGGGCAAATCCACCATCTTCAACCTGCTGACCCGTCTGGTCGATCCGCAACAGGGCGTGGTCAGGATCGGCGGCGTACCTGCCACCGACATGAAGCTGAACGAGATGCGCAGCCTGTTTTCGGTCGTTACGCAAGAGGCGCTGCTGTTCGACGAAACCCTGCGCGAGAACATCGTGCTGGGCCGCACAGATGTGTCGGATGCCCGCCTGAAAGAAGTGCTGGACGCCGCCCACGTGACGGACTTTCTCGACAAGATGCCGCGCGGTCTGGACACGCATGTGGGCCCGCGCGGATCGGCCCTGTCCGGCGGGCAACGCCAACGTGTGGTGATCGCGCGCGCCCTGCTGCGCGACACGCCGATCCTGCTGCTGGACGAGGCGACGTCGGCCCTCGATGCGCAGTCGGAACATGTGGTGCAAGAGGCGCTGGACCGTCTGGCGGCTGGCCGCACCACCATCGTGATCGCCCACCGTCTGTCCACCATCATCGGTGCCGACAAGATCATCGTCATGGACCGCGGCAAGGTCATCGACGAAGGTACGCACGAGGATCTGTTGCAACGCGGCGGCATCTACGCCGACCTCTACCGTTTGCAGTTCAAGGACGGCAAGACCGTGCTCGACAAGGCCGGAGCGGACCGCCTGACACCCCGCGCCAAAAGCCCGTCAGCCCCGCGCCCCGGCCTGCTGAGCCGCGTGCGCGACCGCCTCTTCGGCTAAGGCGCTAACGCCGGTAG
This sequence comes from Sulfitobacter sp., assembly GCA_024636445.1. Taxonomy (GTDB): domain Bacteria; phylum Pseudomonadota; class Alphaproteobacteria; order Rhodobacterales; family Rhodobacteraceae; genus Pseudosulfitobacter. The sequence goes on from JAGXHE010000030.1 coordinate 6,755, forward strand.
TTCTGCGCCAGCCGCTCGGGCGACGCGCCACAGGCATAACGCACCAGCGTCCACAGGTTGCGCACGCCGCGCCGCACCCAGCCCTGCGCGCGGTACTTCGCGGCACTGGTCACCGCCACCGCGTCCAGCCGCACCAGCTTGCCCCGCAGCCTGCGCGCCATCGCCACGTCCTCCATCAGCGGCTGATCGGCATAACCGCCCACCGCGTCATACAGACTGCGCGGCATCAGCAGCCCCTGATCGCCATAAGGCAGCCCCAACCGGCTGCGCAGATTGGCCCAACCCGCCACGAACCGCCCGCCACGATCAAACCGCAGCCGAAACCACCCAGCCCGTTCACTGGCCTGAATGTGCTCTGCAACCACGCCTGCCCAGCCCTCCTGCAGCACCGTGTCCGCATGCAGCACCAGCAGCCAACGCCCCTGCGCCGCTTCCACACCGCGCCGCAACTGCCCGCCCCGTGACGCGAGCCCGCTGACCACATTCCCGCCCCAGGCATCGGCCAGCAGCGTCGTATCATCCTGCGATCCGCCATCGGAGACGATCAGCTCGCGGATCAAGCCCGCCTCCAGCCCCTCGACCAAGGCAGCAAGGCAGCCAGCCAGCTGCGGCGCCGCGTTCAGCGTCGGGATCACGACAGATATCGGTGCGCGCATGGGACTGCCCCCTTTTTCCTGCGGTCTCGATTGTTATATGTCACAAGACACCCAAAGGGAGCCACCCATGACCGACCGCACGATCCTGCGCCTCAGCGGCGCCGACACCCGCGAATTTCTGCAAGGAATGGTGACGAACGACGTCGCCAGGCTGGATCGGGGGTTGGTCTATGCCGCGCTGCTGACACCCCAAGGCAAATATATCGCCGACTTCTTCCTCAAATCCGACGGCGACGACGTGCTGCTGGATGCCGACGCGACACAGGCACCCGCGCTCAAGCAGCGCCTGTCGATGTACAAACTGCGCGCGGACGTGACGATTGCTGACACCGATTTGTACCTGCACCGGGGTCTGGGCGCACGCCCCGACGACGCGTTGCCAGATCCGCGCCACGCAGCCCTGGGCTGGCGCGCCTACCACGATTCGCGCCAAGAAGACGATACCGTCGACTGGACCGCCCTGCAGGTAGAACACCTCGTACCCAGCGCCGGGTACGAGCTTCATCCCGACACCTTCATCCTCGAAGTCGGTTTCGAACGCCTGAACGGCGTCGATTTCCGCAAGGGCTGCTACGTGGGCCAGGAGGTCACCGCGCGGATGAAGCACAAGACCGAGCTGCGCAAAGGTCTCGCCCAGGTCCACGTCGATGGCCCCGCCGCGCCCGGCGCCGAAATCAAAGCCAATGGCAAACCCGCAGGCACCCTGCACAGCCGCGCAGGCGACCGCGCGCTGGCCTATCTGCGCTTCGACCGCGCAGGCGGCGAGATGCAGGCCGGCGACGCAACCATACGCAGGCTGGACTGACCCCGCATTTCTTTTGGCCGTAAATATCCCGGGGCTTGGGGCAGCGCCCCAATGCAAAACACCCGCCACATGGGGCGGGTGCGCTGGCTATATACTATGTGACGTGATCACGCGCGTTCGGCGTATTCCATCGTTTCGGTGTTCACGATGATATCTTCGTCGTTGCCCACGAATGGCGGCACCATGACTTTGAAGCCATTGTCCAGGATCGCAGGCTTGAAGCTGTTCGCGGCCGTCTGGCCTTTGACCACCGGTTCGGTGTCGACGATCTTGCAGGTGACCTTTTGCGGCAGAGTGGCGTTCAGCGCCTCCTCTTCGTGGAATTCCACGACGATGGTCATGCCGTCTTGCAAAAACGGACGACGTTCACCCAACAGCTCTGCGGGCAATTGGACCTGCTCGTATGTTTCGATGTCCATCACGACCAGCATACCGTTTTCTTCGTAAAGAAACTGTTGGTCCTTTTGCTCCAGCCGCACGCGCTCGACCTTGTCCGCAGACCGGAAGCGTTCGTTCAACTTGGTGCCGTTGCGCAGGTTGCGCATTTCGACCTGCGCGAATGCGCCGCCTTTTCCGGGCTTTACGTGATCGACTTTGACAGCCGCCCACAGGCCGCCGTTGTGTTCAAGCACATTTCCGGGGCGGATTTCATTTCCGTGAATTTTAGGCATGAGGTTAAACCAAGGCAAAAGGTTGATGGGGAAGTGATGCACCCTATATATTGATGTGACGACCCGTGCAACACGGCTATCTGCCGCGCTGCACCGCAGCAGATATGCGCCTACTGCATAGATGCTATGCGAATTCAGGGTATCCGAATCGACGTGAATAGGCCATAAGAAGCCTCACGCCGAAAAGACAAGAGCAAGAATAAAGGAAGGACGAAGAATGAAAGACTTCGTTGACGGCACGGCCTTCAATAATGAGCAAGGTAACCGTGCACGAAAACTCTTTGCAGCCGTTGTGTTGGCTGCTCTGGACGACGCCATAGCCGACGATAAAAAATATGGCAACGGTCCGGAACAGATCGCCCGCTGGGCACGCTCGCGCGACGGGCGCGAAGTGCTGAGCTGTGCAGGCATCGACCCCAACGAACGTGTGGTGTCGGGCCTGATGGAATTTGTCGGCAAGGGTGTGCGCACCTC
>JAGXHE010000031.1 GCA_024636445.1 Sulfitobacter sp.
CAGGGACCATGTCGAAGGCGGACAGGAAAATTTGCATGATGCTGGCGGCTCCATAGACTGAATCCGACACTCAGAATCCATCTCAGCCTACGCTGCAAGAGCCAACGTTATACCCTTCAGTTCCAAAAGCGATTCCCCTGTTGTGCGGGTACGCACTCCCCTTTCATCCTCACAAAAAATGATTTCAGCAACACCCTCTGAGACTTTGTGTAACATTCCAGAAGGTGAGTAAGCCCAAAATTTCAGCCCATCCATAAAAAGGGAATGCACGGCAAATTCCACCAACTCTTGAAGCGGGAAGTTTTCAGGGTACCCACTCGCTTCTGGCAAAGGTTCCAATGTCTCAGGGTCACTTGGCTCGAATATTTTTTGAAATGCAATTGAGACCTGATTTACATAGTCGGCTAGTACTGTGAAGTTTTCAGGCGCTATCATGGGCGCTTGCCTCCAAAGGATAAAACTTGCTGCTGCGCGGTCTCGGCCACTTGAATGCCCCAGCGATCCATCAATGAGCGACGTTGCTCCATGTAATCCGTCCGCTTGTAAGCCTGTACCGTCTTTGACCCGACCATATGGCTGATGCACATTTCTGCCACATCGTGCGGTGCGTTCGTCGCCTCTGCTAGCCATACCCGCAGGGACGTGCGGAAACCGTGGGGGCGCTCTTTCATGCCGCGTCGATCCATCAGGGCAGTCATTGTCATGTCAGAAATCACACCACGCTTGGCACCGGGAAACAGCAAGCCGTCACGGGCGAATTTGCGGGCCTCTGTAATCACGTGCTGGGCTTCTGCCGACAAGGGGATGCGAAATTCCTTGGTCGCGTCCTTGCGGCCCTTCATGCCCTCTGCGGGGATGGTCCAAATGTCACCGTCGATCTGATCGACGTGGATGTTGCGAAGCGGCCCGGACCGCGCGCCCGTGAGAATAAGCAGACGCAAGGCCAGTTCTGTGATGCTGCCCCCAAGCGACTGATAGAACGCTGGTACGTCCTGCTACGCCAGAGAAGGCACGTTTGTCACTGTGTGGCGTTGCTTGCCCAACAGCGCCTTTGCCTTTTCGGTCGCTTGCAAATCCACATCAAGGCCAAGCGCCGCCGCGTGACGCAGAACAATGCCGAGACGGTTCATTGCCTTGTTGGCGGTCGCGGCTTTGGTGTGCCAGATCGGGGCTAAGGTGTCGCGGATATCTTTCTGGTCGATATCAGCCACAGGCACTTGGCCCAACTTGGGCAATATGTGCAATTCAAGCGGTGAAAACCATCGGCCCGCCTTGCCGTCGCCTTTGAGTTCGGCCTTGCGGCTTTCAAACGCGTCCAGCGCGATATCGGTCAGCTTGTGGATATTGCGCGCCGCCTCACGTCGCTGGCGTTCGCGTTCCTTGATCGGGTCCAGACCTTGCCGCACTAACGCGCGCCATTCCTCTGCGGATGCGCGCGCCTCTTTCAATGAAACATCGGGATAGGCCCCAAGGCCCATTTCGCGCCGCCTACCGTGTGGTGTAACGCGCAAAACCCATTGCGCGCCGCCATCGGGTCGCTTGACCAGCCACAGCCCCCCACCGTCTGCGTGTTTGCCAACGGGGGCGGCCTTCACGGTTGATGCATTTAGACGGTTCGTTCCACTACCCATATTTGATCCCCCTCTCAATCCCCTTCAATATATGGTATACCGTGGGGTGTTGTGAAGCATCATAATACGTGGAATGTGATAAATAGCTTTATTTTATTGGGTTTTTAGTGTTTCGTGGTGCATCAAGATATAGGACTTGGATGCGTCTTCTGGGCACCATAGCACTACTATTCGAAAATTCACAAAAATTACCCAGTCAAGGGTAATAGGGTAGCGCCGCCAAGTCCGCATTTCACCCGACCTGCCCCCCTCTTGCCACCCGTGCCGTGCAGACAATCGCCACCCGCGACGTCGTGCCATCAAAATACCCATATCGTGCCCGTATTCTGTCCCGAGTCTTGTCGAGACTGATGTTCGGGGTCGAAAAGCCGGGTCAAAAGAAATCCAGCAGTCGCGACCGGAACCCCCCGCGAGGTCAGCAGAAGGAAACCTGCGTGTTTCATAAATTCAGGGACTATGTGGCTGCAAAAGCCTTCATTCTCCTCACCAGCGTCGTTCTGGGCAGTGTTGTCGGCATTGGCTATTCGGTCATCACGCTGGATCGTGACAACCATCTGGCTTCGGTCAGGCACGATCTCGAACAGGGGCTCTATGCTGCGACAGATCAGATCCAGCTTCGGTTTTTCGAAGCGGTTCTGGTTGCGAAACACATCGAGAGCATCTTGATGGTCTCAAAAGATGTGAATGAAAACCAGATCGCCCGTGTGGTCGAGGATCTGCGAAGCCACAATCCCGGCGTACTGGCCGTCGCTCTGGCGCCGGGCCTTGAGGTCACACACAGTTTTCCGACAACGGGCAGCAGAAAAACGCTTGGCCTGAAATACTGGCAAGTGCCCGAACAGATGGCCAGCATCGCGCAGGCCTATCGCAGGCAAAGTCCGGTCGTCGACGGACCCGTGCCGCTGGTGCAGGGCGGCACAGGCTATATCTTGCGCTATCCTGTCTTTCTGAGCGATCCGGACCTCAGCACCAAATCGTTTTGGGGCGTCATCTCGATCGTCGTCTCGGCAGATGGTCTGTTGAGCGCCCAAAGGCATGATTTCAGCGACACCGAGACATATAGGTTCAGCCTGCGCGAAATCCCGACAACCGGCCTGTCCGCCCCCAATTGGCAGGGCAATCCCGAGTTGTTCGACAACAAACCGGTGATAACCGAGTTCACGATGCTGGGCAGCACATGGCAGGCGGCTGCATTGCTCAAGGATGGTTGGCCGTCATACTCACCACAAAGCCCCTATCTGCTGGGCTTCGTGCTGTTTCTGGGCTCCGTCCTTCTTGGCGTGCTTTGGCTGATCCGAAATCTGGCAGCGAAGAACGAGAATGCACGCGCCCTTCTTGCCGAGGCGATCGGCTGTATCGACGAAGGTTTCATCGCCTTCGATGACCGCGAACGGCTGATGTTGGTGAACCAGAAATACCTGGAATATCACCCCGAGATCGCCCCCCTGATTGCCCCCGGCGTCACCATGACCGAACTGCTGACCCGCTGGGAAACGCTGAATCCGGACGCAACGGCCACCAACGAGGGTCAAACCTGGATCGCAGAGCGGCTGGAGCGATTCCGCAACCCCGGCGAGTCGTTCCTGCAGGCTGCAAGTGATGCGCGCTGGCTAAAGGTGACCGAGGCCAAGACCCCGCACGGCTATACGGTGGGCATCTCGACCGACGTTACCTCCGAAAAACGCGCCAAGGAGGCCGCCGAGGCTGCTGACCGCGAAAAGACCGAATTCCTGAACAACGTCTCGCATGAACTGCGAACGCCGTTGACGGTGATTTCGGGGCGTGCTGCGTTCCTGCGGAACAGCGAAAAACTGCCGCAAGCCAGACGTATCAGTATAGCGATGGAGAGCAATGCGACCCCGGATAATGAGACCGCCGCTGCGGTAGACGCATATCAGCACTTTGTTTCGCAGCAGAGCGGCGGGATCGTCGATTCCGCACAGCACATGCTGCGACTGGTCGAAGATCTGCTCGACTGGACAAAAGTGGCGCGCGGGCAGCTCCATCTGGACCTGTCTATCGTTCCAGTCGCCGAAATCGCACAATCGGTGGTCACCGACCTGCGTCCCGATGCCGAAGCCAAGGGTCTTGAGCTTGCGCTTTCGATAGAGGGTACAGCCAGCGTGTCGGCCGACAGGATCAGGCTGAAACAGATCCTCTACAATCTGATTTCAAACGCCATCAAGTTCACGGACTCAGGCCGGATTCATGTCTCTATCACACAGAAAACCGATCAGATCGTGTTCAGTGTGGCGGACACCGGTTGCGGCATTTCTCAAGAGAACCAGAAGCGTGTCTTCCAGCGCTTTCAACAAGTCGATGGTTCGATGTCGCGCCAGAACGGCGGTCTGGGCCTGGGCCTTGCCATTGCCGAACAGCTGGCGGCACTTCACGGTGGGACCTTGTCGCTTGAAAGCACTCTGGGCAAAGGCAGCGTGTTCCGGCTGAGCCTTTTGCGGAAAGAAACAGCCCGCGCAGCCTAGTATCTGGATTGGCAGCATCCAAAGAAGCGTTACGGAAATCTGCCTGCGTTTTGGTTTCCGTAACATTTACATTGCGTCGAATCGCCGTTTTGGTTAGCCTGAATCAACACTCCGGGAGAACTTCATGACTGCATTCATCTGTGACGCGCAGCGCACACCCATCGGGCGATACGGCGGCGCATTGTCGTCCGTGCGCGCCGACGATCTGGCGGCGGCACCCATTGCCGCGCTGATGGCGCGCAACCCCGATGTGGATTGGGCCAGCGTCGATGATGTGATTTTTGGCTGCGCCAATCAGGCGGGCGAAGACAACCGAAACGTGGCGCGGATGGCCTCGCTGCTTGCGGGTCTGCCCGTGGATGTGCCCGGATCGACGATCAACCGCCTGTGCGCTTCGGGCATGGACGCCGTTGGCCTTGCCGCGCGCGGGATCAAAGCCGGCGATCTGGACATGGCCATCGCCGGCGGTGTCGAAAGCATGAGCCGCGCGCCCTTTGTCATGGGCAAGGCCACCAGCGCCTTCAGCCGCGCCGCCGAGATTTTCGACACGACCATCGGCTGGCGTTTCGTAAACCCCAGGATGAAGGCGCAGTATGGCGTCGATTCAATGCCGGAGACCGCCGACAACGTCGCCGCCGATTACGATGTGAACCGCGCCGATCAGGACGCCTTTGCCGCCCGGTCGCAAGAGCGCTGGTCCGCGGCACATGAGGCCGGGCTTTTCGCCGACGAAATCAGCCCCGTGACGATCCCCCAACGCAAGGGCGATGCTCTCGTCGTCGACACTGACGAGCACCCGCGCCCTGGAACCACGCTGGATGCACTGGGCAAGCTGCGTGCGATCAATGGCACCGACCTGACAGTGACGGCGGGCAACGCATCGGGCGTGAATGATGGCGCTGCGGCGCTGTTGCTGGCATCCGAAGCAGCTGCCGCCAAGAACGGTCTGACACCGATGGCCCGCGTCGTAGCGATGAACGCCGCAGGGGTCGCGCCGCGTGTGATGGGCATCGGCCCGATCCCGGCCTGCGAAAAGGTGCTCAAACGTGCCGGACTGACCATCGATCAGATGGACGTGATCGAACTGAACGAAGCCTTTGCCTCGCAGGGCCTCGCGACCCTGCGTGCGCTGGGTGTGGCCGATGACGATCCGCGCGTGAACGCCCAGGGCGGCGCGATTGCAATCGGTCACCCGCTGGGCATGTCAGGCGCGCGTCTGGTGATGACGGCAGCCTATCAATTGAAACGCACGGGCGGGCGCTATGCGCTGTGCACCATGTGCGTAGGCGTCGGCCAAGGTGTCGCGCTTATCCTCGAGCGGGTCTGATAACGCCCCGCCCTTCTGACCGACGAAAGGTTTGAACGATGTATGCACAGATGGTGAAATCCACAGGCGAGGGCGTCCGCTCCCTCGACGAAATGGACCCGCAGGAACGCGCCTTTCAGGAGCGTATCGATGCAGGTGGCAAGATCGAGCCGAAAGACTGGATGCCCGACGGCTATCGCAAGACGCTGATCCGCCAGATCGGGCAGCACGCCCACTCCGAAATCGTCGGTCAGCTGCCCGAGGGCAACTGGATCACCCGCGCCCCCACGCTTGAACGCAAGGCGATCCTTCTGGCCAAGGTTCAGGACGAAGCCGGTCACGGTCTCTACCTCTATTGCGCGGCGGAAACGCTGGGCGTGACACGCGACCAGATGACCCGCGATCTTTTGTCGGGCAAGATGAAGTATTCGTCGATCTTCAACTATCCGACGATCACTTGGGCCGACATGGGCGCCGTGGGCTGGCTGGTTGACGGTGCCGCGATCATGAATCAGGTGCCGTTGCAACGCACGTCCTACGGACCCTATGCCCGCGCGATGGTGCGGATATGCAAGGAGGAATCGTTCCACCAGCGCCAGGGCTTTGACATCATGATGAAGATGGCCAAGGGCACGGCTGAACAGAAACGCATGGCGCAGGATGCGCTAAACCGCTTTTGGTATCCGTCGCTGATGATGTTCGGCCCGTCGGATGCTGAATCGATCCACTCGGCGCAGTCGATGGCTTGGAAGATCAAGATGAACTCGAACGACGAGCTGCGTCAGAAGTTCGTCGACCTGACCGCCCCGCAGGCCGATTATCTGGGCCTGACCATTCCCGACGAGAACCTGAAATGGAACGAGGAAAAGGGCGGCTACGACTTTTCCGAACCGGATTGGGACGAATTCTTTGAGGTGCTCAAGGGCAATGGCCCCTGTTCGGTCGAACGGCTGGAAGACCGCAACCGCGCATGGGACGAGGGCCGCTGGGTCCGCGAGGCCATGTTGGCCCACGCCGACAAGAAACGCGCAGCCAAACTTGCAGCGGAGTAACTGACATGAGCAGCCCTGAATCCAGCGCCTACAAGGCCACCGAAGCGGCCCCGCACGACGTCGTGCGCCGTACTGAATGGCCCTTGTACGAGATATTCATCCGTGGCCAGCACGGACTAAGCCACCGTCACGTCGGGTCGCTTCACGCCCCCGATGCGGAACGCGCCATGCAAAACGCCCGCGATGTCTATACCCGCCGCAAGGAGGGCGTCAGCATCTGGGTCGTCGAGGCCAGCAAGATCACCGCCTCGTCTCCCGACGACAAGGGGCACATGTACGATCCGGCGGATGACAAAGTGTACCGTCACCCGACATTCTTCGACATTCCCGAAGAAGTGGGGACCATGTGATGGCATCCGACGCGCACCTGTTTGAATGGCTGTGTCGCATGGGCGACAACGCCCTTGTTCTGGGCCACCGCGTGTCCGAATGGTGCGGCCATGCGCCTGTGCTGGAAGAGGACATTGCCCTTGCCAACACAGCGCTTGACCTGATCGGCCAGACGCAATTGTGGCTGGGCCTGGCGGGCGAGATCGAGGGCAAGGGCCGCAATGCCGATGCACTGGCCTATCGCCGTGACGTGATGGATTTCCGCAACCTGCTGCTGGTCGAACAGCCCAACCGCGACTTTGGCCACACGATGATGCGGCAGTTCCTGTTCGACGCATGGCACATCGAGATGCTGAGCGCGCTCAAGGGGCACGAGCACGCCGAAATCTCGGCCATCGCTGAAAAGTCGCTGAAAGAGGTGACATATCACTTCGAACGCTCTGCCGACACGGTTATCGCCCTTGGCGACGGCACCGAGGAAAGTCACAAGCGGATGCAGGATGCGCTGGACCGTCTTTGGCCCTACGTGGGCGAGATGTTTCTGTCGGACGATATCGACCGTGCAGTCTGCGACCCCGCACCGCTGCGCGAAGCATTTGATGCCCGCATCAATGCCGTCCTGAGCGAGGCAACCCTGACCCGCCCCGATAGTGATTTTGCCCACAAGGGCGGCAAGACCGGCGTGCGGCACACCGAACATCTGGGGCACATGCTGGCAGTGATGCAATTCCTGCCGCGCGCCTATCCGGACGCACAATGGTAGCGCTGCAACCCTCTGTCGCAGATGTGTGGGAATGGCTGGACGCCGTCCCCGACCCCGAGATTCCGGTGATTTCACTGGTGGATCTGGGGATCATCCGCGATGTGGCGTGGCAGGACGACACATTGGTCGTCACCGTCACGCCGACCTATTCGGGCTGCCCTGCGACAACGATCATCAACCTTGATATCGAAACCGCCCTGCGCGGCCACGGCATCGAAAAGCTTCAGCTGAAACGCCAGCTTTCCCCTGCGTGGACAACCGACTGGCTGACCGACAAGGGCCGCGCCAAGCTGGAAGATTACGGCATCGCACCGCCGCAAGCCGCAGGTGGCCCACAGCAATGCCCGCGTTGCAAATCTCAGGCCGTCGAGCGGATCAGCCAGTTCGGCTCGACCCCGTGCAAGGCGCAATGGCGCTGCACCGACTGCCTTGAACCCTTCGACTATTTCAAATGTATCTAGGCTGACCCAATGGCGCAATTTCTTCCCCTGACTGTCACTGACATTCACCACACCATCCGCGATGCGGTCGTGCTGACCCTGCAACCGCAGGATCCGGACGCCTTTGCCTTTACCCAAGGCCAGTATCTGACGTTCAAACAGGATTTCGACGGCACCGAGCTGCGCCGCAACTATTCGATCTGCGCCGGTCTGGACGATGGCAAGCTGCAAGTGGGCATCAAGCGTGTCGATGGTGGGGCGTTTTCAACCTTTGCCAACACCGCGCTCAAGGTAGGCGATACCCTGCATGCAATGGCACCCTCGGGCAGCTTCCACACCCCGATCGAGCCAGACAAGGCAAAGAACTATCTTGGCTTTGCGGGTGGTTCGGGCGTGACACCAGTGCTGTCGATCCTGCGCACGGTGATGACCCGCGAGCCCAACAGCACCTTTACCCTGATCTACGCCAACCGCACGGTCGGCACGATCATGTTCCGCGAAGAGCTGGAAGATCTGAAAAACCGCTACATGGGTCGGTTGACCCTGATCCACGTGCTGGAAACCGGACAGGACATCGACCTGTTCACCGGCCGCATTGATCAGGACAAATGCGCCGCCCTGTTCAAAAGCTGGATCGACATCGGCAACATCGACACTGCGTTCATCTGCGGACCCGAACCGATGATGCTGGCTATTGCCGACGCGCTGAAGACCCACGGGCTGGCCGACGGGCAGATCAAGTTCGAGCTGTTCAGCGAAAGCCAGAAAGGCCAGTTGGCCAAGCAAGAGCTCAAAGAACGCGCCAAGGGTCAGGCGGGCACGCACACCACCGTGATTATCGACGGCACCGGCCACCAGTTCGAAATGCCAAAAGATCAATCGGTGCTGGAAACCGCATTGGCCAACGATCTGGACGCGCCGTTTTCATGCAAGGCGGGCGTGTGTTCGACCTGCAAGGCCAAGGTGATCGAGGGCGAATATGAAATGCTGACCAACCATGCGCTGGAAGACTACGAGGTCGAGGCAGGCTTTGTTCTGACCTGCCAGTGCTATGCGCTCAGCGATACTCTGGTCGTGGATTACGACCTGCACTAACAGGGGTTACCCATGCAACACGTTCATTCCTTTGCCGCCGGACAGTGGGTCGCCCCCGGAGCCGGTGCGCGGCCTATCGCGTCGGCCATCACCGGCGATGCCATTGCAGATGCGGGCAACGATGCCCTGGACGTGCAAGCGATGCTGGCCTACGGGCGTGAGGTGGGTGGCCCCGCCCTGCGCGCGATGACGTTCCATGACCGTGCCAAGTTGCTCAAGGCGCTGGCCCTGCATCTGCGCGAACATCGCCCCGCGCTCTATGACGTCAGCTATGATACGGGTGCGACCAAATCCGATCACCAGATCGACATCGATGGCGGCATCGGCACGATGCTGGTCTACGCATCGAAAGGGCGGCGCGATCTGCCCGATGCGCATGTCTATCTGGACGGCGTGCCCGAACAGCTTGGACGCTCCGGTGCCTTCATGGGTCAGCACATCTGCACCCCTTTGCAGGGAGTCGCAGTGCACATCAATGCGTTCAACTTCCCCGTCTGGGGCATGCTGGAGAAACTGGCCCCGACCCTGCTGGCCGGTCTGCCCGCGATCATCAAACCAGCCACGGCGACCTGCTATGTCACCGAGAAATGCGTGCGGCTGATTCTGGACAGCGGACTGCTGCCTGCGGGTGCGTTGCAACTGGTGTCGGGCGGCCTGGGTGACATGCTGGACCATGTGGACTGTCAGGACGTGGTGACCTTCACAGGCTCTGCCGACACCGCGCTGAAACTGCGTGGAAATGCCAACATCCTGTCCAACAGCGTGCGCTTTACCGCCGAGCAGGACAGTCTGAACGCATCGGTGCTTGGCCCCGACGCAGTGCCCGGCACGCCCGAGTTCGATCTGTTCGTCAAGGAAGTGCAACGCGAGATGACCGCGAAAGCCGGTCAGAAATGCACAGCAATCCGCCGCATCATGGTCCCGCAAGCGCAGGAACAAGCGGTAATCGAGGCGATCTCGGCGCGGCTGGCCAAAGTCACCATCGGTGATCCGCGTGACGAGGCCACCGGCATGGGCGCGCTGGTCTCGGGCGCTCAGAAACGCGACGTGTTGGAGAAGGCTGCGGCGATCGGCGCCGAAGCGACACGCGTCTTCGGTGACCCTGACAACTTCGCGATGGCGGGCAGCAAGGGCGCGTTCGTGCCGCCGATGCTGTTCCATTGCGCCGACCCCGACAATGCCACCCGCGTCCACGACACCGAAGCTTTCGGGCCCGTATCCACAGTCATGGGCTACCGCGATCTGGACCATGCCATCGCGCTGCTGAACCGCGGTCAGGGTTCGCTTGTGGCGTCGATCATCACCCATGATGGCGATGTGGCGCGTGCGGTGACGATGGGCGCAGGCGCGTTCCATGGGCGGCTCTATTTCAACAACCGCGACAGCATGGCCGAGGCGACAGGCCACGGCGCGCCCCTGCCCCATATGGTGCACGGCGGTCCGGGCCGCGCAGGCGGCGGCGAGGAACTGGGCGGCAGCCGTGCAGTCATGCACTATATGCAACGCACCGCGATCCAGGGCAGCCCCGATATCCTGACTGCCGTCGGCAACCGCTGGGTGCCCGGTGCGACGGAACATGCAGACAAGCCGCATCCGTTCACGCGCCTCTATGGCGATCTGGAACTGGGCGACACGTTCAACTCGCCCGCGCGCGAAATCACGCTGGACGATATCGAAACCTTCGCCCACTTCACTGGCGATACGTTCTATGCACACATGGACGACGCAGCCGCCAAGGCGAACCCGTTCTTTCCCGGTCGCGTCGCGCACGGCTATCTGTTGCTCAGCTTTGCGGCAGGTTTGTTCGTGCAACCCGATCCCGGCCCGGTTCTGGCCAACACCGGACTGGACAACCTGCGCTTTATGAAGCCTGTGCAAGCGGGCGACAGCATCAAGGTGCGCCTCAGCGTCAAAGTCAAAACCCCGCGCAACGAAGAGTATGGCGAGGTGCGCTGGCATGTGACCCTGACCAATCAGGATGACGAACAGGTGGCAGAGTACGAATTGCTGACAATGAATGCCTTCTGATCCCTATCAGGACGCGTTGGATATACTGACGGCAACCGCAACGCAGCGGGTGTGGTCGGTGCTGGTCAGCGTCTTTGGCGATCTGGCTCGCCACGAGGGCGAAGGCATCGACGGCCCGGTGCTGACCGCCCTGATGGCCGAGGCTCGGATAAAGCCGGAAGCGACCCGCGTTGCCCTGCACCGTTTGCGCAATGACGACTGGATCACTTCGACCAAATCCGGCCGCACCAGCCACCATAGTCTGACGCCAACGGGCCGCCGTCTCAGTCTCGCAGCCAGTGGGCGCATCTACAGCCCCCCCGCCGAGGCCGCCCAAGGCTGGCTGCTGGTGCTTTTGGAAACCCCCACCAGCTATTCGCGCGAACAGATGGAGGCGCAGGGTTTTGCCCCGCTTGCACCGCGTCTGTACATCGGCGCGAAGACTTCGACCGCGCCCACGGGCACGCTGGCCCTGCCTGCGGACACCGCGCCGCAATGGCTGGGCGCGCAGTTCGAACCCAAAGATCTCAGCCAGGATTACGCGGCCCTGCACGAACAACTGGTGGCACTCGACGCGCTGAAACTGGACGCAGGCACGCTTGGCCCCGTTCAGATCGGCGTGCTGCGATCGCTGATCGTTCACGGCTGGCGGCGGTTGGTGTTGAAACATCCCGATCTGCCGCGCGAAGTCTACTCGGATGCGTGGCGCGGTCACGACTGCCGTGCTCTGGTCACCGACCTGCTGGCCCGCCTGCCCCGACCAACCCTGAGCGCGCTGCACGTCTAAGGCGCAAACTGGCGCAAAAACGCGGCATCTGCTTTCCCGCCGTGCGTTGCCGCGCTATAGCACTGGCATGACAAACCATTTGCACAAATCCGATCTGCCCGACGGTCTGGACCTGGGACCCATCGTCGCCATCGACTGCGAGACGATGGGCCTGAACCCGCACCGCGACCGGCTGTGCGTGGTCCAACTGTCGGGGGGTGACGGCAATGCCCATCTGGTTCAGATCGCCATCGGCCAAACCGAGGCACCGAACCTGTGCGCCCTGCTGGAAAATCCCTATGTGCTGAAACTGTTCCACTTTGGCCGTTTCGACATCGCCGCAATGCTGAACACCTTTGGCGCAGTTGCTGCGCCTGTCTATTGCACCAAGATCGCCAGCAAGCTGACCCGCACCTATACCGACCGTCACGGATTGAAAAATCTGACGCAGGAATTGCTGGGCGTCGATATCTCGAAGCAGCAGCAAAGCAGCGACTGGGGGGCACCGCAACTGACCGATGCACAACTGCACTACGCGGCATCAGACGTCTTGTATCTGCACCGCTTGCGCGAAGCGTTGAACAAGCGCCTGCTGCGCGAAGACCGGATGGACATCGCCCAATCCTGTTTCGACTTTCTGCCCACACGGGCCAAGCTTGATCTTGCCGGCTGGCCCGAAACGGACATCTTTGCACACCTATGACCAGCAGCACCCCCTTTCAGGACACGGGCCGCCGTGTCATCGCCATCGAAGCCCGAGCGTTGATGCAACTGCATGACGCGCTGGACGACAACTTCACCAAGGCGGTCGAACAACTGCTGAAATCGACCGGCCGCGTGATCGTCACCGGCATCGGCAAATCCGGCCACATCGCCCACAAGATCGCGGCGACACTGGCAAGCACCGGCACGCCCGCGCAATTCGTCCACCCCGCCGAGGCCAGCCACGGCGATCTTGGCATGGTCACCAGCCACGACGCGGTCATTGCGATCTCGAACTCGGGCGAAGCACCGGAACTGGCCAATTTCATTGCCTATACCCGCCGCTTTGATATTCCGCTGATCGGCATCACCAGCCGCCCCGAAAGCGCGCTGGGCAAGCAATGCGATATCATCCTGACCCTGCCCCGCGCCGAAGAAGCCTGTGGCACCGGTGTCGTGCCCACGTCGTCTACCACCATGACGCTGGCGATGGGCGATGCACTGGCCGTGGCGCTGATGGAGCACCGCGCCTTCACCGCCGAGGATTTCCGCAGCTTTCATCCCGGCGGCAAACTGGGCGCACAACTCAGCCGCGTCGCCGATCTGATGCATGGTGGTGACGCGCTGCCGTTGGTCTCCGAAGACACCGTCATGGGCGAGGCGTTGATCGAGATCAGCCGCAAAGGCTTTGGCGTGGTCGGCGTGACCAGGCCCGACGGCACATTGGCAGGCATCATCACCGACGGCGACCTGCGCCGTCATCTGGACGGTCTGATGTCGCTGACCGCCCGCGACGTGATGACCGCAGCACCCACCACTATCGGACCTGACGCACTGGCCGAAAAGGCGGTGGGCATCATGAACACACGCAAGATCACCTGCCTGTTCGTCACCGACCAGAAAGACGCGCCCACGCCTCTGGGCCTGTTGCACATCCACGACTGCCTGCGCGTCGGTCTGGGCTAAGGCGGGGCGATGGACTGGTATTCAAAACTGGTCGCCGCGCTCAAGGTCTTGTTGCCTTTGACAGCGCTTGGCTTGCTCTCGACGCTGTTCTTGTTGTCCCGCAACGTCGATCCGGTCAGCACGATCCCCTTTGCCGAAGAAGACATACGCACCCGTGTGGAAGGCCAGCAGATAACCGGCCCCTTCTTTTCAGGTGCGACCGAAGCAGGCGACAGCCTGTCGTTTGCCGCAGCGACCCTGACCACGGGTACGGACAACCTCAACGACGCCAACGAGGTCACCGCTCAGCTCGGTCTGGTCGGGGGCACCCGTATCGATCTGGTCGCTGATACTGCCCGGCTTGACCTGGTGGCGTCGAAGGTGAACTTGTCGGGGAACGTCGTCATCACCACATCTACCGGGTTCACGATCGCCTCTGACGCGCTGCTGGCCGATCTTGAAACGGCTATGCTGACATCGCCGGGTCAGGTTCAGGCAAACAGCGGGTTCGGCGACCTTACAGCGGGACAGATGGTTCTGACGCCAAGCCGCGAAAACGAGCCTGCCCAATTGATTTTCACAAACGGCGTTAAGCTGGTATACGACCCGAAACAAACAGATGAGTAAACTATCGTGAATACTTTTCATGCATTTATGACAGCCCTGTTGCTTTGCTGTGCAGCGCCCGTTCTGGCCCAAGGCACGAACGTCACGTTTGGCACCCTCACCCAGGACACGACACTGCCCGTCGAGGTGACCGCCGACAATCTGTCGGTCGATCAATCCTCGGGAACGGCGGAGTTCACTGGCAATGTTCTGATCGGTCAGGGCGACATGCGCCTGACAGCCAAGCGGGTTCTGGTGACTTACCGTTCGGAAAACGCAGGCATCGCCAAGCTCGAGGCGACGGGTGGCATCACACTGGTGACCGGCGACGATGCCGCCGAAGCCGACCGCGCCGAATATAACATCGATACCGGCGAGATCGAGATGACCGGAAATGTGCTGTTAACCCAAGGTGCCAGCGCCCTGACCGCAGAAAAGATGTTCGTGGACCTGCGCACCGGCAACGCGCGTATGTCTGGCCGGGTCAAAACGATTTTGCAGACCGGAAACGACTAATGTCGGCCCCGGATCTGTCCATCGCAGCCACCGATTCGGGGCTGCACATCTCGCATTTGCGCAAATCCTATCGCAAGAAGGTCGTCATCCGCGACTTTTCCATGCACCTGGATCGCGGCGAGGTTGTTGCACTTTTGGGGCCGAACGGATCGGGCAAGACCACGACATTTTATGCGATTGCCGGTCTGGTCACGCCCGAGGGCGGCACCGTCAAAGTGGACGGCACCGATGTGACCACCCTGCCGATGTACCGCCGCGCCCAGATGGGCATCGGATATCTGCCGCAGGAAATGAGCATCTTTCGCGGTCTCAGCGTACAGGACAACATCTCGGCCATCCTCGACATCACGGAATCGCATCGCCACAAACGCCGCGAGCGACTGGAAGAACTGCTGTCGGAATTTTCGATCGAACACCTGCGCCGCGCGCCCGCTTTGGCGCTGTCGGGGGGCGAACGCCGCCGTGTTGAAATCGCGCGCTGCCTTGCCGCCAACCCCAAGTTCCTGTTGCTGGACGAACCCTTTGCCGGGGTCGATCCCATCAGCGTGGGCGACATCCGGCATCTGGTCGCCGACCTGAAAAAGCGCGGCATAGGGGTATTGATCACCGACCATAACGTTCGGGAAACACTAGAGATTGTCGACCGCGCCTATATTTTGCACGAGGGCAAAGTGTTGATGTCGGGCACGCCAGCAGAGGTGGTCGAGAACCAAAATGTGCGCCGCGTTTATCTGGGCGAGAACTTTCGCGTTTCTTAGCCGATTAAACTGACTTGTCGGCAAAACATCACCGGTTTGACAGCGCTTTTTATTGACAGCACGTGCCGATTGAGCGCTCAATGGGACATGGCAAAAGCGCTTATTAAGTCTGCTGCGACCCCCGACTTGAGCAATCAAGCGATGACACTGCACCTTAGCGCTTTGCCTGTTCCCGAGATCCAGACTTAGGCCCACGACAGCCCCTTTAGGGGGCCTGTGGCGACCCACCAAGGATCCCTAATCGTGAGGAGAGACAATGCGGTACCAAATCAGCGGCAAACAGATCGACATCGGCTCAGCACTGCAAACACACGTCGAAACCGAATTGGGCGTAGCGGTTGGAAAATATGCCGAACGCCCCACGGATGCACAGGTGGTGTTCTCAAAGTCTGGTCACGAATTTGTCTGCGAGGCGACCGTTCACCTGTCTACGGGGCTGACCGCGACGGCCAAGGGCCGCGGCACCGAAATCTATGTCGCCTTCGATGCCTGCAGCGAAAAGATGGAGAAACAACTTCGCCGGTACAAACGCCGCCTGAAAGACCACCACAAGGATCGCCGCGTGCCGGTTGAACTCTTTGGCGGTACCTCCTATATCCTCGCTTCCGAGGCAGATGAAACCTTGCCTGAACCGGACTCGCTGCAACCTATGATCGTGGCGGAGATGGAAACCAAGATACAGTCGCTGAGTGTTGGCGAGGCCGTGATGCAGATGGAATTGGCGGGTGCGCCGGTTCTTGTGTTCCGGAAGGAAGGACAGGAAAGATTGAACGTCGTGTATCGCCGCGAAGACGGCAATATCGGCTGGATCGATCCATAAGGTTTAACGGCGCCCAGGGTGCCAGAGCGGTGCGAGCAATAATGGAATTTGCAAAGCTTCTAAAGCCGGAGGCCGTCAAGGTATTAACCTCGGCCTCCAGCAAAAAACGTTTGTTACACGAGATTTCCGATCTCGCGCAGAGCGCCTATGGCCTGAATTCAAGGCAGGTGAACGAAGCATTGATGGCACGCGAAGCACTGGGGCCCACAGGCGTAGGCCGCGGCGTCGCCCTGCCCCACGCACGGCTCGACGGTGTGGAAAAGGTGATCGGTGTCTTCGTGGTTCTGGACAAACCAATCGACTTCAGCGCGGTGGACCGTCTGCCTGTCGATATCGCCTTTGCGCTGTTCGCCCCCGAAGATGCGGGCGTCGAGCATCTCAAGGCGCTGGCGCTGGTGTCACGCACCCTGCGCGATACGTCTATCTGCAACAAGCTGCGGGCGAACCACGACGCCAGCACACTCTATACTATACTGTCCGAAGCACAGTCGGCCCAAGCGGCCTGATCACGCCCAGCGCGAAAATCCAAACATCATGTAATCCCGCTGATAGACATCAGAAACGAGCGTCTCAACGCCGTCGTCATAGATATCTTTCAAGGTGAACGGGCCGGGCTCCGTCACTTGTGGCACCTGCGGTATATCTGTCAGTCCGATCTGCAAGGCCAACTGGCCCAGCTCAGCCTGCAGTTCCTCTTCGCGGATGATCCGGTCGGGCAAGACAAATTCGCCAAACCCCTGAACAGCTTGCGACTGCGTACACCATGCCGCATCGACACGGATCGCGGTCTGACCCGCCAGATTGCCCTTGAGAAACTCCAGAAATGCTGTGAACGCCTTGTGATGCGCAGCCCGGCCATAGCTGGCATCGGGCGCATTTTCCGGAATCGGCAGACCATAGCGGCGGATCAGCGTCTGGCGCAGCGCGTCGTAACACGCAGGCCCCGGATTCAGGATACGGTAACAAAATGCGTGATGCGCCCGTGCCGCCGGATGACGCAGCACCGTAAAGCTGCGGTGACCACGATTGCGCCGCTTCCATTGGCGCAAGCTCTTTTGGTTCATCTTGCGCAGCAGATCATCAGTCCCGACATCGTCCAGCGCGGCCATCCAATCATATATCTGTTCCTCCGGCCCGCTGCGCATCGGAAGATACAGCAGCGGCGTCTTCGCAGCCGCCACATAGGTCGGGATCACCGGACCCCGCCGGGGTTCGAAGTTCGGTGTGCGCGTCAGGTTGAACCGGTCCAAACCGTTCAAAGCCTGCGCCATTTCATCGGCGTTGGTCACCTTTTCGCTGATCGGGCTGGGGTTTTGCTTTTTCAGGCTCTTGTCCAAACCCTCCAACCGGCTTTCAACGCCCAGATATGCAGCCAGACCGTTCATCACTTCGACGCTTTGCAGGTCTTCGTAGGCGACGTAAAACGCGGTCTGCCCCGTCACCTGCAACCGGTTCATCAGCATCACCTGAAAGGATTGCAGCGCCTCAAGGTGCGCCTCGAACTCCAACGCATCGAAAGCAGCCGCACCGGCCTTGCGGCGTTTGACGTCTGTCAGCTTCCACTGTCCCGTCGCCTGCGCGATCTTCCACGACACATAGCTGTCGACCGGATTGCGGTTCAACACGATCTTGGCGCATTTGGGGTCGTCCATTACCATGTCGAACACCCGCGGATCATGGTCATGAAAATAGCGAAACCCGCCCAGCCCGTCAGTTTCCTTGCGGATCACCTTGATCAGACCGTTGGGATCAGCATCGCGCGCAGATTGGGTCACGCCCAAAATCTCGGTTATGTTCGGATAGCCGATGAAGTGCGGATTGAACGCCTCGCCGTGGCAGGTGATGCCATCGAACGCGTTCAGGTTGGTTTCCAGAAAATTAGAGCCGGTGCGCATCTCGGCGAACACCACGAAATAGTCGAATTTATGCGCCATCGTTTACCTTACCAAATAGGGTTTTCGCGGCGCTTCGGATTTTGTTTCGATCGCGCGCTCGACGGGGAAATCACCCATAAGATAGGGATGCATCCCCTGATTCTTGAGGTTCTGCAGGAACTGACCAAAGCCGTTGAGGTCGACCATCTTCGGCACTTCGGACAGGCGGCGCTGCTGGGTCGGGCCGATCTCGTCCAGAATACCCTGAAGCGGCTCCATCGGGGCCTCAATGAACTCGGCCATCATCCAGATTCGCACCCGCGCCTTGGTATAGGGCGAACGCAGCACATTCAGAAAATCGCTTTCGATCTTTTGCAGGGCCGCGGCCTCTTTGCGGATATCCATAAAGTTGCGGTTCGAGCGGAACAACGGCACCGCCCAGGCGCCGCTGATCACCGAGATTTGCGCGTTGGGGTCTTTGGCCATGCGCCAATTGATATCCTGATTGTCGGCTGGCCCAAACTGAAAACACTGCCGCTCACCTCGGGTGTTCCAGATCAGATTGGTCAGAAACGCCGCCGCATTATAGTCGCGCAACAGGGGCGCTTCGCTCAGTGCGCCGTGAATCGTGGTCTGGCTTTCGGCGAAATGGGCACGCTCGGGTGCGAACAGATGTCCGTGCACCCGTGCCCCCGTGGATTTGGCCAGCCACGGCTCAAAATTTTCGAACACTTCGCTGAAACCGCAGAACACTGAATAGGGCGCTGCCGTCACGCCGTTTTCCCAGTCTTCGTTGGGAAAGCGGCTTTGCATATATAGTCCCGGCCTCCCGCGTGTCCGCCTGTCCACCGCCTTGGCAAAGATGCGGTCGATCTTGCCGGGGTTCGGCTCGGTCCGTTTCATCGCGCCTGCGGGATCGGTCAGAAATGCCTCGTAGAGGCGGTCTGCATGAGGCCAGATCTTGCGCGCGACAAAGCAGTCGGACCGGCGCAGCAGTTGCAGATGGTCATCGTAAAAAATATGCGGTTTGCCCTGAAAATCGAACTTCGACAGAGTCAGCGAGCGGCTTTCGATCTTGATCGCGTATTGCCGTGCCAGCGTCTGGAAATAGCTTTCGTCGGGAATCCAGACCTGACGGAAGAACCTGTCGTATTCGGCTCGGTCTGGATCTTGAAGGATGGCCGAGAGCGTCTGACGTGTGAGACACCACCATTGCGACCCCATATGCGGCGTCAGCCCGTTCGGCATCTTGCGCCGCAACCGGAACAAGCGCTGGAACTCGACGTATTTGTCGAACAAAAAGCGGTTGCGCTTCCACGAGAAAGGAAAGCGCAGCGTAAATCGTTCGTGGTCCAGACCGCCCACTGTCCACGGCACATCGGCGGTTGTGGCACTTTCGATGAAATCGGTCTGCGGGCGCTCTTCGAGGTACTCTATCAACTCTTCGACCGGGCGCAGCGGCAGGCAGGACCCGGATGCCAGGTAAACATGCCGCACGTCGCGGAACCGTTCCAACATCAGTTCCGATGCGGATTGCGATGCGGCCACGATGCCCCAGGTTCCCCATTCACAGCGGTAGCGTCTGCTGAATTCCAGGTTCTTTACGTCTGACAACGACGCGACAAAGCGTTCGTAGATCTTGCGCGACACGCCCTTGTCCACGTGAATGACCACCGGACACCCCGCCGCTGACCAATGGCGCGCGGCCTGTTCGGCACGGCCCAGCGCGGTGTGGACCAGCATGATGATCCCCACGCTCACGCCCAGTTGCCTTTCGACATCAGGCCCAGAATCTCAAGCTGCCGCCAGTTGATGTATTTCTCCGACCATTTGCACCACAGATCGGGATCGTCCTTCAGGCTTTCGGCATAGGCCTTGTATTCCACCGACGCGCTATAGTGTTGGCCCCTACTCAATTCCTCAGCGGCTTTTGACGTGAAGGTGTCCAGGAATTTGGCGTGGAGCAGAACGCCGCTGGCTTTTTCCCCGCCCCATTCGTCGTAGACCTGGTTTAACCCGCGCGGCAGCAGCATGTGGGTGGAACTGACATAAGCGTATTTCTTATTCCACTTGACCAATGGCACCTTGTTGAGCGCAGGCGCATTCTCGGGCTGGTCAGGGAAAAACACACGGGCGCGCGGGCCACCCTGAATCCACAGGTTGCCGAATTTGCGATTGCGCGACATCGAGTAGTTGCCGCTATCGAACCAACCCGCAATCTCGATCGGGTTCTGACCCTGACTATACGGATGCGCATCCAGACGTCCCTTTGGGTACATGTCCAGCAACATGGCGCTGAACGATTTGATCGAGGACGCATCCAGCCAGTCGGTCAGCGCCCGCAGGGGCCGCGTGTCACAGAACGGATAGATCAGGAACTCATCGGGATCGACGGTCAGACACCAGTGCCCGTGGGCATGTTTCATCTGCAGCCAGTTCAGCCAGTCGACGCCAAAACGCGATCTTTTGTAACTGGCGCTGGACGTCCACACCGACACGTCGGGCTGCTCTGCCAGATATTCGGCCGAGCCGTCGGTGCTGTCGTTGTCGACGATCAAGAAATGGTTGATCCCTTGATCGCGATAGTAGTCCAGAAAATACGGAAGGCGGATCTTTTCGTTCCGCTGGGTCGAAAACAGCAGCAGGTCATTGGGTCGGATCGTGTCAGTGCGGTCGGCTACACGGGACAGTTCACGCCGTTTGCGAAAGGCACGGATCAGCCATCGCTTGCGCTGCAACCTGAGTCTGTATGACTGCCAGACGCCCAACCTGTTGGCCCTTTCCCTGCCGAAAAATATCCGGCCTCTTCCCGCCTATCAAAGCGATGTTAACACGATGTTGAAGTGATCGGACCAGTCCGGTGCTTGAAAAGGTGTTTTTTTCCGCGCCTGTGGCTCTGCTCCAGCCATATCTTTTATCGTGTTTTCCCACAGATACCGATCATCTTCGCGCGCGTAAACGGGAATATTTCCAAGGATTTCGCGGATAACGGTCAGTTCATTCGCCAACACCGGCACGCCCAGCGCCGCCGCCTCTACCGGAGGTAGGCCATACCCTTCGGTAAAGCTGGGAAAGAGCAATCCACAAGACCCCGCAATCAACGCGGCAATGGCCCCGTCCGGCAGGCCCGCGCGTTCGATCACCTTGCCATCGGTGCGGGCATCCAGACGGGCGAACACCGCCTCGTTGTTCCAGCCACGCGAACCGCAGATCAGCAGGGTCGGAGCATCGGGGCCCATTGCATCCCACAGGTCCAGCAACAGCGCGTGGTTCTTGCGCGGCTCGATGGTGCCCACGCTGATGAAGTATGGACCAGACGGCGGCAAATCATCGGGCACCATGTCAGGCTCTGGCGTGGTCAGATCATTTCCCAGATGTGCAACGATACCCTCGGGGACCGCGCCCCACTCGGACATGACCCGCGCGGTGCGCTCAAGCGTGTCGGCGGAATTGCAGATGATCACATCGGCATGGGCCTGCACGCGGCGCATCTTGTCTCGAAACGGTTCAATCGTTTCGACACGCTGGTATTGCGGGAATTCCAACGGGATCACGTCATGGATAAAGACAGCAACGCGGCCACCCAGCCCGGCCGTTGCGTGCAGCACCCGATCAGTCAGGTTCGAATGCCCGATGTTCAGATAGTTGGTGCCCTGCGGCAAGTGTTTGCGCAGCATCGCGGCCAGCCCGCGCGGCAGTGTCCGTGCCACAGCCAACCGCCGCACATCGCTCAGCGCGCCCCGCTGCACGCCTGTCAGCCCACGCGTCAAGCGCGACATCAGATCGGGCGCAGACCACGACACCGCGCCATTCAAACGCTCGGCCAGCGCTGACATGCCGGAGCGGTCCAGCAGGACATACCCCAGCGGAGTGCGCACCAGCCCAAAGGCGGGCACGTCATCGACAAGCAGCCGGCGCAAATAGGCCATTTCGACACGATCCACGCCCGTCGGAACACGGCCAGCCCGACGCACAAGACGCGTCAGATCCAGCAGGCGTGCTGGCGGGTTATTTGTCAAAATGACCAGTTTGGTGCCACTTCCAGGCATCGGCGATCATCGTGTTCAGGTTGGAACGGTCCGGCTGCCAGCCCAATTCAGCCTCGGCGCGGGTCGAGCCCGACACCAGTTTGGTCGCATCACCGGCACGCCGTGCGCCTTCGTTGAACGGCACCTCGCGGTTGGTCACGGCACGCGACTGGTCGATCACCTCGCGCACGGAAAATCCGCTGCCGGTGCCCAGGTTGAACACGCGGCTGCCCTTGCCATCCTGAAGCCATTTCAGACCCAGCACATGCGCATCCACCAGATCGCAAACATGCACGTAATCACGGATGCAGGTGCCGTCGGGCGTGTCGTAATCGGTGCCGAAAATGGTCAGCGCATCACGCTTGCCGTCAATCGCGTCCAGCATCAGCGGGATCAGGTGCGTCTCGGGTTGGTGAAATTCGCCCACTTCGCCTTCCGGGTCGGCACCGGCGACGTTGAAATAGCGGTAGATCACATGCCTCAGACCATGCGCCGCCTCGAAGTCGCGCAGGATGTCTTCGATCGCGCGCTTGGACGCGCCATAGGCGTTGATCGGATACTGCGCGCTGTTTTCATCCAGCACCACGTTGTCCTGATCGCCGTAGGTGGCGCAGGTGGATGAGAACACAAAATTCATGCAGGCCGCATCTACGGCCGCTTCGATCAGGTTCAGCGAACCGCCAACGTTGTTGTGCCAGTAGCGACCGGGCTGCGACATGCTTTCGCCGACCTGGCTGAGCGCTGCAAAATGCATGACCGCAACCGGCTGGTATTTGGCGAAAACCTCGTCCAGTCGCGAACGATCCAAAAGATCGCCCTGTTCAAAGGGGCCAAATTTGACGGCGTCCTGCCAGCCGGTCACCAGATTGTCGTAAGTGACGGGCACAAAACCCGCGTTGCGCAAAGCTTTGCAGGCGTGCGCGCCGATATAGCCCGCGCCGCCTGTTACCAATACGTGATTGTCCACTTGGTTCCCCCGGTCCGCGTTATTCTGCGGCCTTTTCCATGTTCACGATGTCATGGATGTAAGCTGACAGGTCATCACGCAGCTCTTCACGGGCCAAGCCAAACGAAACCGTGGCCTGCAAGAAGCCGGACTTTGATCCGCAATCGAACCGTTGCCCGCGGAAACGGAAACCGTAAACGGGATTGTCTTGCGAAATTTCGTCTGCAATCGCGTCGGTCAGCTGAATTTCACCACCTGCACCAGATTTGATCTTGTTGAGGTTGGTCAACACATTGGGGGACAGGATATAGCGGCCGATAACCGCAAGGTTCGAAGGGGCTGTCCCAGGCGCGGGCTTTTCGACCATGCTTTTGACCTTTACCAGATCGCCCATGTCTTCGCTGATCTCCAGAACACCGTAGGACGACGCCTTTTCGGGCGGCACTTCCATTGCGGCGACCATGCTGCCACCGGTTTCCTGATAGGCTTCTACCATCTGCTGCAAACATGGCTTTTCGGCAGCGATGACATCGTCGGGCAGGATAACGGCAAAGGGTTCATCGCCGATCAGTCGGCGGGCGCACCAGACCGCGTGACCAAGCCCCAGCGCCTTGTGTTGCCGGATATAGGCGATAGCGCCTGAATCCATATTGGTGGCCTTGAGGACTTCCAGAAGTTCAGTCTTGCCCTTCTTTCGCAATTCCTGCTCAAGCTGGGGGGCGTGGTCAAAATAATCCTCGAGCGCACCCTTGCCGCGAGACGTCACAAAAATAAATTCTTTTATACCGGCAGCCCGCGCTTCGTCGATCGCATACTGGATCAGCGGGCGGTCAACCAAAGTCATAATCTCTTTCGGGACCGATTTGGTAGCCGGCAAAAACCGCGTGCCCATTCCCGCCACTGGAAAAATGGCTTTAGTTACTTTTCTACGCATACTCTGTCCCCATAATATCCGCCCTGACTGCTGCCGGGCGCCTAAATCCGCAAAAACTTGCCCAAATTATTGAACGACTTGGGCCTCAATCAATGCGGCGTGCACAACCTCTGAGCCGTGCAACTGTCTGCTATTGCGAATATGCCCGAAATTCCACCTCTTTCAAACCGGCTCGTCACGGATATTTGCAATTCTGGCAACTTCTGCGGAAGACCGCTTAGCAAAGCGCCAAAATCGCAGCGCGGTTTCGCTGCGGTCGCTTTTCCCGTAAATTCCTCCGCATTGTTCCCAATATCCATCCGGGTGAAAACGAGCCTGATGATACAACGCGGTATGTGACAGGATGACAACGGTAACAGTTTCGCCGTCTTTCACCCGGTGCCGCGCTTCGGTTCTGGCTTTTGCAGCACCGATTCTACGCGCGCCGATATAGACAGCGGGCAAGGTCCGAGGTTCGATTCGCTTGAACGGGGCTGCGGGCGTTTCAGCGACCGAACCTTCCCCAATCTCCCGCACTTTGCCTTCGCCATAGCCCTGATCCAGTCGCCCAAGCAGCCGGGTGACTGCGCGCGGCTCGATATAGCCACCCACCATCAACCGCAGCGCCCGCCTACGCTCAGAGGCGCGGATGCCTTGCCAATGGTTCTGGCGTTGCTCTTGCGGAATGAACTTGCGCTGAAACACCGCCCAGCTGGCACCGATGTCGAACAGATCGGTCGGCACGCGATCAGCGCGCCGCCGGGTGTTCGCGGCAAAGCCGTGATGCACCTGCGCAAGCGGCACGATGGCGCACGCATATCCGGCCCTGCCCAGCCGCATGTTAAGGTCGGTCTCGTCCAGATAATAGTGATAGGCCGGATCGAAACCGCCCATGTCCACCAGCACATCGCGGCGCACCGCCATATTGGTGCCTTCGGTCTTGGCACAGCGGTCCGGCGTGGGGTGCACGACGACCGGCTCCATCCCCACAATCGGCAAATCCGCTGCATCGCCCAGCGCGCTCAGGGTCCGCCCCTGCCATTGATACGAGATACCGTTGCGCCCGCGCACAAAACCGCCCGCAACGACAACGTCGTTTTGCTGCATCGCACCCACAAGATGGGACAGCCACGTGGGTTCGGGCACCGCATCATCGTCAACAAAGGCAACTATCTCGCCCGCGGCCGCATTGATACCCACATTACGCGCCGCCGAGATGTTCGCCGCGTCAAACCCGATGATCCTGATCTGACCGGCGAAGGTCAGCGCCTGCGCTGCTGCAACGCCAGCAGGATCGGCCACCACCACGATCTCGAACGGATCATAGTGCAGCTGCATACACCCGGTCAGGCACAGGCTCAGCGCATCCGGTCGACCGCGGCTGACAATCACCACGCTGACCGGCGGTCGGGTCATTCCAGCCCCATATCCGCCATCATCTTCTCGATCCGGGGCACATCCTGCGGGTTGTTCAACTCCCAGAACTGGCGACCGCGCGCCTCCACTTCGACGCACAGAACAGAACCGCCGCTTTCCATGAACCGCAACTGCTCCAACCCTTCGAGCTGTTCCAGCGGACCGACCGCCCAACCGGGGTATGCCGCCAGCGCAGCAGGACGATAGGCGTAAACGCCCACATGGTGAAACACCGGCGTCTCTGCAGCATCATCCGCAAAGTTCGTGCCGATGAAAGGAATCACTTCCTTGCTGAAATAAAGCGCTTTGCGGTTGCCGTCGAAAACCGCCGTGGTGCCGCCGACACGGCCTGCCTTGCGATCGGACAAGAACCCGTTCAGCGTCGCCCCGTCACAGCGCAGCACCGGAGTTGCGATATCGGCGCCTTGTGACGCCTGCATCGCCTCGATCAATGCCTCGACGAACCACGGCGGGGTCAGCGGTGCATCGCCTTGCAGGTTCACCACCACGTCATACCCGGCGCCCAGCACCGCATGAGCCTCGGCGCAACGTTCGGTGCCGTTGGCACACTCGGGCGCAGTCATCACCACCTCGGCCCCGAAGCCTTGTGCCGCCTGCGCGATCCGGTCGTCATCCGTGGCCACCACCACGCGATCCACGCCCTGTACCGACATCGCGGCGCGCCAGCTGCGTTCGATCAGCGTAGACGCGACGCCGGTGGCACCAGTCAGCGCCACCAATGGCTTGCCGGGATAACGGGTCGAGGCATAGCGGGCCGGGATGACAACCAGAACCGACATCAGGCAGGCTTCAGATCAACGGCAGGAGAATAGGCGATGAAGAACGGGTTCTCAAAGCCGTCCTTGCCATATGTCAGATCGCTGTGGTCATCGAACCGCACGACCTTGCCGCCTGCGCCCAGCAAAACGGCATGGCCTGCTGCGGTATCCCACTCCATCGTGCGACCCACGCGCGGGTAAAGATCTGCCTCGCCGGTGGCGATCAGGCAGAATTTCAGCGACGAGCCTGCGGAGGTCATGTCCTTGACGGCATATTTGTTGATGTAATCGTCAGTCGCCTGATCGCGGTGCGACTTTGACGCCACGACCATCAGCGCATTGTTGTCCGGCTTGGACACTCTCAGAGGCGTCACCGATCCGATCAGGTCCTTGTCAAAGGGTGCTGCCTCTTCCACGGTCTGACCATTGCCCTGCGTAAAGAACAGGCGGTTCTTGGCGGGCGCATAAACCACACCGCGCGTCGGCTTGCCGTCTTCGACCAAGGCGATGTTGACGGTAAAATCGCCGCGACGGTGGACAAACTCCTTGGTGCCGTCCAGCGGATCGACGATCAGGAACGTGTCGCCCTTGGCGCTGTGCGTGGCCGACTGTTCCTCGGTCACCAGCATCATGTCGGGAAAAGATTCCCTCAAACCTTCAGAGATGATCGCGTCGGCTGCTTCATCGGCTACGGTCACCGGGCTGTCGTCCGATTTGGTCTTCACCTCGAAATCGTCCGCGTCATAGACTTCCATGATCTTTTCGCCAGCTTCCAGCGCCAGACGGCGCATGACAGGCACCAAAGTCTCGTAATTCATGAAATAATCTCCTTGCTCGGCCCAGATTGAAATATGTGCAAGATCACCTTATGGTACTCAGCTAACGGAACGGCAAGATTTCCCTGCGACTTTCGCAACATCAGAGGCACGACCGCACATGTTCCAATCGACGCGCAAGCCACAGTCCGGCCTTGGCACCACCATCGTGATCGCCGAGTTGATCTATCATTCGGTGGTGCGCAACGTGCGCAAGACACACAACAACGCCTTCATGGCCATTGGCATGAATATGCTTCAGGCGGTGATCTTTGTGTTGGCCTTCTACGTAATGTTTTCCCTTCTCGGCCTGCGCGGCTCGGCGCTGCGGGGTGATTTTCTTGTTTATATCATGTCGGGCATTTTCCTCTTCATGACGCACACCAAGACGATGGGCGCCGTGGCAAACTCTGAGGGACCGGCCAGCCCGATGATGCAGCACGCACCAATGAACACGATCATCGCGATTGCCGCCGCGGCATTGGCGACGCTGTATATCCAGGTGCTGTCGTTGTTCATGATCCTGTTCATCTATCACGTGGCTTTTGTCCCACTTGAGATCGAGCAGCCGTTCGCAGCCTTCGGGATGTTGATGATATCGTGGTTCACCGGTCTGGCGCTGGGGCTGCTGGTGCTGTCGATCAAGCCTTGGTTTCCGAGTTTCACGGACATTTTCGTCACAGTCTACCAGCGCGCGAACATGATCGCGTCCGGCAAGATGTTCGTGGCGAATACGCTGCCCAGCTTCATGCTGGCGATGTTCGACTGGAACCCGCTGTTTCACTGCATCGATCAGGCGCGCGGCTTTGCCTTCATCAACTACACGCCGCGCTATACATCGATCGAATATCCCCTGTACGTGGGGCTGGTTCTGTTGATGCTGGGCTTGATGGGCGAGTTCTACACCCGCCGCCACGCTTCGATCAGTTGGGAAGCGCGGCGTTGATACGGGTGCTGGTTTTCGCAGCATCTCTGGTTGTCGGCCTCTCACAGGCTTGCCTGGCATTTGAATTTCCAGCGCTCTACCGGGTGATCGACGTGGCCTCGGACGACGTATTGAACGTTCGCGTGGCGCCCACGGTCCAAAGCGACATCATCGGTGGGCTTTTGCACAACGAAACCGGGATCGAGGTTGTCGGAGTGTCGGAAGGCGGCGACTGGGGTCGCGTCAACGTGGGCGAATGGTCGGGTTGGACCGCAATGCGGTTCCTGCAACGCAGTGATCGGCCCACCCGCCCATTACGGGCCGAATGTTTCGGGACAGAGCCGTTCTGGGGCCTGTCTCTGGACGCCACCCATGTCTTTCGCGAACCCGAGCAAGGGTCGCAGCCTTATCGCGCCACTGCCGAATTGTCAGCCGCCAACAACACCAACAGCCTCGCCATTTTGGGCCATAGTCCCAATGGCCAAATGACCGCGATCGTGGATGCCAGGCAATGCTCCGACGGCATGTCGGATCGCCTCTTTGGCCTGTCTATCGGCTTGGTTCTGACCAGCGGAAACAGTCCCAGATTTCTGAGTGGCTGCTGTTCCCTCACGCCCTGACTGTCGCGTCTAATCCACCACCCGCAGCGTCAGGTTGATCCGCCCGCCCTTGGGCAGCAGCGACCCCGCGCCGAACTTGATCCGGTCCACTCCGTGATAGGTCAGCCGCGCTGCGCCAGCCAGCACCACCACATCGCCGCTTTCCAGCCAGACCGATTCGGTCTTGCCGCCGCGGGTCTGGTTGCCGACGCGAAACAGGCCCGGATCGCCCAGCGACACCGACACGACCGGCCATGAATAATCCGCCTCGTCGCGATCCTGGTGCAAACCCATGCGCGCGCCTTCGCCGTAGAAGTTGACCAGACAGCAATCGGGCTGCCGCTGTAATCTCGTCAGAGTGTCCCAGATATCCAGCACCGGCTGCGGTACCGGCGGCCATTCCGTGCCGCTGGGGTGCCGTTCGGCATAGCGATAGCCGCTGCGATCCGAAAACCACCCATAGCGCCCCGCAGAGGTCATACGTACCGACATCGGCTTGCCATAGGGCGTATCAGGCTGAAAAAGCGGCGCTGCGGCCACCACGCTGCGCACCGCGTCCAGCACTTCTGTCTGCGCTGCGCGGTCCAGAAAACCTTTGTAAATTTCAACATCCCGCAGGATCAACTTCGTCATATCAGCACCAAACCATAAAAATTCACGTTAAAGCCGCCCCAAGACCGGTTGCAGGGTGCTTTTGCGCTCCTTATATACCCTTCGAACCGCACGGGCACTTCGCTTCGTGACATATCATTCGGGGCTAGGGTGCCGAAACGGGCCCACGCCTCGTGTCATCGCCTTGAGTAGAAAAAGGGATCGAAAATATGGCTAAAGTCATCGGTATTGACCTTGGAACCACCAACAGCTGCATCGCCATCATGGACGGCAGCCAACCACGCGTCATCGAAAACGCCGAAGGTGCGCGCACAACGCCATCCATCGTTGCGTTCACAGATGAAGAGCGTCTCGTCGGACAGCCAGCCAAACGGCAGGCCGTAACCAACCCCGACAACACAATCTTTGGCGTCAAGCGCCTGATCGGCCGTCGCAATGACGACGCGGATCTGGCCAAGGATAAAAAGAACCTGCCGTTCACCGTCATCGACGGCGGCAATGGCGACGCATGGGTTCAGGCCAAAGGTGAAAAATATTCGCCCAGCCAGATCTCGGCCTTCATTCTGGGCAAGATGAAAGAGACCGCCGAATCGTACCTCGGTGAAGAAGTGACCCAGGCGGTCATCACCGTTCCGGCATATTTCAACGACGCCCAGCGTCAGGCCACCAAGGACGCAGGCAAGATCGCCGGTCTGGAAGTGCTGCGGATCATCAACGAACCGACAGCTGCCGCGCTGGCCTATGGTCTGGACAAAGAGAACACACAAACCATCGCGGTCTATGACCTTGGCGGCGGTACATTCGACGTGACCATTCTGGAAATCGACGACGGTCTGTTCGAAGTCAAATCGACCAACGGCGACACCTTCCTGGGTGGTGAAGACTTTGACATGCGCATCGTCAACTACCTGGCAGGCGAGTTCAAAAAAGAACACAACGTCGATCTGACTCTGGACAAGATGGCCTTGCAGCGTCTGAAAGAAGCTGCCGAAAAAGCCAAGATCGAACTGTCGTCCTCGTCGCAAACCGAGATCAACCAGCCGTTCATCTCGATGGGCTCGAACGGTCAGCCGCTGCACATGGTCATGAAACTGACCCGTGCCAAACTGGAATCGCTGGTCGGTGACCTGATCAAAGCATCGATGAAGCCTTGCGCCGCGGCGTTGAAAGACGCGGGCCTGTCGGCATCCGACATCGACGAAGTCGTTCTGGTCGGCGGCATGACCCGTATGCCTCGTGTGATCGAAGAAGTGACCAAATTCTTCGGCAAAGAGCCGCACAAGGGTGTGAACCCTGACGAAGTCGTGGCTCTTGGCGCCGCCATTCAGGCCGGTGTTCTTCAGGGCGACGTCAAGGACGTGGTTCTGCTGGACGTGACACCGCTGAGCCTTGGCATCGAAACGCTGGGTGGCGTGTTCACCCGTCTGATCGACCGCAACACCACGATCCCAACGAAAAAGTCGCAGATCTTCTCGACCGCCGAAGACAACCAGAACGCCGTGACCATCCGGTGTTTCCAGGGCGAACGTGAAATGGCATCCGACAACAAGATTCTTGGTGCCTTCAACCTTGAAAACATCCCGCCTGCTCCGCGCGGCATGCCCCAGATCGAAGTGACCTTCGACATCGATGCCAACGGCATCGTGTCGGTCGGCGCTTTGGACAAAGGCACCGGCAAAGAGCAAAAGATCACGATCCAGGCGTCGGGCGGTCTGTCCGATGCGGACATCGAGAAAATGGTCAAGGATGCGGAAGAGAACGCAGAATCGGACAAAGAGCGCCGCAGCCTGATCGAAGCGAAAAACCAGGCCGAAAGCCTGATCCATTCGACCGAAAAGTCTGTGGAAGAGCATTCGGACAAGGTCGATCCGACCACGGTCGAAGCGATCGAGCTGGCCATCGCCGCGCTGAAGGACGAACTGGAAACCGACAACGTCGACAAGATCAAATCGGGCATCCAGAACGTGACCGAAGCCGCCATGAAGCTGGGTGAGGCAATCTACAAGGCCGCCCAGGACGAAGGCGAAGATGCGCCGCACGCTGCGGACGAGCCGCGCAACGACAATGACGATATCGTCGATGCCGAATTCGAAGATCTCGACGACGACAAGCGCGCGTAAGCTCACTTACGGAACCACTCAGAGGGCCGGTCCGATCTCCGGGCCGGCCCTCGACGTTCCAGACAAGGACATGACACATGGCAAAACGTGATTATTACGACGTCCTTGGGGTCGCAAAAGGCGCGTCTGCAGACGAGATCAAAAAAGGCTATCGGACCAAGGCCAAGGAGTTGCACCCCGACCGCAACGCCGACAATCCCGACGCCGAATCGAAATTCAAAGAGGCCAACGAGGCCTATGAGGTTCTCAAGGACGCCAATAAAAAGGCCGCCTATGATCGCTACGGCCACGCCGCATTCGACGGTGGCATGGGGGGCGGTGGACGTCCCGGTGGCGGCTTTGGCGGTGGCGGCGGGCAGGGCGACTTTGGCTCGGCCTTTTCCGACGTCTTTGACGACCTCTTTGGTGACTTCATGGGTGGCCAGCGCGGTGGCGGCGGACGTCGTGCGGCGCGCGGCTCTGACCTGCGGTACAATCTCCGCATCTCGCTGGAAGATGCCTTTGCAGGACTGCAGAAAACCATCAACGTCCCCACCTCGGTGGCCTGCACCGTCTGCAACGGCACCGGTGCCGAAAGCGGTGCCGAACCCACCACCTGCCCGACCTGTTCGGGCATGGGCAAGGTCCGCGCGCAGCAGGGTTTCTTTACCGTCGAACGCACCTGCCCCACATGTTCCGGCATGGGTCAGATCATCAAGAACCCGTGCAGTGCCTGTCAGGGCGCAGGCCGCATCGAAAAAGACCGCGCCCTGTCGGTGAACATCCCCGCAGGCGTCGAAACCGGCACCCGCATCCGTCTCGCTGGCGAAGGCGAAGCAGGCATGCGCGGCGGCCCCACGGGCGATCTCTACATCTTCATCGAGGTGACAGAGCACAAGCTGTTCGAACGTGACGGCAACAACCTGTATTGCCGCGTTCCGGTCAGCATGGGCACAGCAGCCTTGGGCGGCAGCATCGAGGTGCCGACCATCGACGGCGGCCGTGGCCGCGTGCAAATCCCTGCAGGGTCACAATCGGGTCGTCAGATGCGACTGCGCAGCAAAGGGATGCCCACTCTGCGTGGCGGTGCGCCCGGCGATATGTTCATCGAACTGGCGGTCGAGACCCCTGTGAACCTGACCAGTCGTCAAAAAGACCTGCTGCGCGAATTCGAGGATCTCTCGGAAGAGAACAATCCCGAATCCAGCAGCTTTTTCTCCTCGGTCAAGTCCTTCTGGGATTCGATGAAGGGCTGAATACTGTGAGGCAGGGTCACCCTGCCTCACATGTCGTGTTAACCGTCCGGTAACCACGTCTGATGCAAGCTGCACGAATGTCCAGCTTCGCCGAACACCCCCTACTATTCGACTTTGACGAGGCGACGCCCGCGCCGCTGCCTGCGGGGCCGCGTCCTTCGTATATTGCAGACCACCGCGCCCGGTTGCGCGCGCGGTTCATGGCCGGTGGCGCGCAGGCCATGCCCGATTACGAAATGCTGGAACTGGTCTTGTTCCGCGCGATCCCCCGGCGCGACGTAAAACCGCTGGCACATGCACTGATGGAGAAATTCGGCGACTTTAATCGCGTGGTCACCGCCCCCGAGCCCCGCCTGCGCGAGGTCAACGGCGTGGGCGACGCCGTGATTGTCGAGCTAAAGATCGTCGAGGCAGCCGCCCACCGCATGGCGCGCGCCAAGGTATTGAACCAACATGCGATTTCCAGTTGGGACGCGCTTATCGACTATTGCCATACCACGATGGCCCACCGCGAAACCGAACAATTCCGTGTGCTCTATCTGGATCGAAAGAACGTTCTGATCGCGGACGAGGAACAGGCCAAAGGCACCGTTGATCACGTACCGGTCTACCCGCGCGAAGTCGCCAAACGCGCGCTTGAGCTGAATGCCTCGGCGCTGATTCTGGTGCACAATCACCCCTCGGGTGACCCCACGCCCAGCCAGTCGGACATATCCATGACGCAACAGGTCGAAGCGGCCTGCGTCGCGTTGGGTCTGTCCTTGCACGATCATCTGATCGTCGGAAAATCCCATGAACTGAGCTTTAAATCAGAGGGGTATCTCTAGCGCATTTCGACTTTACACGAGACGTTGGGTATCAGCTGACGCGTTGAAATCCATGATTTCAGGCAGCGTCGGATTTTGCAGGATTAAGTCGGAACGCTCTAGCGCACCCAAACCTCGACGCGGCGGTTGGCCTGCCTGCCCCATGCGCTGTCGTCACATGCCATCGGCAGCGCCTCGCCAAAGGCATCGACGTCGAGCGTCACGCGCCTGGTGTCTTCGGTCTGCGCGGCTTGGGTGATTGCGCGGCGCACCGCATCTGCACGGCGCAGCGATATGTGTCGGTTGGCGCCAGATGGCCCGTCACCGTCGCTGAAGCCGACGAACAGAATACGCCGCGCATCATAGGTGCCGACCTCCATGGCGCGGGCCAGTTGCTGCACGTTGCTGCGCGATTGTGCGTCCAGCCGGATCGACCCGGCCTCGAACCGGAACGAGGTTGTCAGACGCGCCATGCCGTCCAGCGTGCGCACCATGCGCTGCAACTCTGCCAACGGAACCTCGGGGCCTGCGGTGCTGATGGCATTGGCAAAGCGGTTGCCCTGCATGTCGATAGGGACCTCTTCGGGCGACTGATCGACAAAACCCGCACGACGGATCACCACCTGCGCGGTCGGTCCACGGGTAAAGGCCAGAAATTCCCGCGCAATCGTCGGCAGACGCCGCGCGGGCAGGTACAAAAACATCGGCGCGGTCAGAGGATAATCTTCGGTCTTGATGGTCTGCCGACCAGCTTCGAGCGCGAAACCGCAATCACCGGTCAGGACCAGCGGCACCGTATTGGCCACCTCGGCGTAGCTGGAAATCCCCAAGGCGAACGGATCATCCTCAACGGCCTCGGCCAGAGCCGCTCCCAGCGGATGCCGCACGATGTAATCGGCAAACTCCAACCGCACGGGCTTCATCACCTGATCGGCCACCGCCTGCCCCAACCCCGTACCGGCACCTGGCAGATGCAAGGAAATCGGGGCGTCCACACCGCCCAGATCCTGCCAATTCGTCACCTGTCCTGCAAACACCCGCGCCAGATCCAGCGGTGAGATACTGCGCACCGGATTGCCCGGCGCAACCACGGGTACCACCGCATCCAGAGCCAGAACGCGGCTGCGGTGCAGGCCTGTCATATCGCCCATCCCCGCCTCGCGCGCGCGCTGACGCTCTCCGGGGTGTATTTCGCGCAGGGCCATCACGATGTCGGCCTCGTTGGCCAGCAAATCGGCAAACCCTTCGTCGGTGGTGGTCACGCGAAACCGAAAGCGCGCGGCCAGCTTGCCTGTTTCAATGTTGGTCAGAAGATAGGTAAACCGGCTCTGGTCCGCATCCTCGCGCGTGGCCTCGTAACCCTCGCGCTGCGCGAACCCTTCGACCAGCGCGGGCATCAGCACAGCGCCCATGGTCGTCGATCCGGCCAAGGCCAACTCGGCCACATAATCCTGAAGGTTGGGGCACGCGGGGCCATCACAAAGCACGCCGGAACTGTCCACGGTCAATTCGCCGTATTCGGTCTGAAGCCGGTAGAACTCGCCGTCGAAACCCAGCAGGGTCCCGCTCAGCTCGACCCCGCCATCGCGCGAAGTCAGCGTGACGTCCTGCGCAGATGCAGAGAACGATCCGCCGAAAAGGAAAAGTGCGGCGAAGGCCGCCGCACGTTTCAAACCCATGATGAAACCCCGTTACGCGAATTACTTTTGCGCGACTGTCAGGTCTTCGATGAGATTGTTCAATACCAGAAAGCTACCGATGGTGTCGCAGCCGGGCACTGCCATGGTCAATTCACGGTTAACGACGCCATCATCCCGCATTTCCAGCGATTGTGCCTCAATCTCCAGACCGCAGTTGAACAGGCTGACTTCGGCCTCGACGCTCAGATCAACGACGCCTTTGTGACGCGAAGCGCCCGAGGGATAGGTGTAGATATCGGCCATCATCGCATCGGGTGCAGTCTCGTCACCCAATCGGATCAGAAATCCACCCTCACCGCTGAGCGCCTGCACCGGATCGCCGGGCGCACCGGCCCAGATGTCGCGCTGGCTGCCATAAAGCGCACCGAATTCGCGGGCATGCACTTCGAATCCGGCGGCGCCCTTCCATTGCAGCCCGACGCGGTCGAACTCATTCAGGCCGGGAACCTCCGTCTGCGCCACGGCCCCATCACCATTTGCGAAGGCCACGATGATCACCGCCGGATCGACGAGCGCGGGCATGGACAGGTCCAGATTACCCTCAATATCGGTCGTCTCGGTCACCTTCAGACCGCTGTGATGTACAGTCAGACGTTCGTTGGGATAGCACGGAGCCGCCACCAGCAGATCGACCAGCCCAAGGCCCGAAGGCGTGGCCGTGACCGACACGCCACAAGACTGGCTTGGCGGCTTATCGCTGGTATCGGGCGCACCAAGCGTGTCTGGAGACGCCGATGCAACAACGGTTTCTTGCGGTTCCAACCTGTCCTGTTCCAGCGCGGATGTCAGCGTGATGTCCTGTACATCCAGAACCGGCCCATCCAGCGCCGATGTATCGGCCTCGACTGGATCGGCAGAATCCGCCGACGCGGGTGTGGCAGCAGGCTTGCCTGACCCGTAGCGCTGATCGGCGGTTTCGCCGCTTTGCATGATAAATCCAATACCGACAGCACAAATCAGCGTGCCACCTGCAGTCGCGATCTTTTTGAAATAGGCCATCGATCTTTTCCCTCATACCTTTTGGGTTCAGATCGTTTCTGGCAGTCAAACCGGGCCGAGTTATGGCCCGGCCGGGGAGTCATTGCGGCGCCAATGTGACGCGCGCAATGTGGGATGTGTCAGTCCATACGCCCGTGGCAATGCTTGAACTTCTTGCCCGAACCACAAGGACACGGCTCGTTCCGGCCTGGATTGCCCCATGTGGTCGGATCGTTCTCGTCAAAGCCTTCGGCAACCGCTTCGGCAGAGGGCGCGGGTGTCTGCGCGTCCTGCGCCTGCTGTGCTGCCTTTTGCAGTTCGGCCTGTTGCGTCGCAGCCTGAGCCAGCATTTCGGCGCGCTCTTCCTCCGACATCGGACGGATTTGCGCGAGCTTCTGGGTCACGTCTTCGCGCAGGCTGTCCAGCATCACTTCGAACAGCTGGAACGCTTCGTTCTTGTATTCGTTCAACGGATCGCGCTGCGCATAGCCGCGGAAACCCACGACCGACCGCAGGTGATCAAGCGTCAGCAGGTGTTCGCGCCATTTGCCGTCGATGGCCTGCAGCAGGATCTGCTTTTCGATCAGGCGCATGTTTTCAGGCCCGAATTGTTCCAGCTTTTGCGCCATCAGCTTGTCGGTGGCCTCGATCAGACGTTCGCGGACCTGTTCGTCGTCCACGCCGTCTTCGTCGGCCCATGCCACCACAGGCACGTCGACGCCAAGGGTTTCGACCACAGCGGCATGAAGCCCTTCTGTGTTCCACTGGTCGGCATAGGTGCCCTGCGGCATGTGTTCGTCAATCAGATCGTCGATCACCTGCTCGCGCATGTCGGATGTGATCTCCGACAGGTCTTCGGCCTCCATGATGTCGCGGCGCTGGCTGAATACCACCTTGCGCTGATCGTTCATCACATCGTCAAATTTCAGCAACTGCTTGCGCATGTCAAAGTTGCGGCCTTCGACCTTGGCCTGCGCGCGCTCCAGCGACTTGTTCACCCACGGGTGAATGATCGCTTCGCCTTCTTCCATGCCAAGGGTCTTGAGAACCTTGTCCAGACGGTCCGAGCCGAAAATACGCATCAGGTCATCTTCGAGCGACAGGTAGAATGACGTGCGCCCCGGATCGCCCTGACGGCCCGACCGCCCGCGCAACTGGTTGTCGATGCGACGGCTTTCGTGGCGTTCCGATGCCAGAACAAACAGACCGCCCGCGCCCAGCACCTTTTGCTTTTCGCCTTCGTGCTCGGCCTCAATCCGGGTGCGGATCGCTTCCGGGTCCGCCTCGGGGTCGGCTGTCAGCGCCTCGAGCACCTTCAGATCGACGTTGCCGCCCAACTGGATATCGGTGCCGCGTCCGGCCATGTTGGTGGCGATGGTCACCGCACCGAATTTGCCCGCATCAGCGATAATCTGCGCTTCCTGCTCGTGCTGGCGCGCGTTCAGAACGTTGTGCTGGATGCCCTTTTCGGTCAGCATCGCGCTGAACATTTCCGATTTATCAATCGACGTGGTGCCGACCAGCACAGGCTGGCCTAATTCGTGGGCCTTTTTGATCTCTTCAATCATCGCCACGTATTTCTCTGTGCCGGTGCGGTAGACCCGGTCGTCTTCGTCAAGACGCGCAATCGCGCGGTTGGTCGGCACTTCGATCACGCCCAGACCGTAAATCTCGTTGAATTCGTCGGCTTCGGTCAGGGCCGTGCCGGTCATGCCCGCCAGCTTGTTGTACAGGCGGAAATAGTTTTGGAATGTCACGCTTGCCAGTGTCACGTTCTCGGGCTGGATCTTGACGCCTTCCTTGGCTTCGATCGCCTGGTGCAGACCTTCGGACAGACGACGGCCCGACATCATCCGACCGGTGAATTCGTCGATCAGCACGACTTCATCGTCACGCACGATGTAGTCTTTGTCCTTTTTGAACAGCTTGTGTGCCCGCAGGCCCTGGTTGACATGGTGCACGATCGACGTGCTTTCGGGATCGTACAGGGTCATGCCCTCTTCGATCAGACCGCGCTCCAGCAATTGCTGCTCGAGAAACTCGTTGCCCTCTTCGGTAAAGGACACGTTGCGGGTTTTCTCGTCGAGCGTGTAGTGGGTTTCGTCCAGCAGCGGGATCACTGCGTCGATGGTCTGGTACAATTCAGAGCGGTCGTCCAACGGACCCGAGATGATCAGCGGCGTGCGCGCTTCGTCGATCAGGATACTGTCGACTTCGTCCACAATCGCGAAATTGTGACCGCGTTGAACCATCTGGTTCAGTTCGCTCTTCATATTGTCGCGCAGATAGTCGAACCCAAGCTCGTTGTTGGTGGCATAGGTCACGTCACTGGCATAGGCCGCGCGCTTGTTGTTTTCGCCCATCCCGCTCCAGGCAACGCCAGTGGTCAGACCAAGATGCGCAAACACTTTGCCCATCCATTCGGCGTCACGCTTGGCGAGATACTCGTTGACGGTAACCACGTGCACGCCCTTGCCCGTCAGAGCGTTCAGATAGGCGGCAAATGTCGCGGTCAGGGTTTTGCCCTCGCCGGTCTTTTGTTCGGCGATATTGCCGCGGTGCATGAAGATCGCGCCCATCAGCTGGGTGTCGAATGCACGCAGGCCCAGTGCACGGCGCGCAGCTTCGCGGCAGTTGGCAAAGGCTTCGGGCAGCAGATCGTCCAGGCTTTCGCCTTCCAGTGCGCGCTTGCGCAGCGCCTCTGTCTTGTCCTTCAGACCCTCGTCGCTCAGCGCCCCGAATTCGGGCTCCAAGGCGTTGATCTGCTCGACCAGCGGTCGCACCGTTTTGATCAGGCGATCATTGGGGGTGCCAAAGACCTTTTTGGCGATTGTTCCGATACCGAGCATGCGTTCTCCAGCCGATCTTGTGTCAGGTTGCGCAGCATCTGCTTGTCGGCGCCACGTGCAGCCCATAGATACAGGGTCAAGCCGATCCTGGCCGCGCCCATAGGGCGATGTAAGGGTCACATGAAACCGTGTCAATGTCGCGTCCGGCCACGAGGGGTCGTATAGAGCGCGGCAGCAACTGAACAGGACCTATCCATGCTTAAACGCTTTGCCATTCTACCCGCCGTTGCGGTCGCCCTGACTTTGTCCCAGCCGCTGCACGCGCAGAACGAAACACCCGAACTGTCCACCGTGATGGCCACTGTCGACGGCATCGACATCACCTTGGGTCACATGCTGGTGGCCAAGGCGACCCTGCCCGAACAATACCAACAACTGCCCGACGAAGTGCTGTTCCCCGGTATTCTCGACCAGCTTGTGCAGCAGACAGCGCTTGAGCAAAGCTACGAAGGCGATCTGCCCAAGCGTGTCGAATTGTCGTTGGACAACGAGCGCCGTTCGCTGATCGCGGGCGAAGCGATCGAGAAGATCCTGGCCACAGCCGTGACCAACGAAGCACTGCAAGCCGCCTATGATGCGAGCTATGCCAACGCAGAGCCGACCACCGAATACAACGCCAGCCACATTCTCGTCGAAACCGAAGACGAAGCCAAAGCCATCGTTGAAGAGCTCCGCGGCGGCGCCGATTTCGCGGCCACCGCACGTGAAAAATCCACCGGTCCATCTGGCCCCGGCGGCGGTTCGCTGGGTTGGTTCGGTGCAGGTGCAATGGTGCCCGAATTTGAAACCGCCGTGGCATCAATGGAAGCAGGCGCGATTTCCGATCCGGTGCAGACGCAGTTCGGCTGGCACGTGATCAAGCTGAACGAAATGCGCAACGCCGAAGCGCCCGCGATGGAAGAGGTCCGCGCCGATCTCGAGCAGCAAGTGCGCTCGGAAGCCGTCGCAGCCGCCGTTGAAGCGCTGGTGGCGGACGCCGAAGTAGACCGCTCGGGTGCTGACGGTATCGATCCTTCGGTCCTCAGCACTCTGACGCTGGGCGAATAACGATGGCTGGCAAAATCGCACTTTCCCCGCTGGCGCCTGAACGCTTTCCCGATCTGCCGGTGGTGGACGGTGTGACTTTTGCCACTGTTGCCGCAGGCGTCCGCTACGCCGGGCGCACTGATCTGATGCTGGCCAAACTGGTGCCGGGCACCGCTGTAGCGGGCGTGTTCACACGCTCGTCGACGCGGTCGGCGCC
This sequence comes from Sulfitobacter sp., assembly GCA_024636445.1. Lineage (GTDB taxonomy): Bacteria > Pseudomonadota > Alphaproteobacteria > Rhodobacterales > Rhodobacteraceae > Pseudosulfitobacter. The sequence continues at coordinate 40,059 of JAGXHE010000031.1, forward strand.
GGTGCTGGACTGCCAGAACAAGGTGGGCCTCGATCCCTACAGCGGCGCTGCTATCCTCGTGAACTCCGGCAACGCCAACGCCTTTACCGGCAAGCATGGCGTCGAGTCGGTTGCGGCCATCGCAGAGGCGGTCGCGACCACCTGCGGCGTGCCGCCCGAGCGCGTCTTTACCTCGTCCACAGGGGTCATCGGCGAGCCGCTACCCCATGACCGCATCATCGCCAAACTGGGCGAGTTGGACGCCGCACAGGACGCAGGCGGCATTGCCGATGCAGCCCGCGCCATCATGACCACGGACACCTACCCCAAAGGTGCTGTTCAAACTGTCGAAGTCGGCGGCAAGACCATCACCATCGCAGGCATCGCCAAAGGGTCCGGCATGATCGCACCCGATATGGCGACAATGCTGGTCTATATCTTTACCGACGCCAAGATCGCGCAGGACAACCTGCAGGCCATCGTTTCCAGCGCATCGGACTACACGTTCAACTGCATCACGGTCGATAGCGACACCTCGACCTCGGACAGCTTGCTGATGGCGGCGACGGGCGCATCGGGCGTGGATGTGACCGGCGATTCGACCTTTGCCGATGCCGTCTACACGTTGATGCAAGATCTGGCGTTTCAGGTTGTCCGCGATGGCGAAGGGGCGACCAAATTCGTCGAGATCACCGTAAGCGGAGCCGATACAGCCGTTAACGCCAAGATCCACGCAATGGCCATCGCCAATTCACCTCTGGTGAAAACCGCGATCGCAGGCCAGGACCCCAACTGGGGCCGCGTCGTCATGGCAATCGGCAAATCCGGCGCACCGGCTGATCGCGATCTGCTGAGCATCCGCTTTGGCGATGTGGTCGTGGCGGAAAACGGCTGGGTCAGCCCGTCGTATTCCGAATCAGACGCAGCTGCGCATATGAAAGGTGACGAGATCAACATTTCAGTCGATCTCGGTCTGGGAGAGGCCGCGGCGACGGTCTGGACCTGCGATCTGACCCACGCCTATATCGACATCAACGCCGACTACCGTTCGTAAGATGAAGGTCGTTCTGGTCTCTGCCGTCGCCCTGATCGACGTGGACGGGCGCGTGCTGTTGGCACAACGTCCCGAAGGCAAGTCGATGGCAGGACTATGGGAGTTTCCTGGCGGAAAAGTCGAACCGGGTGAAACACCCGAGGCGGCGCTGATCCGCGAATTGCACGAGGAACTGGGGATCGAGACTTGGCAAAGCTGTCTTGCGCCGCTGACCTTTGCAAGCCACAGCTATGATGATTTTCATCTGCTGATGCCGCTGTTTGCCTGCCGGAAGTGGGGCGGCACACCGATGTCGAAAGAGAACCAGGCGCTGAAATGGGTCAGGCCAAATGACCTTAAATCCTATCCCATGCCCGCCGCTGACGTCCCGTTGATTCCAATTTTACGTGATTGGCTGTAACAAACGGGCCGATGTGTCATGATTTCGGAAAAAAACACCTTTTTTTTAATATACTCCCACGCCTGAATTGCCCTGATGATTTTTCTGCCTGCGATTCACTTCGCCGCATGGCCACAGGCGCAGCGGTCTCTATTTTGAGAGTATGAGCAAAGGACACAAAACAGTCACCTTATCCGACGAGCAGCGCATA
>JAGXHE010000032.1 GCA_024636445.1 Sulfitobacter sp.
CCCGCGCGCAGCGCGCACTGATGGAAGGTTCGCAAATCCGCGAAAGCCACCGCGATGGCGATGCCCGCGTGCAAGACCCGTACTGCATTCGATGCCAGCCGCAGGTGACCGGCGCGGCGATGGACCTGCTGCATGCCGCCGCCCGCACGCTGGAGATCGAGGCCAATGCCGTGACAGACAACCCGCTGGTGCTGGTCGATGACAGCCACCCTGAGGGCGGCTTGATCGTGTCTGGCGGGAATTTTCATGCCGAACCCGTAGGCTTTGCCGCCGACCAGATCGCCGTGGCAATCTCGGAGCTGGGCGCGATTGCCCAGCGCCGCGTGGCGCTGATGGTCGATCCGAATCTCAGCTTTGATCTGCCGCCGTTCCTGACGCCTGATCCGGGCCTGAACTCGGGGCTGATGATCGCCGAAGTCACCACCGCCGCGTTGATGAGCGAAAACAAGCATCTGGCCAATCCCTGCACCACCGACAGCACGCCGACCTCTGCCAATCAGGAGGACCACGTCAGCATGGCCGCCCACGCCGCGCGCAGGCTGGCGCGGATGAACACCAACCTGAACGTGATCCTTGGTGTCGAGGCGATCTGCGGCGCGCAAGGCATCGGATTTCGCGCACCCTTGCAGACCAGTGCGACATTGCAATCGGTCATCGCCACCCTGCGCAGGTCGGTGCCCGAAGTGGTCGAGGACCGCTATATGGCGCCCGACCTTGAGGCCGCGGCGGCACTGGTCCGGGACGGACAGTTGATCGAGAACGCCGAGCTTGCGGGCTTTGTGCGCGGCGAACTTGCATGACACCCCTCCACATACCCCAGTTGAAAGGCACATCATGACCAATCCGCGCCACAACCTTCGCGACGTCTATCCCGACACCGGCACCACGATCACTGCCAAAAGCTGGCTGACCGAAGCGCCGATGCGGATGCTGATGAACAACCTGCACCCCGACGTGGCCGAGAACCCGCACGAGCTGGTCGTCTACGGCGGCATCGGTCGTGCCGCCCGCACGTGGGAGGATTTTGACGCCATCGTCGCCGCGCTGAAGGAGCTGGAGGACAACCAGACGTTGCTGGTGCAATCGGGCAAACCGGTCGGCGTGTTCCAGACCCACAAGGACGCGCCGCGCGTGTTGATCGCCAACTCGAACCTCGTGCCGCATTGGGCCAATTGGGACCATTTCAACGAATTGGATAAAAAGGGTCTGGCGATGTACGGCCAGATGACCGCCGGTTCGTGGATCTACATCGGCACCCAAGGCATCGTGCAGGGCACCTACGAGACCTTCATGGAAGCGGGCCGCCAGCACTACGACGGCGATCTGAAAGGACGCTGGATACTGACGGGCGGTCTGGGCGGCATGGGCGGCGCACAGCCTTTGGCGGCGGTGATGGCGGGGGCCTGCTGTCTGGCGGTGGAATGTGACGAGACCCGCGTCGATTTCCGCCTGCGCACGCGTTACGTTGATGAAAAGGCGCACACGCTGGATCAGGCGCTTGAGATGATCGAGGCATGGACGAAGGCGGGCGAGGCCAAGAGCGTCGGGCTGATCGGCAACGCTGCCGACGTGTTTGCCGAACTGGTCGCACGCGGCGTGCGCCCCAATATCGTCACCGACCAGACATCGGCCCACGATCCGATACACGGCTATCTGCCGCAGGGCTGGTCCGTGGCCGAATGGCGCGCCAAGCAGGAAAGCGACCCCAAGGCGGTCGAGAAAGCCGCCCGCGCGTCGATGAAGATCCACGTCGCGGCGATGGTCGATTTCTGGAACGCGGGCGTGCCGACATTGGATTATGGCAACAACATCCGGCAGGTCGCACAGGAAGAGGGGCTTGAGAACGCCTTTGCCTTTCCGGGCTTTGTGCCCGCCTATATCCGCCCGCTGTTCTGCCGTGGCATCGGCCCGTTCCGCTGGGTGGCGCTGTCGGGCGACCCCGAGGACATCTACAAGACCGACGCCAAGGTCAAAGAGCTGATCGACGACCCGCATCTGCACAACTGGCTGGACATGGCGCGCGAACGCATCTCGTTTCAGGGGCTGCCCGCACGCATCTGCTGGGTCGGGCTTGGCGTGCGCGACAAGTTGGGGCTGGCGTTCAACGAAATGGTGCGCACCGGAGAGTTGTCGGCCCCCGTTGTCATCGGCCGGGACCATCTCGATTCAGGCTCGGTTGCGTCGCCCAATCGCGAGACCGAGGCGATGAAGGACGGATCGGACGCGGTCAGCGACTGGCCTTTGCTGAACGCGATGCTGAACGTCGCCAGCGGTGCCACATGGGTGTCGCTGCACCACGGTGGCGGGGTTGGCATGGGCTTTTCCCAGCATTCGGGCATGGTGATCTGCTGCGACGGAACCGAGGACGCAGACCGCCGCATCGCAAATGTGCTGTGGAACGATCCCGCCACGGGCGTGATGCGCCACGCCGATGCGGGATACGACATCGCGCTGGACTGCGCGCGCGAAAATGGGCTGAACCTGCCCGGCATCCTCAAGCGGTGACTTGGGCGGCGGCTGACAAGGACGGCACGGGGGGCTGCCCCGTGCCCATCTAAAAGTCGCGGCGCAAAGCCACTGTTTCCAGCTGTTCGAGCACCTTGAAAAACGTCTCAAGCTCGGCGCGCGGCATCCCGTCGGTCAGCGCCTGCTGGCGGCGCATCATGATCGGCAGGATCTTTTCCTTCAGCGCGCGTCCTTCTTCGGTGGCGCTGAGCAGTTGCCGACGCTGGTCGCTTTCATCCTGAACGGAGGCGATATATCCCTTTTCGACCAGTGCCTTGATCGATCGGCTGATCTGCGCCTTGTCCAGACGGCTTTCCTGTACGATCATGCTCATGGTTGCGGTCGACATACTGCGCAAAATGAAAAGCACGCGCCATTCGGTCAGGGTGATGTCGCTGTGCGCCGACAGGGTTTGCGCCGCTTGCGCGTTCAGCGCGTTTTGCAACTTGGACAACCGATAGGTCAGATACTGACGCAAATCGAATTGAGAGATGATGTTTTCATTGTCTTTCATGGATCTTAATATCCGGTAATTCGTTAAGCCGTCACACGTTCAGCATGCAACCTCAAGTGGTACAACTTGCACCACTTACATTTAGAAGCCGATTGTTTTGACTTGTCAACTTGCGGTGGTGCTTGTGTTTTTCGGAATTCGCGGTTTTGGCAAAGGTCCGCGCGTCACACCTTGTGGATTTCATGTGCACAATCAAGATTAACTGTTGAAACGCCGGACGGCTGTGGCATGTATGGGCTATGGACCATTCCGATCTGGAAGATATGATATCTCGTTGTGCCCTACGCGATCGTGCGGCGTTCGAAGATCTGTTTGATGCCACTTCAGCGAAACTTCTTGCCGTATGCCTGCGTGTCTTGTCCAACAAGGCCTCAGCAGAGGATGCAATGCAGGACGCTTATATCAAAATCTGGACGCATGCCGGACGGTATCAGACCACGGGGCACAGCCCGATGACGTGGTTGATCACGATCGCGCGGAACACCGCGATCGACCGTTTGCGCAAACGCAAGTTCACTTCGGACGTGGATGATCCGGCGCTCGCCTTGGCGTCGCCTGTTCCCGGTCCCGAAGCACTTGTCGTGGCCGCATCGTCGGCACGCAAGCTGTCCGGCTGCATGGACACATTGCCCCCCGACCGCGCCGCCGCTGTGCGCGGTGCCTATCTGGATGGCCGCAGCTATGCCGAACTGGCCTCGGAATTCAAACAACCGTTGAACACGATGCGCACCTGGCTGCGCCGTGGTCTGATCGCGTTGCGCGAGTGTATGTCCGATGGCTGACAGGGATACACTCACAGACGAAGATCGCGCACTGGCCGCCGAATATGCTCTGAGCTTGCTCGAGCAGGACGAGGCCGAAAGTGCCGCGCGCCGTATGCGGGATGACGCCACTTTTGCCGCCGAGGTCGTGGCATGGCAGCGTGATCTGTCGGCGCTGACCGAAGATCTGGAGCCCGTCCAGCCCTCTGCCGCTGCGCGCCGCGCATTGATGGCGCGGGTGTTCGGAGCCAAACCCGCAAGCACGCTGCGCTGGTTGCGCCCCTTGTGGATCGGACTGGGTGCCGCAGCTGTCGCTGTCATCGCATTTGTGATGGTCGTGCCCGACCGTCTGCAACCGCCCGGACCGGTCTATACCGCTCAACTGACGCCCGAGCAGCGCAGCTTTGTGCTGACCGCGACTTTGGCCCCGGAAACAGGTCTGTTGAACCTTGTGCGCAGTAGCACATCGGCACCACCCGAAGGCCGCGTCACCGAGCTTTGGGCGATTGCACCCGATGCGGCCCCTGTGTCGCTTGGTGTCGTGCCACTGGACGGCGAATGGCAGCTAACCCTGCCCGAGAACCTGCGCGCCGTGGCGACCAGCCTGACGCTGGCCCTGTCCGATGAACCTGTCGGCGGCTCGCCCACAGGTGCGCCCACAGGTGCGGTGCTGGCAGCGGCAGCGGTCGAACAGGCGCTGTAAAACGCTTTGCGATCAAGAGCTTCCAAATAATTTCGCAATTAATGAACGCCGCGTGAAACTTCACGCGGCGTTTTTGCGTGGCTCAGGTCAAGCAGGGGAAACGCCGCTGCACCAACTTTGGAAGGAATGAAGATATGACACCGATCAAGACACTCACAGCTCTCGCGTTCAGCACTGCACTTGCCACAACTGCCTTTGCCGCAAACCCCGAAGTGGGTGGTGCGCCGATGTTCGAAGACAAGAACATCATCGAAAATGCGGTGAACTCTGCGGACCACACCACACTGGTTGCCGCCGTCAAGGCCGCTGAACTGGTCGACGCCCTGCAAGGTCCCGGCCCCTTCACCGTCTTTGCCCCCACCAATGCGGGCTTTGCAAAGCTGCCCGATGGCACGGTCGAGACACTGCTGATGCCGGAAAACAAGGACATGCTGACCAAAGTGCTGACGGCCCACGTGGTCTCGGGTGATCTGTCCGCCGCCAACATCGTGCGGATGGCCAAGAACTCCAGCGATGGTTTTTACCACATGGAGACCCTGTCGGGTGATGCGATCTCGGCACAGGTAAAAGGCCAGAACGTCTATATTTATGATGAAAACGGGAATGTCGGAAGAGTAACCATTGCGGACGTAGACCAATCGAATGGCGTTATCCACGTCGTCGATGCGGTTCTTGTTCCGAAGTAAGTACCAGTATTTTCCGACCGGGTTGGTCGTGTGCACCTCGAGGCATGCGGCCAACTCATTTTTTTGACAAGATCCCGTTCAATCCTACCTGAGTAGTGAAAGGATCACCCTATGTTACGCCGAAATTTTTTAGCTTCCGCCGCCGCAGTCGCCCTGGCACGTCCTGGCTTTGCCGCCACGACCGATGACAGTTTCGAAGTCACCCGCACCGAAGCCGAATGGCGCGCGATGCTGACCGATACCGAATTCGCCGTTATGCGCGAAGAAGAGACCGAGCGCGCTTTCACCAGCCCGCTGAACGACGAGACCCGCGCAGGCGTGTTCCATTGCAAGGGCTGCGATCTGCCGCTCTACGCTTCCGAAACCAAATTCGAAAGCGGTACAGGCTGGCCCAGCTTCTACGACAGCCTTCCGGGCGCAATCGGCACCAAAGACGACCGCAAGCTGCTGTTCTACGTGCGCACCGAATGTCACTGCAGCCGCTGCGGCAGCCACTTGGGTCACATCTTTGACGACGGACCCCAGCCCACCGGCAAACGCCACTGCCTGAACGGCGTCAGTCTGACGTTCACACCCGAAATGGCGTGACGGGTTACCGGCTCTGGTCGCTGCGTCTGGGACGCGCCCTATTGGGCGCGTTTTTTGCGGCTGGGGCTGCGCAAAAGATCATGGACCCGATCCCCGCGATGGACCTGCTGCGCGGCATGGGGCTGCCCGCCCTGCTGGTCTGGCCCGCAACGGTGTTCAGCGCCGCAGGGGCATTCGCACTGTGGTTCGGGACGCGGCTGAGCCTGATGGCGCTGGCCTTGGCGGCCTATTGCATCGTCACATCGGTCTTTCATTTCATCCCTGACGATCCGTGGCAAATCAGCATCTTCGTCAAGAATTGGGCGATTGCGGGCGGGCTGCTGGCCTTGGCCAGCCACCCCGACGCGCGCTGACATAACCGGCCTTGGCGGCGTCATGATCCAGCGCTAAAACAGCGCCATGCGCGCACCTGTCATTCTTCTGCTCATCTCATGTCTCGGCGTCGTCGCCGCCTTTGCCGTGCCCGGTTGGTCCGACCTGTTGCTGTTGGCCGGTCCCATGGCCGTGGCCGCAGCGATCTTGCTGCTACAGCAACCGCGCGCACAAAAGCCGCAAGCGCAGCCATCAGGCCCGCCCGTCATCCTCGACGGCTCCAACGTGATGTACTGGAAAACCCAAACCCCCGATCTTGCGCCCGTGCGCGAAGTGATCGCGACCTTGCAGGCACAGGGCCTCGTGCCTGCCGTCATATTCGATGCAAACGCGGGTCATCTGCTCCAAGGGGCGTATTGGCATCACCGAGACTTTGCCGTGGCGTTGGACCTGCCCGAAAGCCATGTGATGGTGGTAGACAAGGGCACGCCCGCCGATTCGCTGATCCTGCAAGCCGCCCGCGATCAGGGCGCGCGCATCGTCACCAACGACCGCTATCGCGACTGGCTCGACCGCTTCCCCGAGGCGCGCAAACCCGGTCATCTGATCCGTGGTGGCTATCGCAAGGGTCCGCTCTGGCTCGACCTGCCCAAGCCGCAGGCCTGACGAAGCCGCAGGCCTGATCCTTCATCTTGCCAAATAAACTCCGGGGGAGGCGCGCAGCGCCGGGGGCAGCGCCCCCCAATGCCAGCTAACCTCCGAACGGTCCTTCGGGATATTGCACCCCTGCCAGATACAACCCCTGCGGCGGACAGACCGGCCCGCAGGCCGCCCGGTCACGCGCCTGCAGCGCCGTGCGCACGTCTTCCGGCGTCCAGCCGCCGCTGCCCACCCGCTCCAGCGTGCCGACAAAGCTGCGCACCTGATTGTGCAGGAACGACCGCGCGCGCAAGGTAAAGTGCACTTCCGGGCCCCAGTCACTCTCGACGCGCACCATATCCAGCGCGTCCAGCGTCTTGACCGGGCTTTCCGCCTGACAGATCGACGACCGGAAGGTGGTGAAATCGTGATTGCCCAGCAGATGTGCCGCCCCTTTGCGCATCGCATCCAGGTCCAGATCGCGGTTCACCCGCCAGACCAGCCCCTCAAGATGCGTCGCAGGCGCACGGCGCATCAGCAGGCGAAACTTGTATGTCCGCCCCAGCGCCGAAAACCGTGCGTGCCAGTCATCGCTCACAGCGGCGCAATCGACGATTGCCACCGGCAAAGGCTTGAGATGATAGTTGATCGCCTCGGACAGACGGAACGGCTCCCAGACCTTCTCCAAATCGCAATGCGCCACCTGCGCCAACGCATGCACGCCCGCATCGGTACGCCCTGCGGCGGCGATGTTATGGGCGCGCGGTTCCAGCTTGGCCAGTGCAGCTTCGATCGCACCCTGAACCGTTGGATGGTCCGGTTGCCGCTGCCATCCGACGAATGGCGCACCATGATATTCGACTTTCAACGCATAACGGGGCATGGCGCATGCCCTAGCGCCACGCAGCCCCACTGGCAAGCCTGCGGTGGACTGCCTATGTTGTTTGCAACAGGCTTGGTTTGTTTGCAAAAGGACTGGCCGCCGCAAAGGCGGCCAAAGAATACGAAGGGGCCCCCGAGTGGTCATATCAGCAATAGCCGACAGTCTCTGGCGCAGCGTCGAGACGGTGCAGGACACGGTGTCCGAGACACTTTTCGAGCCGGTCGTGCGCCTTGGCGTCACCGGCCTTGCGCGGTCGGGCAAGACGGTGTTCATCACCTCGCTGGTCGCCAACCTGCTGGACCGTGGCCGGATGCCGCATCTGCTGGCCGCCTCGGAAGGGCGCATCGAGGCCGCATTCCTGCAACCGCAGCCTGACGATACAATCCCGCGTTTTGACTACGAGAGCCATCTGGGCGCGCTGACCGCCGATCCTGCACACTGGCCCGACAGCACGCGCCACATTTCCGAGCTGCGGGTCAGCCTGCGGGTGCGGCCAAAAGGGTTGCTTGCGGGCATAAAGGGCCCGCGCACCGTGCATGTGGATATCGTCGATTATCCCGGCGAATGGCTGCTGGACCTGACGC
>JAGXHE010000184.1 GCA_024636445.1 Sulfitobacter sp.
CCGCTGATCGCGCGCACCTCGAGGAACTCTTCCAGCCCCCAGATGCCGCCCTCGCGGCCATTGCCCGATTGCTTCATGCCGCCGAAGGGCGCACCGGTGCTGCGGCGCTGTTCGTTGATCTCGACCATGCCCGAGCGCACCTCGCGGGCGATGCGCATGGCGCGGTCGGAGTCGGCGGTCTGGACATAGTTGGTCAGCCCGTAATCGGTGTCATTGGCGATGGCTATTGCCTCGTCCTCGGTGTCGAAGGGCATCATCGACAGCACGGGGCCAAAGATTTCCGTGCGCATGATCGCCATGTCGGGCGTGCAATCGGCAAAGACCGTGGGCCGCACAAAATATCCGCGCGTCAGCCCCTCTGGACGGCCAAGGCCACCCGCAATCAGACGCGCACCTTCGTCGATGCCAGCGGCGATCAGCGCCTGAACCTTGTCATATTGCGCGGCGTTGACCACCGGCCCGATGTGCGGGGCGGTTTCCAACGTGCCGCCCACGGTGAACGCCTGTGCCACCTCTTGCGCCTGCGCCACCGCCTGATCGTAGCGCGCGCGCTCGACCAGCATCCGGCTGGGGGCGTTGCACGACTGCCCCGAGTTGTTGAAACAGCGCGTGACCCCGTTTTGCACTGCATTGGCGTCAGCGTCGGCAAAGATCATGTTCGCGCCCTTGCCGCCCAGTTCGAGGCACACGCGCTTGACCGTATCCGCCCCCGCCCGCGTGATCGCGCGGCCCGCGTCGGTCGAGCCGGTAAAGCTGATCATGTCCACGTCCGGGTGCGCCGACAGTTGCGCGCCCACGCCCTGCCCGTCGCCGTTGATCATGTTGAACACGCCCGCAGGAACGCCCGCCTCGTGCAGTATTTCAGCGAAAAGCATCGCGGACAGCGGCGATTGTTCCGACGGTTTCAACACCGCGGTACATCCCGAAGCCAGCGCCGGAATGACCTTGAGCACGATCTGTTTCATCGGCCAGTTCCACGGCGTGATCAGAGCGGCCACACCGATGGGTTCATACAAGATACGGTCGTGCGGCGTGTCCGCGCGCAGTGGGCGGTCGAAATCGAACGCGTCCAGCGCCTCGATAAACCCGGTGAAATGCGAGCTGCTGGTGCGCGCCTGCTGGATTTTCGACATTTCAATCGGCGCGCCGACCTCGCGGCTGATCACGGCACCCATCTCGTCCGAGCGGCGCATGTAGACATCGAATATCGCGCGGATCAGATCCAGCCGCTGCGCCTTGGTCGATTTGCGCCAGTGGGGAAAGGCCGCACGCGCGGCGGCGACGGCAAAGTTGGTGTCGGCCTGCCCGCCCAGTGTTACGGTGGCAAAGGGCTCTTCGGTCGCGGGATCAATCACCGAGCGGTCGGTGCCGGCCAAAGCCGTGACCCATTGGCCGTCGATATAGAACTGACGCTTGTCGAGCATGGCGTGGTCCTCTTGTGGCTTTTGGCCCTATTGCGGTGCGCGCGGATGACACCCCGGTCGGGATAGTCGCGGCCCCCTGCCTTGTCCAGCGCAGGCCGGACGATTGACATGCAGCCGCTAGGTTGGCCATCCTCAAACAAACGCTGCGGTTGCGTCGCGCGCTGACAGATCAACGTCGCAGGGCGACACATCGGTGCCGCGCTCGCCGCTAGGATGCACACACCAGCCACGCCACCAACAAGGAGCCGTCATGTCCAAAGATCCGCTTTTGCAGCCCTTCCAGCTGAAGAACCTCACCCTGAAAAACCGGATCATGACCACCAGCCACGAGCCAGCCTATCCCGAAGACGGCATGCCCAAGGACCGCTATGCCGCCTATCACGCCGAGCGTGCCAAGGCGGGTGTGGCGCTGGCGATGACGGCGGGGTCTGCTTCGGTTTCGCGCGACAGCCCGCCGGTGTTCAACAACGTGCTGGCCTACAAGGACGAGGTGGTGCCGTGGATCAGGAGGCTGACCGACGGCTGCCACGAACACGGTTGCGCGGTGATGATCCAGCTGACCCACCTGGGCCGCCGCACCACCTGGAACAAGGGCGACTGGCTGCCGTCTGTCTCGTCCTCGCGGCACCGAGAACCGGCGCACCATGCCTTTCCCAAGCTGATCGAGGATTGGGACATCGAGCGGATCATCACCCAGTTCGCCGACGCCGCCGAACGGATGCAGGCAGGGGGCATGGACGGGATCGAAATGCAGGTTTACGGGCACCTGCTTGATCAGTTCTGGTCGCCGCTGACCAATGATCTAACCGGGCCTTACGGCGCCGATACGCTGGAAAACCGGATGCGGTTTCCGATGGAGGTGCTGGGGGCGGTGCGTAAGCGCGTGGGCGATGACTTCATCGTGGGCTTCCGCTTCACAGCGGACGAAGCGCAAAAGGGCGGCATCGACGCCGCCGAGGGGCTGGAGATTTCGAAGATACTGGCAGCGGACGGTCAGCTGGATTTCCTGAACGTCATTCGCGGGCGCATCCACACCGACCCCGCGATGACCGACGTGATCCCGGTGCAGGGCATGAAAAGCGCGCCGCATCTGGATTTCGCGGGCGAAGTGCGCCGCGCCACCGGCATGCCCACCTTTCACGCCGCGCGCATTCCCGATGTGGCGACCGCCCGCCATGCGATCGAGGCCGGATTGCTGGACATGGTCGGCATGACCCGCGCCCACATGGCCGACCCGCACATCGTGCGCAAGATCGTTGAGGGGCGCGAAGAAGACATCCGCCCCTGCGTCGGCGCCACCTATTGTCTCGACCGGATTTATCAGGCGGGCGAAGCGCTGTGCATCCACAACGCGGCCACGGGGCGCGAGCTGACGATGCCGCATGACATTCCCGTGGCCGACACCCGCCGCAAGATCGTGATCGTGGGTGCAGGTCCAGCAGGCCTCGAGGCGGCGCGGGTGGCGGCTGCGCGCGGCCACGACGTCACCGTGTTCGAGGCGCAACCCGACCCCGGCGGACAGATACGCCTGACCGCCCGCAGCCCGCGCCGCCGCGAGATGATCGGGATCATCGACTGGCGCATGGCGCAATGCGCCGCCCGCGATGTGACTTTTCAGTTCAACACCTGGGCCGAGGTGGATGACGTCACGGCCCTGTCGCCCGACGTGGTCATCGTGGCCACCGGCGGGATGCCCAACACCCAACTGTATGAGACAGGCACCGACGCCTCCCATGTGGTCAGCGCGTGGGACATCATCGCAGGCGACGTCAAGCCCGCCGCCCGCATTCTGATCTATGACGAAAGCGGCGACCACCCTGCCCTGCAAGCTGCCGAAATTGCCGCCGCCGCAGGATCGCAGGTCGAGGTGATGACCCCCGACCGCACCTTTGCGCCCGACATCATGGGCATGAATCTCGTCCCCTACATGCGGTCCTTGCAAGACAAGGACGTGACCATGACCGTCGCCCGCCGTCTGCTGGGTGTCACCCGCAACGGCAATGTGCTGACCGCGACCATCGGCACCGATTACAGCGATCACACCCACGAGGCCGATTATGACCAGGTGGTGGTGAACTACGGCACGCTGCCGCTGGACGAATTGTACCACGATCTGAAACCGCTCAGCCGCAATGGTGGTGAGGTGGACCACGATGCGCTGATCGACGGGCGGGCGCAGAAGGTTGTGCGCAATCCCGAAGGCAGCTTTCAGCTTTTTCGCATTGGCGACGCGGTCTCTGCGCGCAACACACATGCGGCAATCTACGATGCGCTGCGGCTGGTCAAGGATCTGTGACAGGCGAGGGGGTGATTGGGGTTAACGAAGGCACTTCGGAAACCAACTGTTTTAATCGGGATTGACAATTCCGAGCGATTTAGTCAACTTTTAGGTATCGCCAGAGCGCGCCCATTCCCGTGGGCCGTTCACCACGAACCCAGACATTCCCGACCCCAAAGGACCCATGATGAAACGCCTGTTCATGACGACCGCACTTTGCCTTACGGCCACCGCGTCGTTCGCCGATACCCGCGCCGATGTGCTGACAACCTATGCCGACATCGCCGCCGCGACCTATGGCGACAGCCTGACCACCGCGCAAACGCTGCAAGCCGCCGTATATGCCCTGATCGCCGAGCCTTCGCAGACCAACCTGGTCGCCGCGCGCACCGCATGGAAAGCCGCCCGCGTGCCCTATCAGCAGAGCGAAGCGTTCCGGTTCGGCAACCCCATCGTCGACGATTGGGAAGGCAAGGTGAACGCGTGGCCGCTGGACGAGGGGCTGATCGACTATGTGGACAATACCTACGGAGGTGCGACAGACGAGAACGCGGCAGCCGCACTGAACGTCATCGCCAACCCCACATTCATGCTGTCGGGCACCGAGATCGACGCGACCGAAATCACGCCCTCCTTGCTTTCGGACACCCTGCAAGAAGCCGACGGCGTCGAGGCAAACGTGGCCACGGGCTATCACGCCATCGAATTCCTGCTTTGGGGGCAGGATCTGAACGGCACCGAAGCAGGCGCGGGCGACCGCCCCTGGACCGACTACGCGGCAGGCGACGACTGCACCCACGACAACTGCGACCGGCGCGGTGCCTATCTGAAAGCGGCCACCGATCTGCTGGTCTCCGATCTGGAATGGATGACCGCGCAATGGGCGGACGATGGCGACGCGCGTGCCATCGTGATGGCGGACGAAGGGGCGGGCATCTCGGCCATGCTGACCGGCATGGGCAGCCTGTCCTACGGCGAGCAGGCGGGAGAGCGGATGCGTCTGGGCCTGATGCTGAACGACCCCGAGGAAGAGCACGACTGTTTTTCGGATAACACGCACAACAGCCACTACTACGACGGCCTGGGCATCCAGAACGTGTACCTTGGCAGCTATACCCGCATTGACGGCTCGACCGTTGCGGGCGCGTCGTTGTCAGACCTCGTAACCGAAGCCGACGCAGCACTGGATACGGAAATGCGCCTGAAACTTGCGACCACAATGCGCGAGTTGGGTCAGATCAAGACCACCGCCGAGGCAGGCTTTGCCTATGACCAGATGCTGGAAGCAGGCAACGCCGCGGGTGAAGACCTGGTGATGGGCGGCGTCAATGCGCTGATCGACCAGACGCGGTCGATCGAACGTGTGGTCGCCGCACTGGGCGTCGACGGGATCGCGTTCGAAGGCTCGGACAGTCTGGACAATCCGGGCGCCGTGTTCGAATAATCGGTCCACGCGATCGACGGGCGGGGTGCGTTGTGCCCCGCCCTTTTTCACGTCTCAACGGATAAGCATCGCCATGGCCAAACTGCCCAGCCCCTGTATCGACGTCTGCAAATACAAACGTGCGGGCCACTGCATCGCCTGTTCGATGACCAAACCGCAGAAAAAAACGTTCAAGTCGCTGAAAAAGGAAGACCAGCGGCACGGGTTCGTGCAGCTGGTCATGGCCCAACAGGCGCAGATGGGCAAATTCAAGGCCTGGCCCGAGATCTACGAAAAGAAGTGCCGCAACAAGGGCGCGTCTGTTCCGCAATTGCCCGAAGGCTGACGCCTAGCGCATCACGACAGGTGCGCGCGCAGCATCCATGCGAATTTTTCGTGCGCACGGCCTCGCTCGATCGCGAGATCCTCGGTCAGCGTATCGCCGTTTTCGGCCGACGCATGCTCAAGCCCCGACAGCGTGGCTGACAGTTGTTCCTGTGCGTCGAGCAGGATCTTGATCATTTCCTTGTCGGACTGGTGGCCGTCATGTTCGGAAATCTTTGACCGTTTCAGCATACCCGCCAGTTGGCCTTCGGCATGGCAGTCCAGCGCGCGGATGCGTTCGGCCAGATCGTCCTGCGCGACGAAGTGGTCTTCGTAGAGGGTCTGGAACAGCGCATGTAGCGGGCCGAACGCCATGCCTTTGACATTCCAGTGAAAATTCTGCGCAAGCATCGTGGCGACTGCGGTTTCGGCGACGGCCTGGTTCAAGGCTTCGGCGATCGCCTCACGAGCGCTGGTGCTGATTTCTGTAACAGGTTGTCCCATCGAAAATCTCCTTCAAATATTTGGATATGATATATTGCGATCAAACGTGGCTGCAACGCTGCGCACCAGAAAAGCGACCCATCGGCGCAAATAGACCGGAACGCGGCGGGCGATCAGAAAATAGAGGCTGTCGGTGTCCGCCCGCTTTGCTGCATCAATGGCCGCCAGCACCCACCGCTCGTCAAAGCTAAGCTCGGCCTCTCCCAGCCGGTAAAATCGTGTTGGACGGCCAAAGGCTGCAGGCAGCGCGCCCAGCAAGGTGTGCAAAGCCTTGTCCGGCGATGCATCAATCATCGCGCAGGCCTGTTCCACCTCAAGACGCGCCGACGCACGACATCCACATGCGGCAATCCGCAGCGCCGCCAATGTGGCCCGGTCCGGTTCCACATGGTCGGTATCGAAGACATACAGAGGCTGAATGCGAGAAGCTATCATGGTCACACCCGTGTGTTTTCCGTCACTAAAGACTGGACGACTCTGTTTTCCGACAATATTACTCAGGTTTATGAAGAAAACAAGTTCACTCTTTGCCGCGGCCTGTCTCGTAGGTGTCATGCTGACCCAAGCAGGCGCACAGACCGACCGCTATTCCGCCGTCTCGGACGATCCACATCTTGATGTGATTCCGCGCACGGATGCCGAGACAGCGCGCATCTCAGCCGTGCTGGCCGCGCCACAGGATTTCAGCAAACCGCAACAGTTCGAAGACCTGTCTGCCGGGGCCGCGACCGTGCGGGTCAAGCCCAACGCCGACGCGTTCTCGCAGCCTTCTGGCAACATCGGCTTCGAGGAAGAACTGGAGTTCAAGGTCGGCAACGGCCTCTTTCGCAAGATCTGGGTGTCGTCGCCGTCTTCGACACTGGCCTCGGACGGATTGGGCCCGCTTTACAATGCACGGTCTTGCCAGCGCTGCCATATTAAGGACGGGCGCGGCCATCCACCCGAAGAAGGCGCCGAAAACGCGGTGTCGATCTTTCTGCGCATCTCGATCCCCGACGAGGCTGCGGGTATTGCCGACATTCAGGATTATCTGGGCACCGCCCCCGACCCGACCTATGGCACGCAGTTGCAGGATTTCGCCCTGCCCGGCCTGCCCGCCGAATACCGGTTTCAGGTCGACTACGAAGAGCGCCCCGTCACATTGGCCGATGGCACAGTGGTGATGCTGCGCGATCCCACCTATACCGCTGCCGATCTGGGCTATGGACCTATGCACCGCCACGCGATGCTGTCGCCGCGCGTGGCTCCGCAGATGATCGGGCTGGGCCTGCTCGAGGCGATCCCCGCCGCCGATATTCTGGCGCTGGCCGACCCTGACGATGCAGACGGCGACGGAATTTCGGGGCGGCCCAACATCGTGTGGTCTGCCGAGTTTGACCGCCCGATGCTGGGCCGCTTTGGCCTGAAGGCGGGCACGCCCACGGTGATGGAGCAAAGTGCCGGGGCCTTTGCCGGTGACATCGGCATTTCCAATCCGCTGTTCCCCGATCCCTTTGGCGAATGTTCGACCATTCAGGATGCTTGCCGTACGGCACCGCATGGTGATGGCGACGCACGCGGGTTCGAGATTGATCAGGACGGGCTGGACCTTGTGGTGTTCTATTCGCGCAATCTGGGCGTTCCGGTGCGGCGTAATGTGGATGGCCCACAGGTGTTGCGTGGCAAGCAAGTGTTCCACGACACCGGATGCGCGAGCTGCCATCAGCCGTCTTTCGTCACGCACCGTCTGAACGACCAGCCCGAGCAGAGCTTTCAGCTGATCTGGCCGCACACCGATATGCTGCTGCACGACATGGGGCCCGGTTTAGCCGACAACCGCCCCGAAGCGGTGGCAGACGGCAACGAATGGCGCACGCCGCCGCTTTGGGGCATTGGTTTGACCCAGCAAGTCTCGGGTCATACGATGTTCCTTCACGATGGCCGCGCGCGCTCGCTGCTCGAGGCGATCTTGTGGCACGGCGGCGAAGCCCAAGCTGCCCGTGACCGCGTCGTAGACATGCCCAAACCCGACCGCGACGCCCTTTTGTCCTATTTGGAGAGCCTGTGATGCGTCTTGCCATCCTTGTTGCACTGCTGCCGATTTCCGCATTTGCCGACGGGCGTGTGGACGCCGCACTTGACCAGCACATCTTGCCGAACCTTGCGCATCTGACTGACAGCACCGCTGCCTTGGCCGCATCCGAGGATTGCGCACCAATCGAGGAATGGGCGCAGGCTTCAGACGCCTGGCAAGCGGTGTCGCATCTGCGCTTTGGCCCGACCGAAGTCGACAATCGCGGCTTTAAGCTGGCGTACTGGCCAGATCCGCGCGGAGCCACGCCCAAGGCGCTGAATACTCTGCTGGGCGACGCGGCACCTGCGGTCGCCGATGCCTCCGTCGCCGGTCGCGGGTTTTACGCGATGGAGTTCCTGCTGTTCGATCCGGCCTATGCCGCAAGCGACGCACGCTGCGCGCTGGTTCAGGCCCTTGCGGATGACGCGCACGCCACCGCCAGCGCCACCGTGCAGGACTGGAACGACCGGTACAGCGACCTGCTGCGCGATCCGACGAATGCGACGTATCAATCGGAGACAGAGGCGCTTCAGGAGCTGTACAAGGCGCTGCAAACCGGGCTGGAGTTCGCATCCGACATCCGCATCGGTCGCCCCTTGGGCACCTATGACAGCCCCCGCGCCACCCGCGCCGAAATGCGCCGGTCGGGCCGGTCGCTGCACAATGTAGTGGTGTCGCTATCCAGCCTGCAACAACTGGCGCAGGCGCTTGCGTCGGAAGACCCCGAGTTGACCGCCGAGATCGACGCGGCATTTGGCACCGCATTGGCCCGTGCCGACGAGATTGCCCAGATCGACGGCGGGACTGATTTCAGCCTTGTCGATCAGCCACAAAACCGTCTGAAACTTGAGGTGCTGCAACAGAGCATCGACAGCATCCGCGATCTGTCGGCGATGAAGCTGGGGCCGCAACTGGGCGTCAGCGCGGGCTTTAATTCCCTCGACGGAGACTAAGGTGGCCAATCGCCGTCAATTCCTTGCAGGGCTTCTGGCCACCGGTCTTGCGCCTGTGCCGACATGGGCCGACGCGGGCAACCCCGCCTATCTGTCCGCAGCGCGCCTGCCTGATGGGCGCTATGTGCTGATCGGACTTGATCGTCACGGCGCCGAGCGTTTCCGCATCCCGCTGCCCGACCATAGCCATGCCGCCGCCGCCCACCCCACACGCCCTGTCGCTGTCGCCTTTGCCCGTAGACCGGGGCGGTTTGCGCTGGTGCTGGATTGCCGAGATGGGTCCGTGCTGGCGCAACTGGACAGCCCCAAGGGGCGGCACTTCTACGGGCACGGCAGTTTCGACGGGTCAGGTCAGTACCTGTTCACAACCGAGAACGACTACGCCGCAGGCACAGGGCGCATCGGCGTGTGGGATGTCCAGAACGGCTATTCCCGCGTCGGAGAGTTCGCATCGGGCGGGATCGGGCCGCATGATATCAAGTTGCTGCCCGATGGTGGCTTTGTCGTGGCCAACGGGGGCATCGACACCCATCCCGACAGCGGGCGGCTGAAGCTGAACCTGCCCACGATGCGGCCCAATATAACCTATCTCTGCGAGACTGGCGAATTGTTGGAGGTGGTTGAACCAGCCCAACAACAGGCCTCGACCCGTCATCTGGCGGTGCGTGGCGACGGGCTGGTGGCCGTAGGTATGCAGTGGCAGGGCGACGTGGCACACACGCCCCCGCTGGTGGCCCTGCACCGGCGTGGTGCGCCTTTGCGGCTGCTTGGCGATGCCTCGGCGCTGGACGGCTATGTGGGCAGCATCGCCTTTTCCGGTGATGGCACGCAGGTCGCCATTACCTCGCCCCGTGGCGGCACGCTGGAGGTCTTCCATGTGACCAGCGGCGCAGTGGTGCGGCGTCTGGCCGAGGCCGACGTTTGCGGTGTTGCCGCCGCTGAACAGGGCCTGATTGCCACCACGGGTCTGGGCCGCGTGATCCGTGCGGGCACCACCGCGCAGATGCTGCAATCCGCGCCGCTTGCCTATGACAACCATCTGGTGGCGATTAACCCGCTGGGTTAGGCCCCCGACCCGCGCAGCCAGCCATGCGCGCGGAGCAGCTTGTCCTGAACCGTCGGGCTGTGCACGAAAGGATAGATGTCGTCCTGCCCGATGGACCGGTTCACGTGGTTCAGCGCCAGACCGTAGGCCCCCGCCGTTTCGATCAGCGCCTTGGCACTGGTTTCGGCATAGGCATCGTATTTCAGATTGTTCAGCGTCGGCAACATCAGCCCGGCCTCGACCGCGCTGTCCAGCATGTCGGTCAGGTGCATCACATGCGCGGAGGTTTCGGCCCAGTCCTCGTGCGCGTGGGCCGAGGCGTAGGGCGTGATGAACCGGCTGTTCCAATTGGCAGGCGTGCCCTTGGCATAGTGCCGTTTCAGCGCGGCACCGTAATCTGCCTGAGGATCACCAAAGACTTCGGTGAACTTCGTCAGGAACTCAGGATCGCTGACGGCGAGACGTTCAAACAGGAAATGCGCGATCTCGTGACGAAAATGCGCGGTCATGGTGCGCAGTCTCTCGCTCAGCGCTTCGCGGCGGCGGACTTCCTCGATCGGATCGGCTTCGGCAAGGTTGATGGTGACCAGCCCGTTCTGGTGGCCCATCATCACCGGAGTGTGACCCTGTGCCGTGTCTTCGGACAGCAGATGGAACCGCGGGCTGGGCCCTTCGTCAGCGTCGGTGAACCAGCCCCAGCGGCCCAGCGTCGCGATCACCCAGCGCTTTGACGCCTCTGCACGCGCCCACAACGACAGGTTGTCGCCCTGTTCGATGTCAGGCACCACTTCGGTCATGGCACAAGACCGGCACAGGCCGGTATCGGCCTGCTCTGCCACCCAGTTGCAGCCGATCTGCGCACGGTTCGCACAGGTTTGGCCGTTCGGGACGAACCCGTCGCGTTCAGGATCATAGACCAAAGTATTGCCGCACATGCACCGCTGGTTCGAGAAGTAAGCCGTGGCTTTGCAATTGGGGCAGGCATAGATACGCATTGCGTGTGTTTTCCGTTCTTTCAAGGCTGGCGCGGTATAACGTAAGCCATTTGACGCGACCAAGACCGACCAGATAGCACATCAAAGCTGACGAAATCTGAAGGGCTATGTCACCACTTTGACATCAACAGACTGCGACGTCGTCTGGTTCCCCGCCGACCGCAGATGGCCGATGTCGGGGCTGACGTCGGCGTAGTCGCGGCCGTATCCCACGACGATATGATCGGTGCCCACGACGCAGCGGTTGGTGGGGTCGTATTCCACCCAGCCCATCGACGCACCGCACCAGGCCTTGACCCATGCGTGCATCGCGTCGGCGCCTTCCAGACGGACGCCACCCTTGGGCGGTAATGTCCGCAGATAGCCACTGACATAGCCTGCGGGGATGCCGAGAGATCGCAGCGCAAGGATCATGACGTGGGAATAATCCTGACACACCCCGCGCTTGAGGCGAAACGCATCGACCGCATTGGTATCCACCGTGGTGGCCGTGGCGTCAAAGGTCATGATGCCGTGCAGCGCCTCGCCCAGACGCATGACGGTGTCGGCCACGCTGTCGCCTTCGCGCCGGATACTATGGGCAAAACCCGAGATTTCAGTATCCGCGACCAGCCGTGGCGAGGGCCCCAGAAAATGCGTCGGCGACAGCGGGCCCATTTCGCGCACATCCGCCAGTTCGACCGCCAGTTGCCCCGCATCCAACGGGAAATCCAGCACCGGCGCGGGGGCCTGCACTTCGATCCGGCAGGCCATCGTGATCACCATTTCGCTGTGCACATCCGCGTGTACGAATGTGGTGGTCTGGTTGCCGAAGAAATCGACGCTGTCGAACTGCTCGGACGGGGTTGGCGCGATGGTCAGCATCGACACCGTCAACTGCTGGCGCTGGCCCAGCGCGCGCGGCACCACGCGCACCACGTGTCGCCCGTTTCCGGCGGGGGAATGATAAGTGTGCGACAGGGTCAGGCGGATATCATATTCCATCATCATATTCCATCGTCACACCAAAAACGTCTCGGTCAGCGCGTCGGAGAGCGCCCAAAGGTCACGCTCGATCTGGTCGAAGAGCGCAGGCGTCAAGTGGTCGGTGGTGACGGTTGCCAGCTGGGTTTCCAGCAACAAAATGCGCCGCGCCACATCGCCCAGAACCGCCCCGCCCGTCTGCCCCGGAAGCTCCTTGATCTGCTGGTTGGCGCGGGTGACGTGAAAGCGCACCGAGCGCGGGTTGTTCGCATCCAGCGCCAGCATGTGAAACACCGACGCGTTGTCCGCCACCACGGAGAACCGCGCCCGGTGCGACACGATGCTGTCGCCCAGCTCAAGCGCGAGGTTCAGCGCGCCTTCGGGCGCATCCTTCAGCCCAAGCTGGCGCAGCACGCGCACCATGCCTGCCGCACGTTCCAGCGAGATGCCAAGGCTGAGAAACCGCCACCCGTGCGAGCGGTACATGTTTTCATGCACCAGCCCGGAAAAGCCGGTGATCTTGCGCAAAAGCAGGCTGCTTTCAGTCAGGATGTCATCAGGCTCGACCTTGATCCCGTGCAGCCGGTCGACGTTCTGCACGATGTCCTTCAGCGCCTTCATCCCGTCTGGGGAAAAGCGGTCGCCGATCTTGGTCGCGGCCTGCAACGCCTGATAAAGCGGCGTTTCGAACCGCTCTGCCATCGTGGCCGCATCATGGGTGACGCCGAACAGCAGATGCTTGCGGATATAGTGCAGGATCGGCGCGTCGGGGCTGATACCGTCACTGACGCGGGCAAAATAGGCGCGAAACAGGCGCACGTTGAATTCCGCACGCTCGACGTTGCGGCCCACCCAGAACAGGTTGTCGGCGGCGCGTGACGGCAATGCGCCTTCGGAAAAGGCACGCGCCGGGGCGTCGGGCTTGGGCGTCAGCAGGCTGGTTTGCGGCACCGGCGTGTCCGAGACGATCCAGACGTCGGCCACCTTGCCACCGCGTTGCATCGCCATCGCCTTGGGGTCGTTGCCGCCGCTGACACGGGCATAGCCGCCGGGCATCATCTCCCAGCCGTTCGCAGTGCGCACCAGAAACACCCGCAGACCCATGGGCCGCGCCACCAACCGGTTGTTTTCATAGACCGGCGTCGTCGACAGGGTCACGGTTTCCTGCCCAACCAATTCGCGGCCCGAGCTTTGCAGCAGCGACATCACGTGATCGGGAAAGCTGCCCTGTTTGTCGGCGTCAAAGACCAAGGTGCCCGGATCCGCCATCAGCGGCACGGTGGAAAAGGCCGAGCCGACCATCATCTGTTCGCAATGTTTGATCACATGATCGCGCTCGGCGGCATGACCGCACCACCAGGTTGCGATGTTGGGCATGAGCAGCGGCTGACCCAGACGCTTGCGCGCGATCTTGGGCAGAAAAGCCATCAGCGCGCGGGTTTCCAGTATTCCCGCGCCCTCGACATTGAACATCCGCAGATTGCGCCTGCGCAGCGCATCCAACAGGCCGGGCGTGCCGATCAGCGATCCCGCCTCCAGCTCCAGCGGGTCGATCATCGCCGACGGCACACGGTTCCACAGCAGGCTCAGCGGTTTGGGCCCCGAGACGGTACGCACCATCGCCTGACCGTCGGTCACGATCAGGTCCTCGCCCTCGACCAGCAGCAGGCCCAGATACCGCGCCAGATAGGCGTGTTCGGCATAGTTCTGGTTCATCGGTCCGGGACTGAGCATGGCAATCTGTCCCGTGCCCTTGCCCCTCAGATCGAACAGGCGCTGCTGGATCGCCTGAAAGAAGCCTGCGATCCGGTGCACATGCGCATTGCTGAAAAAGTTCGGAAACACCCGCGACAGCGCCACGCGGTTTTCGATGGCAAAGCCGGTGGTCGTAGGCGATTCCACGATATCGCTGATCACCCACCATCTGCCATCGGGGCCGCGCCCGATCTCAAACGACAGGAAGTTCAGGAAAGGTTCGGATTTGGGCTGCACGCCCATCATCGGGCGCAACCACGCAGGGTTCTGCCCCAACAGCGCCGCCGGGATCTGCCCCGAACGGACCAGATCGTTGGCGCCGTAGAAATCGCGTATCACGTATTCCAGCAGGTCGGCGCGCTGCACCAGCCCTGCACCGATCTCGGCCCATTCGCTTTCGCCCAACACCACCGGAATGTGGCTGAGCGGCCATTCGCGTTCAGACGACACCGTGTCGTCATACTGACGATAGAACACGCCCGCATCGCTCAGATACTGGTCGCCACGGGCAAAGCGGTGGGCCAGCCCTTCGGTGGTCAGCCCGCCAAGATGCTCCATCAGATCACGCCACGCAGGTTTCACCCCACCGTCCGCGCCGATCATTTCGTCGCGGACGCCGGGTTGCGTGGCGTAGTTGGCAAGCAGATCGTTGCTTGCCCCACCCCTGTTGATTTGTGTGCTGACCATGTCCTGCTGACTACAACCCCGCGCGTCTGCGCAGGTCAAGCGTCAAAGGAAACTCGGGGTGCGGTGTTTCCGATGGCGGGGTGAAGGCCCCTGTGGTGTGACCCAGCGGTTCGAACCGTGACAGCCTGCGCGCCTCGGCCTCGTTTCCGTTGACCGGAAAGGTATCAAAGCTGCGCCCGCCGGGGTGCGCCACGTGATAGCGACAGCCGCCCAGCGACCGCCCCGTCCAGGTGTCGTAGATGTCGAAGGTCAGCGGCGCGTCGACCTCGAGCACCGGATGCATCGACTGCGCGGGCTTCCACGCCTTGTAGCGCACGGCGGCCACCCGCGATTGCGGCGCACGGGTCTGGGCAAGAGGCACGATGCGTTTGTTCGCGGTGACCCGGTAGCGGTCGGGATTTGCCCCCGTCAGCTTGACCTGCAACCGCTCGACCGAACTGTCGGTATAGCGCACGGTGCCGCCGATGGCACCGGTTTCCCCCAGCACGTGCCAGGGCTCAAGCGCCTGACGCAACTCCAGCGTCATACCCTCATAGGTGACCTCGCCGCAGAACGGAAAGCGGAACTCGGCCTGCGCCTCGAACCACATCGGGTCCAGCGCCATGTCGTGCGCGCCCAGATCATCGAGCACCTCTAGGAAGTCATCCCAGATGAACTCCGGCAGCATGAAGCGGTCATGCAGCTGCGTGCCCCATCGGGTCAGGGTGCCGCTGATCGGATCATCCCAGCAGCGTGCGATGATCGCACGGATCAACACCTGCTGCGCCAGGCTCATGCGCGGGTTGGGCGGCATCTCAAAGCCGCGGAACTCGACCAGACCCAGACGCCCTGTCGGGCCGTCCGGCGAATAAAGCTTGTCGATGCAGATCTCGGTGCGGTGCGTGTTGCCGGTCACGTCGATCAGGCTGTTGCGCAGCAGACGGTCGGTCAGCCACGGCGGCGGCACGTCGCCCTTGTTCGGCGGCCAGATCTGGTCCAGCGCGATCTCGACCTCGTACAGCTGGTCATGGCGTGCCTCATCTATGCGCGGAGCCTGACTGGTGGGCCCGACAAACGTCCCCGAGAACAGATAGGAGAGGCTGGGGTGACGCTGCCAGAAGTGGATCAGGCTTTTCAGCAGATCAGGACGGCGCAGGAACGGGCTGTCGGCGGGTTTCATCCCGCCCACGACCACGTGGTTGCCGCCCCCGGTGCCGGTGTGGCGTCCGTCGATCATGAACTTATCGGCCCCCAGACGGCACTGACGCGCCTGTTCATAGACGATCTCAGTGGTGTTCACACATTCGGCCCAGTTCGCGGCGGGATGGATGTTGACCTCGAGCACACCGGGGTCGGGGGCGACGCGGATCACCTCGATGCGCGGATCGCTGGGCGGGCTGTAACCTTCGATCAGCACCTTGCGGCCCGTCGCCTTGGCCGCAGCCTCGGTCGCTGCGATCAGTTCCAGATAATCCTCCAAAGTCTCGACCGGTGGCAGGAATACGCACAACCGCCCATCACGCGGCTCGACCGAGATGGCGGTGCGCACCGACCCGCTCAGATCGCCGTCGCGGGCCATGGTCTGTTCGACCTGCTCTTGGCCTGCGGTGGCATCGGTGCGGTGGGCAACAGCCTGCGGGCGTGCCTCGATCTCGGCGGGGTCGGCCAGCGGTGCGCGCTCTTCCATAGGGTCTTGCGGGTTGATGAAGGGAAAGCTTGCCTCGGGGATATGTGGCAGCGTGCCCAGCGGCAGGCGGTAGCCCACGGGGCTGTCACCGGCGACCAGGAACACCTTGCCGCGCCGCATGTTCCACACTTCGGACATCCAGCGGCTTTCGGCACGCGCCTGCCAGCGCTGCACCGGCAGCACGTAGCCCGCAGGCGTGGTCAGCCCGCGCTCGAACACCCGCGCGATGCGGGCACGCTCTTCGGGGTCTTTGAGCTTGTTGTTTTCCGGCGTCACATTTTCCGGCAGGCTGGCTTCCTTGATGATCCAGTCGGCGGGATCCTCGAAGGCGGGCAAGACGTTTTCGCGCGGCACCGCCAGATGCTGCGCGATGCTGTCCAGCAGCGCCTTGGCGTCGTCGGGCCCCACGTTTTCATTGGTGTCCTCGCGCGCCAGCAGGTCAGGATCTTTCCAGATCGCCTTGCCGTCCTTGCGCCAGTACAGAGAAAAGGTCCAACGCGGCAGCGTCTCTCCGGGATACCATTTGCCCTGCCCGTAATGCAGCAGCCCACCGTTCGAGAACCTGTCCTGCAAACGTCGGATCAGCTTGTCGGCCAACACCCGTTTGGTGGGGCCAACCGCATCGGAATTCCACTCGGGGCTTTCGAAATCGTCAATCGACACGAACGTGGGCTCGCCGCCCATCGTCAGGCGCACATCGCCGTCCTCCAGCCGCTTGTCGATCTTCTGGCCCAGCGCGTTCAGTGCATCCCAAGAGCTATCCGAGAACGGCTTGGTGATGCGCGGATGCTCGGCAGTGCGCTTGACCTGCATGTCGAACGAGAACTCGACCTCGGCGTAGCTGGCGACACCGGTGATCGGGGCGGCGTTGGCGTAATGCGGCGTCGCGGCCAGCGGAATATGGCTTTCACCCGCAAGCAGGCCCGATGTGGGGTCCAGCCCGATCCAGCCGGCACCGGGCAGGTACACTTCGACCCAGGCGTGCAGGTCGGTGAAATCATGGTCGGTGCCCGCAGGCCCGTCGAGTGCGACCAGATCCGGCTTCAGCTGGATCAGGTACCCCGAGACAAAGCGCGCAGCGATCCCAAGATTGCGCAGGATCTGCACCAGCAGCCAGCTGCTGTCACGGCACGAACCGGACGCGCGGCCCAGTGTGACCTCGGGCGTCTGCACACCGGGCTCCATGCGGATCTCGTAGTTGATCTCGGAAGCCAGACGCATGTTCAGCGCCACCAGAAAATCGATGGTGACCATCTTGTCGCGCGGCACCGACTTGAGAAAACTCTCAAGTTTCGGGGTCATCGGCTCGGTCTTGAGGTAGATCGACAGATCGTCAGAAATCTCTTCGCCATAGGTAAAGGGGAAATCCTTGGCGCTGTCCTCGACGAAGAAATCGAAGGGGTTGTAGACGGACATGTCCGCGACCAGATCCACCTCGATCTTGAACTCACGCACGGGTTCGGGAAACACCAGCCGTGCCATCCAGTTGCCATAAGGGTCTTGTTGATGATTCACGAAATGATCCACCGGCGACACCGACAGGGAATGTGAAATGACCCGCGTGCGCGAGTGCGGCGCCGGGCGCAGGCGGATGATCTGCGGCCCCAAGGTAACGGGGCGATCGTATTTATAATGGGTCAGGTGGTAGATACTGGCGGTAATCGACATGGGTGTCTCCTTTCGCACACCATCGCGCGACGCTATGGGCGCATCAACGCATAAGGTGTGGTTTCCGTATCATTGTAGCGCGCGGTTGCAGCAATTGCGACCAGTCGCTTGGAAACAGGGCGAAACCGGGGTGGTCGGGGGATGAGGGTCGGAAAGCTTTCGCAGGTGGCCCTGCGGGCGGGGCGTCGTGCTGCAAGGGTTTACCAAGCTTGCTGCAACTAAATTCGGGCGCCTTCGGCCTCAAGGCGACCGGTACTGATATCTGACGCAGCTCCACCTGCGACCCCACCGGATAACGCCCGAACATTGCCTTGCCTAGTTCTGCCCGCCGTGCAGGCGTCAGAACAGGCCGAAATACTCGGCCTGTTCCCATTCGGAAACCGTGAGATGATAGCGATCCCACTCGGCTTGCCGGATGGTCGTCAGATAGTCCACAAAGTCATCGCCAAGCGTGCTGCGGTAGAACTCTGACGCCGTGAAAAACTGGATCGCGCTCAGCAGGCTTTCTGGCAGGCGGGCCACGTCGGCATCATAGGGCGTTTCCACCGGTTCGGGGGCCTTCATGCCCCGAGTGATGCCATCGAGCCCCGAGAGGATCTGGCTGGCGAAGAAATAGTAGGGGTTCGCCGTTGTCTCGGCGACGCGGTTCTCGACGCGTGAGGCGCTGTCACCCGGTGCCATCAAACCCCGCACCATCGCGCCCCGGTTATCGCGGCCCCACTGGATGCGGTCGGGGGCCAACTGGTGCGGGCGGTAGCGTTTGTAGCCGTTCACCGTCGGCGTGGTCAGCAGGCAGCTGGCCTGCGCATGGGCCAGCAGCCCCGCGATCCAGCCGCTGGCCACATCGCCCAGGGTCTCGTGATCCTCAGGGATCATCAAATTGCGGCCCGTCTTTGCATCGACCACCGACTGGTGCAGATGCCAGCCGCTCGCGGCCGCATTCGGCAGGTTGGGTTTGCACATAAAGGTCGCATGCAGCCCCTGCCGCGCACAGACCTCTTTGACCATCGTGCGGAACATCATCATGTTGTCGGCGTGGGTCAGCGGGTCGGCGGGATCGAAGGTGAACTCGAACTGGCTCGGCCCCATCTCGATCTCCATCGAGCGGACCGGCAGGTTCAGCGCCTGACAGTGGCGGCGCAGATCGTCCAGCAACGGCTCGACCTCGCCGTATCGGGTCTCGGTCAGGAACTGATAGCCCTGGGCCAGGTTGCGCGTCTGCACAGGCTGGCCCGGCATGGTGGCGTCGGCATGATCGAGCCTTGCGTCCAGCCGCTCGAACACGTGAAACTCGACCTCAAGCCCTACGACCAGCGCCATACCTTGTGTATCCATCCGGGCGATGGCGGACTTGAGCACATCGCGCGGTGAAAATGGAATGACCGCGCCCGACTTGAACCGCGGATCGCAAAATATCCAGGCGCTGTGCGGCGACCACGGCAGGATGCGGAAGGTGTCGGGATCAGGCAGCATCAGGATGTCACCCGCCCCCGCCATGCCGCCACCGACACCGGGATCGTCGGACCAGATCGGAAAGACGGTGCGGTGCGCGGTGTCCTTCAGCAACAGCGACGACGGTGCGGCCAGCCCCGAGGTGAAGATCGACGCGAAGGCCCCCGCCACGATGGTCTTGCCGCGCAATATGCCATGCTGATCGGCAAAAAGCACGCGGATCGTTTCCAGATCGCTTTTCGCGACACGGTCGATCAGTGCCGCGACCTTGTCGAGGTCGGCGCCACCGATCAGCCCCTTCTGCGCCAAAGCGCCCTTTGCAATCATCGCACGGGTCTCGGTCACGTGGTTGCATCCCAGTCCTTGCATCCTGCGCGTCGGGCACGGTCGCTGGCCTCGAAGGCCTTGTTCCATGCGTCGCGGTCGCCGATGGTGTCGTTCGAGATCGGACCATAGACCGTTGCAGGATTGACCCCGTTCAGCATCGGCAGCGCGTCGGTGTTGCCCTCTTTCAGGCTGGCGATGGCAGCGCGCATCATGCGGCGGTATTTGATGATCGCGACGTCGGTCTTGCCCAGATGCTCCTTGGTGCGGTCAAAGATCGGGCCGGGGCTTTCGACGGCCCACTGGTCGTGCACATTGATGTCCAGACCCATGCCGGTATAGGTCTCGGTGCGCTGCTCGTCGGGGTTAAACCCGTAATCGTTCGACTTGTTCTTGATCGGAGCGTAATCCGGCAAGCGGTGTTCCTTGAGCCGTTGCGCGCGCATCAGGTCCTTGTCGACGGGTTTGTCAAAGCTGGTGAACATC
>JAGXHE010000185.1 GCA_024636445.1 Sulfitobacter sp.
AGCGGCGACGATGGCGGCCTGCGCCCAGTGCCAGGGATCGGACCAGTGCTTGGCCCCGTCGCGCAGCATGTAGTAGTTTTCCTGCGTCCCGCCGATGCCGGTGGTCTGCATGCCCATCGATGCGGCAAAGTCGGCAGCACCCAGGCTCATTGCGACCAGACGGGGTGATGAGGCGGCGATTTCTTCCACATGGGCGATACCGGCGGCAGATTCGATGATGACCTCGAAGTTGATCTTCTTGGTGCGGCCCTTGGCGGTTTCAATCGCGGTGACCAGTGCGTCGACCGCATAGATGTCGGCGGCACAGCCCACCTTGGGGATCATGATCTGGTCCAGACGTTCGCCCGACTGTTCCAGCAGATTGACCACGTCGCGGTACCAATAGGGCGTGTCCAGACCGTTGATCCGCACAGAGAGTGTCTTGGTGCCCCAGTCATGGTCGGATATCGCCTGAATGATGTTGGCGCGCGCGCTGTCCTTGTCCGAGGGGGCAACGCTGTCTTCGAGATCCATGTTGATCACGTCCGCGTCAGACGCGGCCATCTTGGCGAAGAGCTTGGTATTCGATCCGGGACCGAAAAGCTGGCAGCGGTTGGGGCGTGCGGGGGGCGTGGGCTGAAGGCGGAAGCTCATCTGCGGACCTTTCGAGTAATATTATTGCGTAACCATTGGCTATGGCGGATATTAAATTGCGTCGCGTTTCGCAAGGTTGATTTTGCAGGTGCAGCAATTGCGCGCCGCGGGTGACGACGGGGAAGCGGGCATTCCTTCTAAAATACGCAGGGTTTTTCGAAGAAATTTGTTGAATCGGCCTGACACGCGCCGAGTTTCGTACCATGTTGTGCCGGATTTTGCTCAGTATCAGAGCAAAGCGGCGCAAGGCCCGCGACATTCATGACCAAAAGGACTGCCACAAATGATCAAGACACCATACCTGCTGTTCCTCGGCGATTCACCCGACCAACTGGCCGCGAAAGTGGCCCAAGGCATCAAGGACTGGCGCCCCGACAATGCGGTCGGCCAGTATCGCATGGAGGGCTGCAACGCCGATCTGAAACTGGGTGACATGACGCTGGAAGAAGGTCTGGAAGCCGGGGCCAAAACGCTGGTGATCGGCGTGGCAAATCGCGGCGGCGTCATTTCCAAAGCGTGGAAACAAGTGCTGCTGGCGGCGCTGGAGGCAGGCTATGATCTGGCCAGCGGGTTGCACAACCTGCTCGAGGACGAGCCCGAACTGGTCGCGGCGGCCGCAAAACATGGTCGCGAACTGCATGACGTGCGGGTGGCTTCGGTAGAGTATCCTATCGCCAACGGGGAAAAGCGCACCGGCAAGCGTGTGCTGGCCGTGGGCACTGACTGTTCGGTCGGCAAGATGTATACCGCACTGGCGTTGGACGAAGCGATGCGTGCCAAAGGCATGAAAAGCACATTTCGCGCCACGGGCCAGACCGGCATCCTGATCACCGGAGAGGGCGTGCCCTTGGACGCGGTTGTCGCGGATTTCATGGCTGGTTCCATCGAATATCTGTCGCCGGACAATGATGCCGACCATTGGGACGTGATCGAAGGGCAGGGCAGCCTGTTCCACGTCAGCTATTCCGGTGTGACACTGGCGCTGATCCACGGTGGCCAGCCCGACGCGCTGATCGTCTGCCACGAGCCGACCCGCACACACATGCGCGGCCTGCCCAGCTATACGCCGCCCAGCATCGGTCAGGTCAGCGATCTGGCCCTGGCGCTGGCGAAGGTTGCGAACGCGGACTGCAAGGTCGTGGGTATTTCGGTGAACACTCAGCACATGCCCGACGACGCGGCGCGCGCATATCTGGCGGAGCTTGAGGCCGAATACGGCATGCCTGCGGTCGATCCGTTCCGCCACGGGGCAGAGCGGCTGGCGGATGCTCTGGCAGCCTTGTAACATGTGCCCGTGGCTGGGGGCAGGAGCCTCCGGCGGGAGTTTTTCCAGCAAGATGAAGGGGAATGTATGCGCATTGATGTGACGCGGGATGTGTTCCAACTGGCACAGGTCTTTACCATTGCACGGGGGTCGCGGACCGAAGCGCAGGTGCTGACCGTGCGGATTGAGGATGGCGGTGTGACGGGTTTGGGCGAATGTGTGCCCTACGCCCGTTATGACGAGACGCTGGACAGCGTGACGGCGCAGATCGAAGGGCTGCCTGCGGATATGTCGCGGATGGCGCTTTATGATCTGCTGCCCGCAGGGGCGGCGCGCAACGCGGTCGATTGCGCGTTGTGGGATCTGGAAGCGAAGCGATCGGGCAAACGGGTGTGGGAACTGGCTGGGCTGGCCAAGCCGGGACCCCAGATTACCGCCTATACCCTGTCGCTGGACAGCCCAGAGGCGATGCAGGCGCAGGCGGCGAAGAACGCCTTTCGCCCGCTGCTGAAGATCAAGCTCGGCACGCCCGACGACATGCCACGGCTTGAGGCGGTTCGGGCAGGCGCGCCCGATGCGCGGATCATCGTGGATGCCAACGAGGGCTGGTCGGCGGATGTCTATGCCGATCTCGCGCCGCATCTGGTGCGTCTGGGTGTGCAACTGGTCGAGCAGCCGCTGCCCGCAGGGGATGATGAGGCCCTGATCGGCATGGAGCGTCCCGTGCCGGTCTGCGCGGATGAGAGCTGCCATGACCGCGCATCGCTGCCCCATCTGAAGGGCAAGTACGACGTGGTGAACATCAAGCTGGACAAGACCGGCGGGCTGACCGAGGCGCTGGCGCTGCGCGACGAGGCCCTTGCGCAAGGCTTTCGCGTGATGGTCGGCTGTATGGTCGGATCGTCGCTGGCGATGGCGCCTGCGACGCTGGTTGCCCAAGGGGCCGAAGTCGTGGATCTTGACGGGCCGCTCTTGTTGGCAGAAGACCGCGACGAGCCTTTGATTTTTGACGCGGCTGGGGTGCATCCTCCCACTGCGAAACTGTGGGGATGATGCACATGCGGACTGTTTACGTGAACGGCGACTACCTGCCCGAGACCGAGGCGAAAGTGTCGATCTTTGATCGCGGCTTTCTGATGGCGGACGGGGTTTACGAGGTGACCAGCGTGCTGGACGGCAAACTGATCGACTTTGACGGCCATGCCGTGCGGTTGCAGCGGTCGCTGGACGAGTTGGACATGAGAAACCCGATCAGCAAGGACGACTTGCTGGAAGTACACCGCGAGTTGGTGCGCCTGAACGGGATCGACGAAGGCATGATCTATCTGCAGATCACGCGCGGCGCGCCGGGCGACCGCGATTTTGCGTTCCCCGACCCCGAAACCGTGCCCTGTACCGTGGTGTTGTTTACGCAGAACAAACCCGGCCTCGCCGCCAATCCGATGGCGCAAAAGGGTATCAAGGTGATCAGCATCGAGGATATCCGCTGGGGCCGTCGCGACATCAAGACGGTGCAGCTGCTGTACCCGTCGATGGGCAAGATGATGGCCAAGGCCGCCGGTGCAGACGACGCGTGGATGGTGCAGGACGGTTATGTGACCGAAGGCACCAGCAACAATGCCTATATCGTCAAGGGCGGCAAGATCATCACCCGCCCCAAGACCAACGACATTCTGCACGGCATCACCCGCGCCGCCGTGCTGCGCTTTGCCGAAGAGGCGCAGATGACCGTGGAAGAGCGCAACTTTACCATCGAGGAAGCGCAGGACGCGGACGAGGCGTTCATCACCTCGGCCAGCGCGTTTGTGATGCCCGTGGTCGAGATCAACGGCGCGCCGATCGGTGATGGTACGCCTGGGTCCGTGGCCCCGCGCTTGCGCGAGATTTATCTGGAAGAAAGCCGCAAGGTCGCGATCTGAAGTGGTCCGGGCGGCCTGATCGCCGCCCGAGCCTTTTAGCCGGGTACCCTAGATCTGGGCGCTTGGCCGCGCCTTGATCGCCTCATACCAGCGCAGCATGTTGGGCGTCTCGTCGGTCACGCCCATTTTGATCACGCGGGCAAAGTCGCTGAACACAAAGGCCGAGATGTCGGCAAAGGTGAACGTGTCACCGGCCAGATAGGCGCTTTCGCCCAGACGCTTTTCCAGCATCTCCTTGAACAGGCCGACGCGCACCCGGCCGCGTTCTGCCAGTTGCGGGATCTGCTCAAAATTCGCAGGCCCCGGAATGGCGCGGTCTTTCATGTGCGGGTTGGTGTTGCGCAACACCTCGGCGACAGCCGCCGCGCCCTGGCTTTCGCAGATCGCGTTCCATTGCAAAATTTCGGCGCGCTCGTCCGGCGTGGTGCCGATCAGGGGCGGTTCGGGGTGGGTGTCTTCGAGATACATTGCGATGGCCAGGTTTTCGGTCAGCGTGGTGCCCGCATCGGTGATCAGCACCGGAATGGTGGCGCGCGGGTTTACCTTGCGAAATGCGTCGCTCAGTTGTTCGCCCTTGGCGATGGAAATGTCGTGGGTTTCGGGCGTCAGCCCCTTTTCCGCCAGAAACATCCGCGCGCGGCGGGGGCTGGGGGCGGTGGAACAGTCGTAGAAGATCATGGCTCAGCCCTCGCGGTTGATGGTTTCGGTGCCGTTGTGCACCAGACGTGTCGACCACGGAATCGGGTTGCGCAGGGCAAAGTGGGCCATGCAGGCACCTTCGGCCTCGTCCAGCAGGTCCTGAATGCGCTCCTGCGGCTCGGGGCTTTCGATGATCACATGGGTTTCGACCATCTCGGTCTCGCCTTCGGTGGTGTGGCCCATGTCGCGCATTGTGCTGAGGTTGGTCTTGAAGCGCACGCGCTGTTCCAGCCGCAGCGATGTGATCTCGATCTTGCGGGCGGTGTAGATGTCGGTCAGGTGCGTCATCAGGCAAAAGCCGATGCCCGCGCAGAAATAGGCCAGCGGCGGTGGGGCCGTGTCATCGCCCACCGGCGTCTGTTCGTCGCAGTACAGGCGCAGCGGCGAGAAGCCCGGAATGTTCACCTGTACCGTCCCGGTTTTCTTCTGACGACCGGTGGTTTCGGCCACGAGGTTCACCTCGAAATGCAGCGGTTCGGGCGGGCGGCCTTTCTTGAACGGGCTGGGGGTGTATTGCGTGGTGTCGGGCTGCGCATCAGCACGCTCGCCCACGTGGTATGGATTGGTCTCGGTCATTGATGTCCTCCCCGACATTCTGGCCCGACATTTTGGCCCGACATTCTGGGAAGGGTGTCGTGGCGTGTTGCCATTGTCCAGACCCCAAGCAGCGCGCCGCTGCGGCAATCCTGTCAGGATTTATCGGTGACGTTCTCTGCAAAGGCCTGTTTGAAATCCGCCTGCTGGGTGCTGGATGCGTCGAACTGGTGGTTGGTCTTCCATTCGTCCATCGTCATGCCATAGAACGCCTCGCGGCCTTCGTCCTTGGTCATGTCGATGCCACGTTCGTTTGCGGCCTCCTGATACCAGCGCGACAGGCAGTTGCGGCAAAAGCCGGCCAGGTTCATCATGTCGATGTTCTGCACGTCGGTGCGGTCTTGCATCAGGTGCTGTTGCAGGCGGCGGAATGCGGCGGCTTCCAGTTCGATCCGGGTTTGTGCGTCCATGGGGCTTTTGTCCTTTGCGGGCTGTGGCGTTGCGCCAAAGTTGGGGGTCTTTGTGGGCAGCTTCAAGTCGCGGTGCAAGCAAACGCAAGCAACTGCAATGCCAGCATGGCCCATTTAGCGACAACAATGCCCCAGTTTTAAGTGCGTTCGTGTTCATCGCTCCGTCATTTATGGGAACTAACTCTAGGTCAGTTGTTATTGGAGCCAAACTGGGCGATAACGACATGAAAATGGCATGCGGTTGCCGTACGGACGCTCTGAGAGAAAAGGTTAGCGCTAAAATGAGACGTAATCGGAATGTAAAGATTGTCGCCACACTCGGCCCTGCCTCGGACAGTTATGACATGATCCGCGCCCTGCACGAGGCCGGCGCAGATGTTTTCCGCCTGAACATGAGCCACGGCAGCCACGAAGAGATCGCGATCAAGCACAAGATCATCCGTCAGGTCGAAGAAGACCTTGGCAGCACCATCGGTATTCTGGCCGACCTTCAGGGACCTAAGCTGCGGGTGGGTGTGTTTTCAAACGAGAGCGAGATGCTCGAAGAGGGCGCGTCATTCCGGTTGGATCTGGACAAGGCCGAGGGCGATGTGTCCCGTGTGTGCCTGCCTCACCCCGAGATTTTTGCGGCGTTGAAGTCCGGCGCGTCTTTGCTGGTCAATGATGGCAAGATCCGGCTCAAGGTCGAGGACTGTGGCAAGGATTTTGCCAATTGTACGGTGATGGCGGGCGGCGTGATCTCCAACCGCAAGGGCGTGAACGTGCCAGACGTGGAACTGCCGCTGGCGGCGCTCAGCGACAAGGACCGCGCGGATCTGGAATTCGTCTGCGAACTGGGCGTTGACTGGCTGGCGCTGAGCTTTGTGCAGCGGGCTGGCGACGTGGAAGAGGCGCGGGTGCTGGCCAAGGGCCGTGCGGCGATCCTGTCCAAGATCGAAAAGCCCAGTGCGGTCGAACGGTTCAACGAAATTCTGGCGGTCAGCGATGGCATCATGGTCGCCCGTGGCGATCTGGGTGTGGAACTGCCGGTGCAGAATGTGCCGCCGATCCAGAAACGTCTGGTGCGCAAGTGCCGCAGCGCCGCCAAGCCGGTGATTGTCGCCACGCAAATGCTGGAAAGCATGATCGAAAGCCCGGTTCCGACACGCGCCGAAGTGTCGGATGTGGCCACCGCGATCTATGAGGGCGCCGACGCCGTCATGCTGAGCGCGGAAAGCGCTGCGGGCAGCTATCCGGTCGAAGCCGTACGCACGATGGACAATGTCGCAACCGAAGTCGAGCGCGACCCGACCTATACCCAGATCATCGAAAGCAGCCGCGACGCCAAACGCAACAGCATTGCCGACGGCATCGTCGCCGCCGCCCGCGAGATTGCCGAGACGACAGACATCAAGGCGATCTGCTGCTTTACCCAAAGCGGCACCACAGCACTGTTGACCGCCCGCGAACGGCCCCGCGTTCCGATCATCGCACTGACCCCGCTGGTTGGCACCGCACGTCGTCTGGCGCTGAGCTGGGGCTGCAATTGCGTGATCACCGGCAAGATGGACCGCTTCAAGATGGCCGTGGTCAGTGCGGCCAAGGCTGCGCGCTCCGAAGGGTTTGCCGATCAGAACGACCAGATCGTGGTGACCGCCGGTGTGCCGTTCAACGTGCCCGGAACAACCAACATCTTGCGTGTCGCCCCATGTGATGAACGTTTGATTTTCAGTACCGATCCGGAATAGCCTCGGAGCACGATGGAAAAACTTTCAAAATATCTGGATTCGGAACTGGCACTGGTCCTCGGGATCATCTTTGCCCTGCTTTCGATTCCGTCGATCTTGTCAGCGATGACCGATGGCCGCGCCCCGCGCGCCTCGGCGCTGACGATCCTGATCGCGGGAGCGCTGATCGTCTACGCCGTCCAGACCCGTCCGGGCGGCTACAGCCTTGCCGATGTGCCCCACGCGTTTGTCACGGTTGCCGCACGGTACATGCCCTGACCGCACCGTCCTCCGACCAAGGCCAATTAGCGCTTGCCTCATAAGGCGATGCCTTCTATATGCACCTCTCGTTCTGCGCGTCCGGCCAATAGTGGCATGCCGAGTCGCGCGTCTACCGAACTCAAGAAGGAGACGGAAATGCCCAAGATGAAGACCAAGTCGAGCGCCAAAAAGCGCTTTAAGGTGAGTGCCACAGGCAAAGTCATCGGCAGCCAGGCTGGCAAGCAGCACGGCATGATCAAGCGGACCAACAAATTCATTCGCAACGCACGCGGCACGACAGTTCTGTCGGCACCCGATGCCAAGATCATCAAGGGCTTTATGCCCTACGACCGATAAGAAGGAGCCTGAACTATGTCACGCACCAAAGGCGGAACAGTCACCCACGCACGTCACCGTAAGATCGTCAAAGCCGCAAAGGGCTATTACGGACGTCGCAAGGCAGTATTCAAAGTTGCAACGCAGGCGGTCGACAAGGCCAACCAGTACGCAACACGCGACCGGAAAAACCGCAAGCGCAACTTCCGCGCGCTGTGGATCCAGCGCATCAACGCCGGCGTTCGCGCCCATGATGATCAGCTGACATACAGCCGCTTCATCAATGGTCTGAACCTGGCAGGCATCGAAGTTGACCGCAAGGTTCTGGCCGATCTGGCCGTGAACGAACCGGCGGCCTTCGCAGCCATCGTCGACCAGGCCAAAGGCGCGCTGCCCGCGTAACCTTTGACGGTTGAACAGGTAGACAAAGGCCCTGCCAACCGGCGGGGCCTTTTGCTTTTGCGGGGGCGTCCCCTGCCGGCACCCGGACCTTGCCTCTCTTGTAATCAGCCGCGTTTCTGCTAGCACGTCTGCGACATATGACAGGACGGTTGACGATGGACGATCTCAAGCAAAAATACCTTGGCCAGATTGCCAGTGCCGCCGACGAGTCTGCGCTGGAAAACATCCGCGTCACCGCCGTCGGCAAAAAGGGCGAAGTCGCGCTGAAGATGCGCGAGCTGGGCAAGATGACGCCCGAGGAACGGCAAGTGGCCGGTCCCGCGCTCAATGCGCTCAAGGACGAGATCAACAGCGCGCTGGCCGCCAAGAAGGCCGCACTCGGCGATGCAGCGCTCGACGAACGCCTGCGCTCGGAATGGCTGGACGTCTCGCTGCCGGGGCGCACCCGCCGCACGGGCACCATCCACCCGATCAGCCAGGTCACCGAGGAGGTCACCGCGATCTTTGGCGAGCTGGGCTTTGCCTCGGCCGAAGGGCCGCGGATCGACACCGATTGGTACAACTTCGACGCGCTGAACATCCCCGGCCACCACCCCGCGCGGGCCGAGATGGACACATTCTACATGCACCGCGCGGAAGGCGACGACCGCGCGCCCAACGTGCTGCGCACCCACACCAGCCCCGTGCAGATCCGCACGATGGAGGCCGAAGGCGCGCCGCTGCGCATCATCTGCCCCGGCGGTGTCTACCGTGCCGATTACGACCAGACCCACACCCCGATGTTCCACCAGATCGAAGGTCTGGCGATCGACAAGGACATCTCGATGGCGAACCTTAAATGGACGCTCGAGGAATTCTTTGCCGCATTCTTCGAGATTGACGGGATCAAGACGCGGTTCCGCGCCTCGCATTTCCCTTTCACCGAACCCTCTGCCGAGGTGGACATCCAGTGCTCCTGGGTTGATGGGCAGCTGCGCATCGGTGAAGGCGACGGCTGGCTCGAGGTGCTCGGCTCCGGCATGGTGCATCCCAAGGTTTTGCAGGCGGGCGGCATCGACCCGAACGAGTGGCAGGGCTTTGCCTTCGGCATGGGGATCGACCGGATCGCGATGCTGAAATACGGCATCCCCGACCTGCGCGCGTTCTTTGACAGCGATCTGCGCTGGCTGCGGCACTACGGGTTCGCCAGTCTGGACCAGCCGAATTTGCATGGTGGCTTGAGCCGCTAGCACGTCATTGCCTCACAGAGGAGAGCCCCTCATGAAGCTGTTTCGTCACCGCACGCGTCAGGCCACCGAAGAGAGCCGACGTCTCTATGCTCGATTCGAGATCGCCTATACCATTGTCGATTTCATGGCGGCGGTCTGCTTTATAGTCGGATCGATCCTGTTCTTCTTTGACGCGCAGGAGATCCCGGCGACATGGTTCTTTCTGATCGGGTCGCTGCTGTTCGCGGCCAAGCCGACATTGCGTCTGATCCGCGAAATCAAGCTCTACCAAATGGGTGACATGTGCGATCTGGCCAAACGGGTGGAAGACTGACGCCATCATGCGGTTCACCCTATTTCTGCTTTTGGTTCTCACGCTTTCGCAGGTTTTGCCGGGCCCCGCCTCCGCCCAAACCTGCGGCGGTGACACGCCTTGCACGGTTGACGGGCGCGAATACAACTACCTGCTGCCCGATGCTTGGGACGGTGTGACGCCGCTGCCGGTGATGATGCATTTCCATGCCTTTCTGCGGCGCGGGCGGGCGGTGGTAAACCATCCTCGCGTCGGGGCCGAGACGAACCCTCGTGGCGTGCTGCTGGTGGCACCTTCGGCGCAGAACCGGTTCTGGCGTTTTTGGCAGGAGACGCCTGCCGATGTTGAATTTGCCGATGCTGTGCTGGCGGATGTCGCCAAGCGTTTTCCGGTGGATCAACGTCAGATCTATATCTCGGGGTTTTCGTTCGGGGCGGCGATGGCGTGGCGCTATGCTTGTGCGCGGGGGGATAGGATCGCGGGGCTTTTGACGATGTCGGGCACCATTCACCAGTCCAGCGACTGTTCCAATCCACCCCGTCAGGTGCGCCACATTCACGGTCTGAACGATCTGTGGATGAGCCTGCCGCGCGGCCCCGGCCATGACGCGACCAATGCCGTTGCGCTGTGGCGCAGGGAGTTTCAATGCGGGCGCGGGCGCATCACCGGCTATTCCGAACTACGCCCCGGTATCGAGGCGACACATCTGATCTGGGACAACTGCACCCTAGGGCGCAGCGTCACGCTGGATGTGCATACCGGCGGGCATTTCATTCCTGAAGGATGGATCGGCACCCAGCTTGACGATCTGATGCCTCGGGCGCGCCCATAGCGCATTGAAACCGGCCCGATTAAACGCTAGGCCAGCGACAAGCATTTGCACGAGGATACCCGCGATGAAATTCACATTGTCCTGGCTCAAAGACCATCTCGACACCACGGCGTCGATTGATGAGATCACCTATGCCCTGACCGATCTGGGCCTTGAGGTCGAAGGCGTCGAGGATCGCGGCGCAAGGCTCGCGGATTTTACGCTGGGATATGTCAAATCCGCTGAAAAGCACCCCGATGCCGACCGCTTGCAGGTTTGTCAGGTCGAAACCGACGAAGGTGTGCAGCAGATCATCTGCGGTGCGCCCAATGCGCGTGCGGGTATCACCGTGGTCGTGGCCAAGCCGGGCGTCTATGTGCCCGGCATTGATACCACCATCGGCGTGGGCACGATCCGCGGCATTGAGAGCTTCGGCATGATGGCGTCCGAGCGCGAGCTGGAACTTTCCGAAGAACATGACGGCATCATCGAGCTGCCGTCGGGCAATGTCGGCGACCGTTTCATCGACTGGCTGGCAGAGAATGATCCCGCCAAGGTGGACCCGGTGATCGAGATCGCCATCACCCCCAACCGCCCTGACGCTCTTGGCGTGCGCGGCATCGCACGCGATCTCGCGGCACGTGGTCTGGGCAAGCTGAAACCTCGTGATACCGATGGCGTCGAAGGCATGTTCCCGTGCCCCGTAACCGTGACGATTGACGAAGACACGCTGGATCAGTGCCCGGTTTTCTATGGCCGTGTGATCCGTGGCGTCAAGAACGGGCCATCTCCTGAATGGTTGCAGAACGTGCTGCGCGCGATTGGCCTGCGCCCGATCTCGTTCCTTGTAGATGTGACGAACTTCTTCACCTATGACCGCAACCGCCCGCTGCATGTCTTTGACGCGGACAAGATCGCCGGAAACAGCTTGCGCGTGCACCGTGCCAAGGGCGGTGAAACGCTGATGGGTCTGGATGACAAGGAATATACCTTCAGCGAAGGTATGACCCTGATTTCCGATGCCGAAAAGGTCGAAAGCATTGCGGGCGTCATGGGCGGGCTGGAAACCGGCTGTACCGAGGACACGGTGAATGTGTTCCTCGAGGCGGCATACTTCGACCCGGTGCGCACGGCCTATACCGGCCGCGCGCTCAAGATCAATTCGGATGCGCGGTACCGTTTCGAGCGGGGGATCGACCCCGAGTGGACACCCTACGGCATCGAGCATGCGACGCGCATGATCCTGGATCACGCAGGCGGGGAGGCGTCCGAGGTTGTCGTTGCAGGCAAGGTGCCCGATTTCAGCCGCGCCTATAAGCTGGATGCAGCTCGCGTTCAGTCGCTGGTCGGCATGACCATCTCGGAGTCTGAGCAGCGCAAGACGCTGACAGCCCTTGGCTTCCGTCTGGAAGGCGACATGGCCCATGTGCCAAGCTGGCGCCCCGATGTGCAGGGCGAGGCCGATCTGGTCGA
>JAGXHE010000186.1 GCA_024636445.1 Sulfitobacter sp.
ACCGTATTCGGCACCGATTTCGAAAATGGCGATAATCGCCTCAAGCGGATCGTCATAGCGGTTGCGCATCGCCAGCCGGATCATCTCGTTGCAGCCCTGGATGAACAGCCCCCACAGCACGAGTACCATCATTCCGGTCAATCCATTGTTGATCGCCGACGTCACACCCCGTCCGGCGCGTCGGCCCATGACGATCCAGCCAACAAGGGCTGCTAATACGATGTTAACATAAAGAAAATACCCAAAGTCGGTGCTGTCCGGCATCAAAGGCACAATCTGCCCTGAGACGATAAAAGCCAGAATGGCCATCGAAATGGCTGCGACCAGCCGTGCTGCGTCGGGCATGAATGTCCCCCGATTGGCCCGCATTCCTGCGGGTCTTGTGCCGTCCCGCGTTTACATGGGCCGTTTGATTGTGATCTGCGTTACGTCGCAGTTGGCACTTTCAAAGGTTGCAGCACAAGAGGTCAGGTAAAAATTCCACATCCGGCGAAACCGCTCGTCAAAGCCCATCGCAGCGATCTGGTCCCAGCGTTCGTTGAACGTGTCGTGCCAGCGGCGCAGGCTGATCGAATAACTGGGGCCGAACTCGATCGAGCGCTCGATGCTTAGACCGGCCTTGACCACCTGCTCGCGCAGCGCCTTGGGGCTGGGCAACATCCCACCCGGAAAGATGTATTTCTGGATGAAATCGACACCGCGTTTGTAGACCTTCCAACGGCGGTCCTGCACCAGAATGATCTGCAAGGTCGCGCTCTTGCCGGGTTTCAACCTATCGCGGACCGTGTTGAAATAAGCGGGCCAATATTGCTCGCCCACGGCTTCGAACATTTCGATGCTCGCGATCCCATCGTAGATGCCTTTCTCGTCACGGTAGTCTTGCAGCTTGAAATCGACCATGTCGGAAAGACCAGCCTTTTCAATACGGTCACGGGCGTACTTGATCTGTTCTTCGCTGATGGTCAGCCCCGTCACCCGCAGCCCCCGCTCCTTGGCCGCGTATTCGGCAAAGCCGCCCCAGCCGCAGCCGATTTCCAGAATGTGATCACCGGGCTGCGCGCCCATCTGGTCGATCATGCTGGCGTATTTGGCGATCTGTGCGGCTTCGTGACTTTCTTGCCCCGTAGCGAACAGCGCCGAGGAATAGGTCATCGTGTCGTCCAGCCAAAGACCGTAGAAATCATTGCCCAGATCGTAGTGATAGCTGATGTTCTTGCGGGCCTGCGACTTGTGGTTGCGCTGCAGCCAGAACCGGAACTGTTCGACAAAGCGCACCAGCCCCATGCCGGGAAAGCCGTCATAGACGCTGTCGTTGTCGGCGTGGACCAGATCCATGAATGCCTGCAAATCGGGCGTCGACCACCATTCGTCCAGATAGGCATCGCAAAAGCCCAGATCGCCCTCGCGGATCAGACGTGCGAACAAGTCGTCGTGGTGAATGCGCAATTCCGCGACCGGACCGGGCTTTTGCCCTTCGGCGCGAAATATCCTGCCGTCGGGTAGAACAAAATCGACCCGCCCGTTGTTCATGCCTTGGGACATCGCAAAAACGCGGGTGAAATAGCGGGGAAGGCCGGTTTGGCCGTCGGTCGAGGTCAGGATCATATGCGTGTCCATGTCGTGAAATGGCCGCGTTAATGCGGCACGTTGTTAGTAGTACGTTGAGTTTAGGACTTTGGTTTCAAAAGTCCCGATTTTCATAGGCTTCCAATGCGCGGTGGCGGCCCTGATCGACCGGCACCACCGGATCGGGATAGGCATCGTCGGGCGAGAGACCCCAATGCCGCGGTATCGCGTCGAAGAATGCCAGTGCATCCTTGTGCGGGTTTGCGCGGCCTTCGGCGATCCATCTGCTGGCATAGTCGCGGTTTTTGTCGAATT
Source organism: Sulfitobacter sp. (assembly GCA_024636445.1). Classification (GTDB taxonomy): domain Bacteria; phylum Pseudomonadota; class Alphaproteobacteria; order Rhodobacterales; family Rhodobacteraceae; genus Pseudosulfitobacter. Next base: position 1,882 of record JAGXHE010000186.1, read on the forward strand.
TGTCCAATTGCGTGACCGGATTGAATACGCGGAAGTACGGCGTGGCGTCCGGTCCCGACCCTGCGGACCATTGCCAGCCCATCGCGTTGCTGGCTGGGTCCCAGTCGATCAGGCAATGTTCGAACCAGTCCAGCCCGATGCGCCAATGGGTCATCATGTGTTTGGTCATGTAGCTGGCAACGATCATCCGCCCGCGGTTGTGCATCCGGCCCGTAACGTAGAGCTCGCGCATGGCCGCATCGACGAAGGGTATGCCGGTGCGCCCTTTTTTCCACGCCCAGACTTCGGCGCTGCGCGCGTCGTCGGCCCAGGGGAATGCATCCCAGTCCTCGCGCCAGTTGTCGGTCAGAATACGTGGCGTGTGGTGCATCAGGTGATAGGCAAATTCGCGCCAGACAACTTCCTTGAGGAACGTCTCGGCCCCTTGTTTGCCCTCTTGGCGGGCGCGCTGTCCGGCGTGCCAGCATTGATGCGGGGTGATCTCACCCAATGACAGGTTCTCGCTGAGGTTCGATGTGCCGTCAGCGCCGGGTATGTCGCGACTGGCTTTATAGTCCTGCACGATATGGGCGATGAAATGGCCCAGCCGTGCCTGTGCTGCATCTTCGCCTAAGCGGACAAAGGGGCGCACGACATCCGCACCGCGGTCCATCGCGGCGCCCATTTGCCAGTCGTCCAACGCATCGCTGTCAGGCCATGTCTCGGGCGCTGGTATCGTTGGGGGCGTCGACAGCGGAGCCGGGACCTCGCGCGATTTCACGTTGTTCCAGAACGGCGTGTAGACCTTGTAGAAACCACCCGCGCCGGTTTCGACCGTCCACGGCTCGAACATCAGGTGCCCACCAAAGGATTTCGCCTCGATCCCGTCGTCCTTTAGCGCCTCTTTAACGTTTGTATCGCGCGCGATGCTGTCGGGGTCGTACAGTCGCGACCAATAGACCGCCCCTGCCCCTGTCTCGGCCACCAGATTACGCAGCACCTCCAGCGCATCGCCCCGGCGCAGGATCAGGCGACTGCATTTCGCCTCCAGCGTCTTTGCCAGCGCACCGACGCCCAGACCCAGCCGCCATTTCGGTGCCGCGCCCAACCCATCGCTGAGCTTGTCGTGGATGAAGACCGCAATCACCGGCCCGCCGCGCTTGCACGCGGCCGTCAGGGCCGCATGATCGCTCAACCGCAGATCGCGGCGGTACCACACGATGGTGGGCAAACTATTGGTCACGCGCGATTTTCTCCCGCTAATGCGTTTCAGGTGAACCTAGCGCGTTCAGCCCGTGGTCAAGCCGTCAAAGCACTGCATCCAGTGCGTTCAGCACCTGATCAATTTCAGCCTGCGTGGTGTAGTGGGTGAACGACAGCCGCAGCACGCCTTTGGCAAGGTCGATGCCCATCGCCTCAAGCGCGCGACCGGCGTAGAAATCATCGCCTGCGGTCATGATGCCGTGCTTTGCCAATTCCTGTGCCACGGGTTTGGCCGCACGCCCCAGGTCCAGCGCCACAGTGGGCGCGCGTTTGGCAGCGTCGGTCGGTCCGAGTATCCGCAGATCGTTGCGTCCACGCAGCCCGTCCAGCATCTGATGCAACAGTTGGGTTTCGTGGTCGCGCATCACATCATGCACGCCGCGCGTGTCGGTGTTGTGGTGTGCGGCAAATGCGTCGACGTAATCGGCCATGCCCGCACAGGCCGCGACTTGGGCATGGTCTGGTCCTGCGGGGGTAAAGCGTTTGTACAAAGTACCGCCGTTGAAATGGTGCCCCTGATTGGGCAGCAGTTCACCAAGGGCGCGGCGGATCACCATCAGCCCCTGATGTGGACCATAGGTTTTATAGGCCGAAAACAGATAGATATCCGGCCCCAGATCGCCCACATCTGCAAACCCGTGCGGCGCATACGACACCCCGTCGACGCAGACAAAGGCACCCGCAGCGTGGGCCGCGGCGGTGATTTCGACCACCGGATTGATTTCGCCCACCACGTTTGAGCAATGGGGAAAGCACACCAGTCGCACGTTTTCGTCCAGAAGTTCTTCGAGTTTTTCGATCTCTAGGCTGCCAGTCTCGGGGTTGATCTGCCACTCGCGCACGTCGATGCCGCGCTCGGCCAGCCTGCGCCACGGGCCGCTGTTGGCTTCGTGATCCTGGTTTGTCACAATGACCGCCTCGCCCGGTTTCATCATCTGGGCAAAGGCCTGCGCCAGCACATAGGTATTCTGCGTGGTCGAGGGACCAAAACTCAGTTCGTCTGTCTGGACGCCAAGGATCGCGGCCATCCGGCTGCGCGCCTCGTCCATCTCTTCGCCCCCCAGACGGCTTGCCTCGAACGTGCCATAGGGTTGGACCTTGCGCTCGGTGTAGAACCGCGTCAGCCGGTCGATCACCGGCTGGCAGGTATAGCTGCCACCGGCGTTTTCAAAGAAGGCCTGACCCTGAAGGGATGGCTGCGAAAAGGCGGGGAATTGGGCGCGGACCCAGTCTGTATCTATTGTCATTCGCGCAGGGTGGTTTCGCCGCGCGAAAAGGTCAAGTCGGCAAAAGGGCCGCTCCTATGAGGAACGGCCCTTGTTTGGTCGTTTATCGTGACGTGATCACTCAGCCGGGGCGCCTACTGCTGGCGAAGTGGTGGAAATGCCCGCCGCTTCGCGCTTGCCGTCGAGATAGATCGCCTTGACCAACGAAACCGCCATCAGCACCATCACCACGCTGAACGGCAACGCACCGATCACCATCGCGGTCTGGATCGCTCCGATACCACCGATCAACAGCAAGGCGGCCACGACCGACCCCAGCGCCACACCCCAGAAGATGATGTGCGGACGCGCCTTTGGCCCTTCGTCGCCGGCCGCGTTGATGGTGTTGACGATCAGCACGGCCGAATCCGCCGAGGTGACCAGATAGGTCATCAGCAAGATCACGATGATCACCGCCATCAGCCAGCTTAGAATACCACCGCCCAGCAGGATGTCGGTCATCGCAAAGATCTTGCCACCGTCAGTGGCCGCAAAGATATTGCCCGCCGCCTGACCGGACATCTCCAGATCAATGGCGGTACCACCGGCCCATGCGAACCAGACAAAGCACATGATCGAAGGTGCGATCACGGCCCCCAGAACGAATTCGCGGATCGTGCGCCCTTTGGAAATCCGTGCGAGGAACAAGCCCACGAAGGGTGCAAAGGCAACCCACCAGGCCCAGTAGAACACAGTCCACGATCCTTGCCAGCCTGCCAGATCCCGATCAACGGGGTTTTCGCCGCTGTAGATCGTGAAGATCATGCTGGGCAATGCGATGACGTATTCCCACATGCCCACGAACAGCGCGCGAAAGCCAAAGAAGGTCGAACCGAAAATGATCAGAAAGCCCAGAAGGAAGATCGACAGGACCATGTTGATGTTGGACAGCCACTTGATGCCCTTGCCCACGCCGGACAGCGCCGACAGGGTTGATGCGCCCATGATGATCACGATGGCAAAGATGATGCCTGCTGATGAAGGTGTGCCTTCTGCTGTCATCAGCCAGTCACCGACGCCGATGCGCGACATGCCATCGACGAACTGGTTCACGCCAAAGCCCAAGGTTTGCGCCACACCCAGAATGGTCGCGACAACCGCCACGATATCGACCAGGTGGCCGACCTTGCCCGACAACCGTGCGCCGAACAGCGGCGACAGCGATGATCGGATGGTCAACGGCAGCCCGCGACGATAGGCAAAATAGCCCAAGCCCAGTCCGGCAATCGCATAGGACGACCACGCCGAGAAACCCCAGTGCAGATAGGACCATTTGTAGGCGTTCAGGACGTTATCTTCGCCTTGAGCCGTTGCAAACCCTTGCATGACATCGGGGTTGTTGCCGAAGTGATAGATCGGTTCGGCCACGGCCCACGTCAGCATCCCGACACCGATCCCCGCGCCGAACATCATCGAAAACCACGAGAAATAGCCGAATTCAGGCTCATCCGTATCGAGACCCAGTTTCAGTCTCCCCGCGGTCGGCCAAACTGCCAGCACGACGCACACGATGACAAAGGCCGCCATCACGTAGACGTACCACATGGCAAAGTTGGTCAGGATAAATCCGTTGAGCCCTGCCAGTACAACACTGGCCTGATCCGGAAACGCGACGGCCCAGATCACGAGCAGCCCGATAATGATCTTGGCGGTGATCGTGACGTCGATACTGAAGCCCCGGTAAAAACCGGTGGCAGCCGTCTTGATCGGCAGCTTCATCAGTGGAGGTTTTAGTGCCATTTTTCTGTCCCTGTTGTTTTTTTAACTGAGGCAGAAGCTAGAGCCTGATGTTTCTGATCATTATCCGAATCCGACCTTCACAACTGAAAAAGCGGCAAACCCAAGGGGCATGCCGCTTTTGCGCGCGTTAAGATCAATCTTTTCGGGCGCTAACCTCTGTCGGAAAGCCTGATTTCCGACAGAGAGTGATTCCCCCGTTAAGGCGCTATTTCGAGTTGGCGCGTTCGCTTTGCAGGCCACGGAAGATACAAAAGCACATCGCCAGCAGCACCACGGTGAACAGCAATCCGGTCGAGATGACCATGGATTGCAGCGCGGCCAGCCCGCCTCCGATCAGCAGGGCAACCGCCACCGCCCCTTCGAAGATGCACCAGAACACCCGCTGTGGCACCGGCGCGTCGATCTTGCCGCCCGCGGTGATCGTGTCGATCACCAGACTGCCAGAGTCGGACGAGGTCACGAAGAACACCACCACCAGCACGATGCCGATAAACGAGGTGATCGAGGCCAGCGGCAACTGGTCGAGCATCTTGAACAGCTGCAACGACAGCTCGGCGTCCTGTGCCCCGGTGTAGCCATCGGTCACAACCTGATGGATCGCGGTGCCGCCAAAGATCGACATCCACAGCACGCAGACCACAGACGGGATCAAAAGAACGCAGACGATGAATTCGCGCACGGTTCGACCACGGCTGACGCGGGCGATGAACATGCCGACGAAGGGTGACCAGCTGATCCACCATGCCCAGTAGAACGAAGTCCAGCCTTGGGAAAAGTTGACGTCCTCGCGGCCGAACGGATTGGCCAGCGCGGGCAGGAATTGCACATAGGCCACCAGCGATTCCCAGAAGAACGTCAGCAGGAACACGGTCGGACCGACGATCAGCGTGAACAGTGCCAGCAAGCCGGCCAGCCCCATGTTGATCTCGCTCAGCACCTTCACGCCGCCATCAAGACCGCGCAACACCGACACCAACGCAACTGCGGTGATGAAAGTGATCAGCACCACTTGGGACGTGACACCAACGGGCATTCCAAACAGCTCGTTCAAGCCGGCATTGGCCTGTGTGGCACCCAGACCCAGCGACGTGGCCAGACCAAAGAGCGTGGCAAAGACCGCGATGATGTCGATGAAGTGGCCGGGCCAGCCCCAGACACGTTCGCCCAGGATCGGATAGAACGCCGAACGGATCGTCAGCGGCAGACCCTTGTTATAGGTGAAAAGCGCCAGCGCCAGTGCAACGATGGCATAGATCGCCCAAGGGTGCAGACCCCAGTGAAAGATCGTCGCAGCCATCCCCAGCCGGACCGAGCCCGGCTCGTCGCCGGTGGCGGCACCCAGCGGTGCCCAGTCGGTGCGCAGATCGCCCTCCATCGTGGACCCGCCGAACGAGGTCGAGAAGTGCGTCAATGGCTCGGATACGCCGTAGAACATCAGGCCGATGCCCATGCCCGCAGCAAACAGCATCGCAAACCACCCGGCATATGAGTAGTCAGCAACCGCTTCGTCCCCGCCCAGCCTGACCGAGCCATAGGGCGTCACGATCAGCAACAGGGCAAAGATCACCACGATGTCGGCAGCGCCGATCAGGAACCAGTCAAAGTTCTGGGTGGTGAAGCTGAACATGGCGCTGAACACCGATGCCGCCTGTTCCGGCAGTGCCAGCGTATAGATCACGAACAACACGACGGCCGCGCCGGAAATCGGGAAAACGGGGTTGTGAATGTCCAGACCGAAAGGGCCGACCTTGGTTTCGTAGTTGTCCTGACCGATCTCGTAATCGGTCTCGATGACATCGGATACGCCTTCTGGGGACGGTATACCTTGGCTGTCTGTGTCAGACATCTGAAGTGACCTCCTTGTGTGACGGGTCACGCTGGTCAGTGCCGCGCCTCGCCCGTTCCTGCATTTGGTTCGCAACCACAAGCATACCTACCATCCCCCGCGTGGCAACCATTTGCCTAAAATAGTGGCGGTTGACATTTTGCTTGCGGGGGATGGCGGGAGGGTCAGTGCCGATTCACAAGGCGGCGGCTATGGCTTCGGCGTGGGCTTTTATCGCATCCATATCGCCCATCTTGCCGGGGGGGCGCGTCGCCACACCCTCGTGTCGTGGCAGGATGTGAAAATGCAGGTGAAACACCTCCTGCCCGCCAGCCGCCTCGTTGAATTGCTGCAAGGTGATGCCGTCGGCGCCAAACGCCTTCATTGCGGCATTTGCCACCCTGTTCACCGTCTTCATGCAGGCGTTCAGCTGGTCCGGGCTGGCGTCCAGAATGTTGCGGCAAGGCGTTTTCGGGATCACCAGACAATGGCCATCCGCACGCGGCATGATGTCCATGAAGCACAAGGTCTCGTCGTCCTCGTAGACTGTCACATTGGGGATCTCGCCGCGCAGTATCTTGGCAAAGATGTTCTGATCATCGTAGCTCATGCGTTCACATCCACCACGACGCGGCCCTTGACCTGACCGTTCAGAATATCCGTACCCAGCTGCGGCAGATCCGACAGCGTCGCGGGCTGGACCATCGCCTCGAGCTTGTCCATCGGCAGATCCTTGGCGATGCGTTTCCACGCACGGACCCGGTTGTCATAGGGTTGCAGCACGGAATCGATCCCCAGCAGGTTCACACCGCGCAGCAGAAACGGGATCACCGTCGCAGGCAAGCCTGCCCCGCCCGCCAGACCGACAGCGGCCACACTTGCCCCGTATTCCATCTGGCCCAGCACCCGCGCCAGCATCGCCCCCCCCACGGCATCGACGCATCCGCCCCAGGTTTCGCCCTCAAGCGGGCGCTTGACCGTCTCGTTGATTTCTTCACGCGCGACGATCTGGCTGGCCCCCAGCGACTTGAGGTAATCCGCCGTTTCGGGCCGTCCGGTCACACCGGCTACCTGATGTCCCAGATTGGCAAGGATAGCGGTCGCCACCGACCCGACACCGCCTGCCGCACCGGTCACCAGCACGGGGCCCTTCTTGATCCCGTGATCCTCAAGCGCCATGACCGCCAGCATCGCGGTAAACCCTGCGGTGCCCACGGCCATCGCCTGCCGGGTGTCCAGACCGTCGGGCAGCGGCACCAGCCAATCGGCCTTGACCCGCGCCTTTTGCGCATAGCCGCCCCAATGCGCTTCGCCCACGCGCCAGCCGGTCAGCACGACCTTGTCTCCGGGCTTGTAGCGCGCGTCATCCGAGCTTTCGACGGTGCCTGCAAAGTCGATGCCCGGCACGTGCGGATAGTTGCGGACCAAGCCGCCACCAGGTCCGATGCACAGCCCGTCCTTGTAGTTCACCGTTGAATATTCGACCGCGACCACGACGTCGCCATGTGGCAGATCATCCAGCCCAATCTGCGTCACCGCCGCAGATGTCTTGCCGTCCTCGTCTTTGTTCACAACCAATGCATCAAACATTCCGCTCTGTCCTTCCCGAAGGCCTTTGCCTTCTCTGGTTCAAAATTTCCTCAGGTGTACAGGGGTTCTCCCCTTGGTCCCGAACTTGCAACACAAACGCATGCGTTGAGCGTGCGTTCCGTTTTACCTGGATCACGCCGCGCCGCTACCGGGGCATGAACACCAAATCACTTATCGGCGCCGCCTGCCCCGCTGCCGTCAGCATGGCGTGGACCTGACCGCGGTGATGGGACTGGTGGTTAAAGAAATGACTGACGCACAGCCACATGGGCTGTGTCACGTCCCTGTTCTCTCCGCCCGAATACCACGTCAGATCGCCCGCAAGATCAATGTTGTGCAACGCATCGGCCCATATCGTCAAACGCCCGTCGACCTGAAACCGCTCGGCACTCCATGTGGCAATCGTAGGGTTCAGCGTCGTGGTATCGCCGCGCTCCGGCGCCTCGACATCTGCGCCAAAGCGCGCCAGCCACATCCGGTCACCCCACAGCAGATGATTCAACGTGCCGAGGATCGAGCCAAAGAACGCCCCGCGATCCAGATCCAGCGCGTCTTTTTCCATCTTGGTCACGATGGGCGTCAGCTGCCGGTTTTGCCAGGCATTGTACCGCGCCATAGTGAGGACATAGCTTTTGTCGATCACGGTTTGGGGCCTTTCCAGTCGATCGGGCAAATCTCGGCGCTTTTGCCGCCAAAGTCCCATATCCGCCCGAAGTCCCGCACTTTCGATTTCAGCCCGCGTGCGGCGATAATGTCTGGGCCCATCCAGTATTTCGAGTTGCTGATAATCACCGGATGGTCAGGGCTCGCCCCTTCGATCATCTCTATCTCGCCCTGGATCTTGCGCCCGATGTACAACCCGCACTTGCGCCCGTCGCGCACGATCTCGACCTTTTCACGCTCGGCCCCCACGATGTCGCTGACCAGCATGGTGAACAGTCCGGTGGTGCCGCCCGCAGCACCGCTGAAGATCTGCAGCAGCCCGTTGTAGGCCTTGCCGCTGGCACGCTCGTCGATATAGGCCGCGACTTTCCAGCCGCCTTCGGCCATGCGACCGGGGATTTCGACCATCAGCCCGACGTTCAGTCCGCCGATGTCTTCGCCCTCATAGTGGCCTTCGTCTATGGCAATCGCCATCCACGCCTTGCAGTCGCCTTCGGTCGGGGGATGCGCGCCCAGACTGACGACGCAGGGGCAGAACAATTCGCAAGAGCAGTTCAGGAACAATTCGCCCTTGATCGCCCAATCGGTGGGCCGCATCTGGCGGCGTCCCGGATTTGGCATCCGGCTGTCGATCCGCTGGCTGACGGGCAGTTTATCGGCCCCGGAAACTCGTTTCAAAGACATCAGCGTCGTTCCTTTCTATCCGTGCACCAAAGGCCAGACCGCCACACCGAGCCCGCCAAGGATCAGGGCCGCACCCAAGGGCTTGGTCACAACATGCCCAACTTGCGGCAATTTCTCCAGCACCATGAACACGGTCGCCAGTCCCATCCATGCAAGGTTCATCATTCCGCCGACAAATCCCAGCGCCATAAAGCCCCAGCAACAGCCGACACAAAACACTCCAAGGCCCAGGCCCATCTTCACGCCGCCCGCAAAGCCGGTGCGCCAGCGGCCCAGAAAATACATCGTGGGGCTCAGGCAAACTCCGTGGCAGACCGCCTTTGTGCGTGAAAACTGGAACAGACCGACGCCGATCAGCAACACGACAGCAAACCACCGCGATTTGGGCAGGCCCAGCATATCGATCACCCCGGAAAACAGCAGCGCCATCTGCGCGGCGGTTATCAGCGCCGAAAACCCGATCCAGACCCCGAAATATCCCAGCAGCACGCCCAGCCAGCCCGCGCGCGTGCCATTGGCCGAGGTCATCAATGCCTCGTAGCTGCGCAAGGTGGGCACCATCGTCGGCAACATCATCGCAGCCATCATCAGCGCCCACATGGTGAAGACCGGCCAGAACTGCGCCATCGGCATGTCCATCGGCATCGTGGGGTCCATCGCGCGCATCTGCTGGGCCATCGCGCCGGGGCGGCCGATCAGATCCAGCCCCATGCCGGTGCTCATGGAATAAAGCACCCACCACGCCCACAGGATCAGGGCGAAAAAGCCCAGCCACAAGGTGGATCGCAACAGATGCGGCATCAGTCCTCCCCCCAGTGATTCAGCCTGTGCAGAACATTGTCAGACACGAACGATCAAGACAAAGAGATTTGGAACGGTTCGCGCGCGGTGCTTGGGAAGTGACCCAGCGTCCGATCCTTGGAAGGTGCGGCAATTACACCACAGCGCAGGCTGGGTGGGAACGGTTTTGAAACTAATCCAGCTTTAATTACGTTACAAATCTGTCACAAAGCATCAGCACGAGAAGGTCCCCGACACTCAGATGAGCGAACTACCGATGGAAATTTCTCGACGACGCGTTCGCAAGCTTTTGATTGCGGCGTCTATCGAGTTTTTTGGATTGATGACATTGTTTCTCGCTGTCGTGATGATCGTGCGACTGGACGCAGTGGTTCTGGGCGATAGCATCGGTGAGGAATCTTTCACCGAAGCGCTGCAAGTATTCATCATGCTGGGCACGGGGCTGATCTTTGTCTGGGGCGCCATTCGGTATCCTCAGGCACGGGCCTATCTGGTTCTGTTGGCCACCATGTGCGGTCTTATTGTCATTCGCGAGAACGACTATCTGCTCGACAATATCTGGCACGGCTTTTGGAAATGGCCCGCTCTGGCAGTGGGGTTGACCGGTCTGGCCATAGCCTTGCCTCAACGCGAGACGCTAGCAATCCCGTTTCTCCAGCATTTTCAAACAAGATCGGGCACATTCATCTATTGCGGCTTTTTGCTGCTTGTGGTGTTCAGCCGCCTGTTTGGTACCCACAGTCTGTGGGAGCCGGTCATGGGAGACGCATATGACCCGCGGATCAAAAACATCGTCCAGGAGGGGCTGGAATTGCTTGGCAATGGGCTCATTGGGTACGGTGCGATCTTGGGCGTGCTACAGCAATTTGGCTTGCGGGCAGCGCCGACATTCTATGATCGGGACGCGCTCTGACCGGACCGGACCGTCGATCATGATCGATATGCTCAACATCATCGCTGTCTGTCGAACCACAAAAAAATACTATAAAGATAACATTTTCAGATATTTGCCATGAACACTTAATCTGATTCAAGTAGTCTGAGCCGCCCACTCCTGCTTAAAGTGGCCAGCACAAATTTTTCCTCTAATATTAAGCTAATCTGTTTTAAATCAATGCGGTTAGAGGCGAACCTCATCTGATAAAAGTTGACGTACTGCCTTGTCATCCCCCTTGCAAAAATCCGGTACCCGCTCTATATTACCAATGTCCTTCGGGACTATGGACATAAACGCGCTCGTAATACGCGGATCGGACCCGGGGGCGGTACCCGGCGTCTCCACCAAACATCCTTCATTTGGGGATCATGGGGACGAAATAGGATCGACGAACGTCTAAAGGGGTTATGCTTTGTTTCGGCTGTCTGCCACCGTTATCGGCGAAAACTGTACAATTGCAAATGACAATCGTGCTCCGATGGCAGTTGCAGCGTAAGCTGTAACTATACATCGAAACTTAAGTCCTTGCGCTTAGCAGTGTAAGGCGGGGTTCGCAGGCACCTGGCAACAGAAGCCTGCACTTTCCTCCCCTTTACAGCATTTCGGCCGTTGCTGCACCTAGGTCGCAATTGACAGAATCCGGTGCCATCCACCTATCGGTCGCTCTTTGTTCAGATGTCGCTTTTGGCCGACGCGCTTGGGCTGACAGTGACCACGCCGGGGCCAATGATTCTGTTGCCCGAAATCGTCGTACTGCGTGCGGTCTCTGCGGCCGTGGTCGGAGTGATCCAGAACCTGTTGGTCTGGTTTGCCCTGCATGTGCTCTTCGGCAATGTGCACAGGATAGGTGTGATGCCCATTGCCCGACCTTGCCACGTTGGATCTGCGCGCTCTGCTGCTGACGCTGCTGGGTGCCTCTTTGCTGCTGGTGGTGCGTCTTGGCCTGCCTGTGACGCTTGCGGTCAAAGCAAATGCCGGGCTGCTTGCGGCGCTGGTTGTCGGATAATACTGGACACCCCTTTCGCTTGGTCGCAAAACTTATATGATCAACGGCAACGAAATTCAGGGGCTTAGAGACAAGCGCATGGGCCGCAACATTGACTATGGCAATCT
>JAGXHE010000033.1 GCA_024636445.1 Sulfitobacter sp.
CAAAGCCGAACGTCAGGCTGACCACGTTGAACGGGCTGAGGCGGTTCATTGCTCTGCCTCCTGCTGGCGCTGCTCGTTGCGCTGGAACAGGATGATCGGGATGATCAGGATCAACAGCAGGATGACGGCAACGGCGCTGGCTACCGGCCAGTCACGGTTCGAGAAGAACTCTTCGAACAGAACCTTGCCGATCATCAGCGTGCCTGACCCGCCCAACAGGGACGGGATCACGAATTCGCCCAGCGCCGGGATAAAGACCAAGAAGCAACCAGCCACGATACCATTGCGCGACAGCGGGATCGTCACCAGCCAGAACGCCTGAATCCGCGAGCAGCCAAGGTCTTCGGCGGCTTCGATCAGGCTTTCGTCCAGCCGTTCGATCGCGGCATAGATCGGCAGGATCATGAAGGGCAGATAGGTATAGACGATGCCGATATAGACCGCCCAATTGGTGTTCAGAATGGTCAGCGGCGCGTTGATGACGCCCAGCCACAACAAAAACTGGTTCAGGAACCCTTCGGTGCTCAGGATGCCCACCCAAGCGTAAACGCGGATCAGAAACGAGGTCCAGAATGGCAGAATCACCAGCATCATCAACGTGGCGCGCCATTCCTCGGAGGCGCGGGCCATGCCATACGCCATCGGATAACCGACCAGCAGCGTGACGACGGTCGAGATAAATGCGATTTGCAGCGAGCTGATGTAGGCTTTCCAGTACAGGTCATCCTGGGTCAGAAACACAAAATTTTCGAAATCCAAACCCGAGATCAGCGCAGCCAAACCGTCCTTGAGCGTCGGGGTATAGGGCGGAATCGCAAGGGCGATGTCCGAGAGCGAGATTTTGAATACGATAACGAAAGGCACCAGAAACAGCGAGAGCAGCCACAGATATGGAACCGCTATGAGGACAAAGCGTCTCACGCTTCCAACAATACGCCGGCTGTGGCGCTCCAGCTTAGCCAGACGGGGTCTTCCCAAGTGTAGGCACGGCGCGAGACGCGGCGCGTGTTGGCCGACTGCGCCTTGATCACCTGACCGGTGGGCAGTTCGACGTGATAGGTGCTGAGGTTGCCCAGATAGGCGATGTCCAGCACCTTGCCCTGAACCGCGTTCACGGCATCCGCAGGACGTTCGGCGCTGATCGCGATTTTCTCAGGGCGGATCGCCAGATGCGCCTTCTGGCCGTCGGTAAAGGGGCGCGTGCTGGCGGCGGTGGCCGGTTCACTGTGGCCCCAGTCGACGGCATAGCTTTCGGGGCCATTGGGCTTGGCGGTGCCTTGCAGAATGTTCACATCCCCGATGAAATCGGCAACGTAGACACTGTTTGGCGCCTCATAGATCTTTTCGGGGGTGGCGACCTGCACGATGCGCCCCTCGTCCATCACGGCGACGCGGCTGGCGACGGTCATCGCCTCTTCCTGATCGTGGGTCACGATGACAAAGGTGGTGCCGGTGGTTTCCTGAATGTCCATCAGTTCGAACTGCGTGTCCTGTCGCAGCTTTTTGTCCAGCGCGCCCATTGGTTCGTCCAGCAGCAGCAATTTGGGGGCCTTGGCCAAAGACCGCGCAAGGGCGACACGCTGGCGTTGTCCGCCCGAAATCTGGTGCGGTTTACGGCGACCGAACTTGCCCAAACGGGTCAACGCCAGCATCTCTTCGACGCGGGCCGCGATCTCATCCTTGCCCATTGACGAGCGTCGCAGACCAAAGGCGATATTGTCCCAGACCGTCAGGTGCGGGAACAACGCGTACGATTGAAACATCATGTTCACCGCACGCTTGTTCGGCGGCACCCCGGCGATGTCCTTGCCCGACAGCAGGATGGACCCTTCGGAGGGCGCCTCGAAACCTGCCAACATGCGCATCATCGTGGTCTTGCCGCATCCCGAGGGCCCGAGCAGCGCAAAGAATTCTTTTTCGTAGATGTCCTGTGTCAGGTTGTCGATTGCAACGAAATCACCAAAACGCTTGGTCACGTTCACAAACTGGATCAGAGGCTTTTGTTGTGGATCGTCCCAAGGGGCGAATGCGGTCTGGGCCAAAATCGGTCCTCACAGAAATCAGAGGGAATTGGGGGCGCGACATCAACGGTCGCGCCCCGAGATCAGGCTTAGGTGCCGGATTTGACCTTGGTCCACATGCGCGTCACGGTACGCTGTGTTTTTGCGTCATAGGGCGACGTGGTATAGAGATTTTCCAGCGTCTCGGCGTCCGGGTAGATCGCCGTATCGTCGATCACATCCTCGACCAGAAACTCCTGGCTCGCCTCGTTGCCGTTGGCGTAATAGACGTAATTCGATGCTGCGGCCATGTTCTGCGCGTCCATGATAAAGTTCAGGAACTGGTGCGCGCCTTCGGGGTTCGGTGCATCAACCGGGATCGCCATGTTGTCGAACCACATCAAAGCGCCCTCTTTAGGAGCATAATACTCGATGTTGACACCATTGTCGGCCTCTGCGGCACGGTCGCGTGCTTGCAGGATGTCACCCGACCAACCAACTGCCACGCAGATATCACCGTTGGCCAGTGCGTTGATATACTCCGAGCTGTGGAATTTCTGCACGTAGGGTGCGATGGCCGTCAGAACCGGCTCTGCCTTTTCGATGGTCTCCGCATCCTGTGCATCGGGGTCTTCGCCGATATAGTTCAAGGCGGCTGGGATCAGCTCGACCGGGGCGTCCAGAAAGTGCACGCCGCACGCCTGCAATTTTTCCATGTTGGCAGGGTCAAACACCAAAGCCAGAGAATCCACGGGTGCATCTTCTCCCAGAACTTCCTTGACCTTGTCGATGTTCACGCCGATCCCCGTGGTGCCCCACATGTAGTTGATCGCATATTCATTTCCGGGGTCGTACTTGGACACGCGGTCGCTGATCACGTCCCACATGTTGTCCAGGTTCGGCAGCTGGGATTTGTCCAGCTTCTGAAACGCTCCCGCGCTGATCTGGCGCTGCAGGAAGGTGCCCGACGGCACCACGACGTCATAGCCGGACGATCCGGCCAGCATCTTGGTCTCCAGAACCTCGTTGCTGTCAAAAACGTCATAGATCAGGTCGATGCCTGTTTCTTCCTCGAATTTTTGCAGCAGACTTTCATCAATATAGTCGGACCAGTTGTAAACGCGCACTTCTTCGGACATTGCCGAAGTGGCGACAACAGCCAGAGTTGCGACTGTGCTAAGCAGTGTCTTAGTCATCGTAATTCTCCCGTTCATTTCAGACCGGGTTGATCCCGGCTTGGCGTAATTTGATCAAGTTTTGCCCTTTTCGGCAAGATGTTTTATGGTTTCATGGCAAACGAAACCGTGCAAGCGGTTCGCCATTGCGAGACCAGAAAGAGATTTTGTAATGAATGCAGCGCTGAAAAAAGAGGCAGCCAAAAACCGGGCTACGCCCGAGAACATGGTCGCCAAAACACCGGCCCACCAAGCCGTCTATACCAAGATGCGCGATGCGATCCTGTTCGGTGATCTGGCACCCGGTCAGCCGATAACGATCCAGGGTCTGACGGCCCTGCTGGACGCAGGCATGACGCCTGTGCGCGAGGCGATCCGCAAGCTGACAGCCGAAGGCGCGCTGGTCATGCAGGGCAACCGCCGAGCGTCGGTGCCGGTTCTGAACCTTCACACTCTGGAACAGCTTGAATTCATGCGGTTAAAACTGGAGCCAGAGCTGGCTTTTCGCGCCACAGCGCATGTTTCTGATGATGATATCGCAACGCTGACAGCCATCGACCAAGGGCTGAATCAGGCGATTTCGACCGGTGATATCAGCGGTTATTTGCGGCTGAACCACGCCTTTCACACAGCGTTTTATGCCATCGCAAATGCCCCAATTCTGGCAGAGTCCGCCGACGCGCTGTGGTTGCGGTTCGGGCCATCCTTGCGGGTGGTTTGCGGCAGGTTCGGGACATCCAACCTACCGGACAAACATGCCGAACTGCTTCAAGCGCTCAACCAGAGGCAGGCGGATACTGCACGGGAAGCCATCGCCGAGGACATTCGCCAAGGCATGCAACAAGTCCGAATCGCCCTGTCCGAAGACCACGCATCACGATGATTCGCCGCCTGCCCGATTGACAGCGCCGAATTTGATCATATTCTGCGCACAACTTCATTTCGGACGAAAAGGACCCCGTCATGGCCGCCATAACCAACCATCTGCCCACCGCCGAGTTGCAAGCGCTGGACGCCGCGCACCATATGCACCCCTTTACCACCAACAACGAGTTGGCGGCAAAAGGCGCGCGCATCATCACGCGGGCCGATGGTGTTTTCCTGACCGACAGCGAAGGCAATCGGATCATGGATGGCATGGCAGGTCTTTGGTGTGTGAACATCGGCTACGGCCGCGGCGAATTGGCCGACGTCGCCGCGCGTCAGATGCGCGAGCTGCCATTCTACAACACGTTCTTCATGACCTCGCACGCGCCGGTCATCGCCTTGGCGGCCAAAATCGCGGAACTGGCACCGGCGCACCTGAACCACGTGTTCTTTGCTGGGTCCGGGTCAGAGGCGAACGACACCAACATACGCATGGTCCGCACCTACTGGGCGCAAAAGGGCAAGCCATCGAAATCCATCATCATCAGCCGCAAGAACGCCTATCACGGGTCATCCGTGGGCTCGGGCAGCCTTGGCGGGATGACACCGATGCACGAACAGGGCGGCCTTCCGATCCCGGACATTCACCACATCAACCAGCCGAACTGGTGGGCCGAAGGTGGCAACAGCAAGCCCGAAGACTTTGGCCTGCAGTGCGCGCAAGAGTTGGAAAAAGCCATTCTGGAGAAGGGCGAAGACCGCGTCGCCGCCTTTATCGCCGAGCCGATTCAAGGGGCGGGTGGTGTGATCGTGCCGCCGTCGACATATTGGCCGGAAATCCAGCGCATTTGCGACAAATACGAAATCCTGCTGATCGCCGATGAAGTGATCTGCGGCTTTGGCCGCACCGGCGAATGGTTCGGGTCGACCACCGTTGGGATCAAGCCTGACATCATGACCATCGCCAAAGGTCTTTCGTCGGGCTACCAGCCCATCGGCGGTTCTATCGTGTCGGACGAAGTGGCCGAGGTGATGAACGCCTGCGAATTCAACCACGGCTACACTTATTCCGGTCATCCCGTCGCCAGCGCTGTAGCGTTGGAGAACCTGCGGATCTTGGAAGACGAAAACATTCTGGACCATGTCCGCGACGTGGCCGCCCCGGCATTGGCCGAGATGTGGCACAGCCTTGGCGATCACCCGATGGTCGGCGAAACCAAGATCGTCGGCATGATGGCGTCGCTGGCGCTGACACCGGACAAGGACAGCCGCGCCAAGTTTGCGGCCGACGCGGGCACCGCTGGGTTCATGACACGCGAACGCAGCTTTGCGAACAACCTGATCATGCGGCACGTCTACGACCGCATGGTCATTTCACCCCCGCTGATCATCACGCCGGAAGAGATCACCGAGATGGGCAAACGCGCCCGCAGGGCGCTGGACGAATCCCATGCGCAGATCAAGGAACAGGGCCTGTTCAAACCCGCATCCTGATCTTTCAGGCGCCTGTCATAAGCTGCTCTAACATGGCCAAACAGGCTTCGATCTGATCAATGGCTATGAATTCATCCGGCTTGTGGGCCTGGGCAATATGTCCCGGCCCGCAGACCACCACATCCATTCCCATTTCCTGAAACAGCCCTGCTTCGGTCCCGAACGGCACCAGCTCGGCGGTGTTCGTGCCGAGCAAGGCAGACAGCACATCGCGGGCGGTGTTCACCTCCATCGGCTCCAGCCCGACGATCTCGCCAATCGTCTCGGTGAGGATATCGGCCTGCGGGTGGATCGCGCGCATCATCGGCAGCATTTCAGTCTCGACAAAGGCCTCCAGGGCTTGCTTCACAAAGCGCGCATCGTCCTGCACCACGGGGCGCATTTCCCATTCAACCTCGGCTTTGCCCGCGATGACATTGTGCGCCACGCCGCCGGACACCCGACCGATGTTGATCGTGGTCCAGGGTGGCTGATATCGGCTGGACGCAGGCGCGCGCGCCATCAGATCGCCGCGCAGTTCCATCAACCTCGTCACATAGCGCACCGCATATTCGGCAGCATTCACGCCGCGGCCCGGATCGCTGCCATGGCCCTCAAGCCCGGTGAAATGTGTGGTGTATTCGCAGCAGCCCTTGTGCCCCTCGATCACCCGCATGCCTGTCGGCTCTCCGATCACCGCCATCGTCGGCTGCAACCCGCGCGCCTTGAGCTCCGGTATCAGCGCCTGCGCGCCGATGCAGCCCACCTCTTCGTCATAGGTAAAGGCGAAATGCACCGGCTTTTGCGCCTGCACCTTGCCCGCCATCACCACCGCAGAGGCAATAAACCCCTTCATGTCGCAGGTGCCGCGCCCGTACAGAAGGCCATCGGCCTCGCGCATCTCGAAAGGGTCCGAGGTCCAGTCCTGATCTGCGACCGGCACCACATCGGTATGCCCGCTCAGCAGCAGCCCGCCCGGTGCGTCGGGGCCTATGCTGGCCCACAGGTTCGCCTTGGTCCCGCAGGGTGCCAGCATCACGTCGGTGCGCGCGCCTGCGCTCTCCAACCGATAGGCCAGTTCTGCGATCATCGCCATATTGTTGTCCGCCGACACCGTGGGCATCGCGATCAACTGCCCAAGAAGGTCCACGGTCTCGCGCAGGCTCATGGTTTCACGAACATCTTGCGGGGGCGGTCACAGAAACACTCGGCGGCGCCGTCTTCGGTGATGCGGATGCTTTCGGTGATCTCCAGGCCCCAGTCGGCCATCCAAAGGCCGGGCATGAAATGAAAGGTCATGTTCGGTTCCAGCACAGTCTCATCACTGACCCGCAATGAAATGGTGCGCTCGCCCCAGTCGGGCGGATAGCTCAGCCCGATTGGATATCCGCACCTTTCGCCACGTTCGATGCCCGCCGCCTCAAGCGGCGCAGCCAGCGCATTGGCGATGTCGCAGGCGCGGTTTCCGGCACGGGCCGCTTCCAATCCGGCCTCCAGCCCCTCGACCAGCGCGGCCTCGGCCCGTTTCAGGAAATCTGGCGGCGTGCCCAGAAACAACGACCGGCAGAATGGTGCGTGGTAGCGACGGTAACAGCCTGAAATCTCAAAAAACGTCGCCTCGCCGGTCTCGAACGGTCGTCCGTCCCATGTCAGGTGCGGCGCTGCGGCGTCGGTGCCGGATGGCAATAGCGGCACGATCGCGGGATAATCGCCCCACGCACCTTCCACACCGCGCACCGCGTCGCGGTAAATCTCGGCGACCACTTCGTTCTTGGGCACACCGGGCTCGACCCGTTCCAGCAAACCATCCACGATCTTTTCCGAAATCCGCGCCGCCTTGCGCATATAATCCAGTTCGGGTTCGGATTTCACCGCGCGTTTCCAGTTTACCATCGCGGTGGCGTCGATAAACTTTGCGTCAGGCAGGCCCGCTTGCATCACCGCGAAAGCCTTGGCCGAAAAATAATAGTTTTCCATCTCGACACCGATGCGCTCGGCGCCCAGCTCTTGCAAAATCCGTGCAAGTTCCTGCATCGGATGGCGTTCGGTGGATTGTACAAAGTGGTCCTCATAACCACGCACATGGTCGTCATCCATCCAGACCGTGCGCCGCGCGCCGCTGGCGTCCTGACGCCGCCCCCACCAGATCGGATCACCCTCGCCACGCAGGATTACACCCTGGTGCACATAAAATGACCATCCGTCGTATCCGGTCAGCCACGCCTGATTGCTGGGATCGGTCACAAACAGGGTGTCGATCCCTGCCGCATCCATCGCGCTGCGTACCAGCGAAATGCGGCGATCATACTCGTCTGTTGTGAATGGCAAGTTCTTTATAATCATGGGTGTACTCCCTTTCTAGAAACTTGCGTCGTGTCGTCTCATGACGCAACACTTATCCGTTTTCAGTGATTCCTCTGTCGGCGCTCGCATGCCGGGCAGCCTGATTTGAAGGCCATTGTCCTGTTATCAAGGATTTGACAGAAAATCTGCCTGCATTGAGGGCACAACCAATTGTTTTACACCATTCAGGTTGCAATACTGGGCTGCGACCGTTTTACTTGTGTGTAACAAGGCGGGTTCACCGTCGTCATAAATATCAGGGAGCCGGATTTGGCTAACACATCGACCGATGCGGCGTTCGTTGAGTTCGAACGCGTGCAAAAAAGCTATGACGGCGTAAATCTCGTCGTCAAAGATTTGAACCTTTCCATGCCGCGCGGCGAGTTTCTTACGATGCTCGGCCCATCTGGATCGGGCAAGACGACTTGCCTGATGATGCTGGCGGGATTTGAAACAGCGACACATGGCGACATTCGTCTCGGCGGTACGTCGATCAACAACATCCCGCCCCACAAGCGTGGCATCGGCATGGTGTTCCAGAACTATGCGCTGTTCCCGCACATGACCGTGGCGGAAAATCTGGCATTCCCTCTGGAGGTCCGCAAGATTGGCAAGACCACCCGCGAGGAAAAGATCCATCGCGCTCTTGGCATGGTCCAGATGAACGACTTTGCCGGTCGTCGCCCCACGCAACTGTCAGGCGGCCAGCAACAACGGATCGCGCTGGCGCGTGCGCTGGTGTTTGAGCCGGAACTGGTCTTGATGGACGAACCGCTGGGCGCGCTGGACAAGCAACTGCGCGAAACGCTTCAGTTCGAGATCACCAAATTGGCGCATGATCTGGGCATTACCGTGGTCTACGTGACCCACGACCAGACCGAAGCGTTGACAATGTCCGACCGCGTCGCCGTGTTCGAAAACGGCCGCATCCAGCAGCTGGCCCCGCCTGATCAACTGTATGAAAAGCCCGAAAACAGCTTCGTTGCCCAGTTCATCGGTGAAAACAACACGCTGATGGGCGAGATCAAGGAAATCAGCAACGGCACCGCGGTTGTGCAACTGGACGGTGGCGATCTGATCGACGCGGTTCCGGTGAACGTGACCAAGGTTGGCGAACGCACCCGTGTGTCGATCCGTCCCGAACGGGTTGAAATGAACAAGGACCGCCTGATGCCCGGCGCCAAGACGCTGAAGGCCGAGGTCCTCGAGTTCATCTACATGGGGGATATTTTCCGCACCCGTCTGCGCGTGGCCGGTTCTGATGATTTTGTCATCAAGACCCGGAACGCGCCAGACCAGGCGCGACTGACACCCGGCACCCAGATCGAAATCGGCTGGTTGCCCGAAGATTGCCGTGCGCTGGACGCATGAGCCTGCGGCACGGCTGGCGCATCCCTTAGGGGGCGCGCTCGCTACGAGGCTGTGATCAAGCCCAATCATCGCCTCCAAACCCACTTGGGCATACAAACGGGAGAACTATCAATGAAATTGATGAAAACGCTACTTGCGTCTTCTGCACTCACAGCCGCCGCTTCGGTCGGTGTCGCACAAGACATGTCCAACGAAATGACCATCGTTTCCTGGGGCGGCGCCTATCAAAACAGCCAGCTCAAGGCATACGTGGAACCCTACGTTGAAATGCACCCAGAAGTTACAGTCGTCTGGGACGAAAGCTCGAACGAAGCTGTGGCCAAACTGCGCGCCATGAACGAAGCCGACAACATCACATGGGATCTGGTCGACGTGGTTGCCGCTGACGCCATCCGCCTGTGCGACGAAGGTCTTGCGATGGAGTATGACCCCGACGAACTGCTCCTCGAAGGCGATGACGGTACGGCGGCGTCGGAAGACTTCGGCGACCTGATCGTTTCGGATTGCTTCATTCCGCAGATCGTCTACTCGACAACATTCGGCTATCGCACGGATATGGTACCCGAAGGTGTCGATGCACCCGACGAAATCTGTGATGTCTTCGACCTGGAAACATATCCGGGCAAGCGTTCGCTGGAAAAGCGTCCGATCAACAACATGGAATGGGCTCTGCTCTGTGACGGCGTCGCCAAAGACGAAGTCTATGACGTTCTGGCAACTGCCGAAGGTCAAGATCAGGCTCTGGCCAAGCTCGACACCATCAAAGACAGCGTAGTCTGGTGGTCGGCCGGTGCCGACACTCCTCAACTGCTGGCAGATGGCGAGATCTTCATGGGTTCGACCTACAACGGTCGTCTGTATTCGGTCATCGAAGAGCAAAACCAGCCCGTCGGCATGATGTGGGACGCTCAGGTGTTCGACCTTGACGGCTGGATCATCCCAACCGGTCTGGAAGACGCAGAGCAGGCCCGCGTAGAGCATTTCCTGGCCTTCGCGACAGACACAAAGCGTCTGGCGGATCAGGCGAACTACATCGCTTACGGTCCTGCACGTCTGTCCTCGGCACCTCTCGTGCCCGAGAACATGAAGCAGCACATGCCGACCGATCCCGAAAACGCCAAGAACACTTTCGTCTATAACTACCTGTTCTGGGCAGACTATCGCGACGACATCGACGCGCGTTTCCAATCGTGGCTGGCTCAATAAGCCCCGCTTGAACGCATGACTTCGGTGGGGGCCACATCCGGCCCCCACCACCCTCCAAAGCGAGACCGATGATGAGCAACGCAAAAGATGATGACGCCGTCGCAGGCCCCGTGCCTGTCGCACCCGTAGATGCAGGCCCTGTGCTTGCAGCAGACGGCACGCCACTGAAACGCAGCCTTTCGCGCGCCCTGCGTCGTCAAAAAGGCCGGGCACTGTTATTGATCGCACCGTTGCTGATCTTTGTTCTGGTAACCTTCATCATTCCGATCGGCTCCATGCTGTTCCGGTCAGTCGAAAACGACATTGTCGCCAACACCCTGCCCTACACCGTTCAGGAACTGGCCAGTTGGGACGCCGAGACAGGCGAGATTCCTTCCGAAGATGTCTTCAAGGCCATGTACGACGATCTGTTCCTCTCTGCTGAAGCCAAAAGGCACACCCGTCTCGGGTCACGCCTGAACTATGAACAGACCGGAATGTCCTCGCTGTTCCGCCAGTCGGGCCGCGGCATCGACGATCTGGCCGGGGACGCCGAAGATGCACTTGAAGATGCCGTTCCGGCCTTCGGTGATGGCGAAACCTGGTATGCGCTGATGAACGCCGGTGCCGGCGAGGGCAACACGTCCCTGCTGAGCAATGTGCGCGGTCGTATCGGGCGTCTGAACGATGGCCTGGCATCCGCCGACATGGACTTTGTTCCAAGCGCCGAGATTGCCGCCGTGCTGCCACGCACCGCACGCACCTATACCGAATGGGCCGTCTACACGGTGACGGAAGACGAGCGTGTCCCAGCCGACAACGACCCTTGGGAACTGGTTTCGCTGGCACTGGTGGAAGAGTTGAAGACCGCCGACCTGTCCGGTCTGAGCGGTGATCAAGCGGCCCTTCTGCGGCAAGCACAGGCTGTCGAATTCGACATCCCGCCCTATAGCGAAACTTTCGCCGAAATCGACGATGAGTGGGTCACGATCATACCGTGGGAAACCATTCAGACGCATTCGTCCAAATACACCGCCGGTTACTTCCTGAATGCGATCGACGCCCAGAAAACACCCGATGGCTATGAATGGCAGCCCGAGGAAAAGCAGATCCTGCTGACCCTCTTTGGCCGCACATTGTTCATGTCCTTGATGATTACCGGCTCATGCATCCTGCTGGGCTATCCCGTGGCTTGGCTGCTGGCCAACTTGCCCGCCTCCAAGGCCAACCTGTTGATGATTCTGGTGCTTCTGCCGTTTTGGACCTCGCTGCTGGTGCGGACATCGGCATGGAAGGTCATGCTGCAATCCCAAGGCGTCATCAACGACGTGCTGGTCTGGATCGGGCTGGTCGATGACGCTAACCGGTTTGTCATGATCAACAACCAGTTCGGCACGATCGTCGCGATGACGCACATCCTGCTCCCGTTCATGATCCTGCCGATGTATTCGGTGATGCAGACGGTACCGCCAACCTACCTGCGCGCGGCCAAGTCTCTGGGCGCGACGAACTGGACCGCCTTCTGGCGCGTCTACTTCCCGCAGTCGGTTCCCGGTATCGGCGCTGGCTCGATCCTCGTGTTCATTCTGTCCATCGGCTACTATATCACCCCCGAAATCGTCGGCGGGACCACAGGCGTGTTCATCTCCAACCGTATCGCCTACCACATTTCGTCCTCTCTGAACTGGGGCCTCGCCGCCGCACTTGGGTCGATCCTGCTGGTGGTCGTTCTCGTCCTTTACTGGTGCTACGACCGGATCGTCGGCATCGACAACGTGAAACTGGGATAACTGATTATGGGCTTGCCTATCTATGCAACGACGCCACAACGGATCTGGTATTACGCTTTCCGCGTGATCTGCGCACTGATCTTCATCTTCCTGATCACGCCGATCCTCGTGATCATGCCGCTCAGCTTCAACGCAGAGAACTTCTTCACCTTCACGCCAGAGATGCTCCGGCTTGATCCCGACGGCTATTCGCTGAAGCACTACCAGGACTTCTTCACCAACAACGAATGGCAGCGCAGCCTGAAGAATTCGCTGATCATCGCGCCGATCGCGACGATCATCTCGGTCTCGCTGGGCACGCTGGCCGCTGTTGGCCTCTCCCAATCCCACGTGCCTTTCAAGGGCACGATCATGGCGATCCTGATCTCACCGATGATCGTCCCGCTGATCATCTCGGCCACCGGCATGTTCTTCTTCTACTCCGCCCTGGGCAACTGGCTCGAAGCGACACTGGGTCTGGACAAGGATTTCGTGGGCTACGTCAAGGTCATTCTGGCCCACGCGGTGCTGGGCATCCCCTTCGTCATCATCACGGTCACGGCAACGCTGGTCGGCTTCGACAATTCGCTGACCCGCGCCGCTGCCAACATGGGCGCCGATCCGATCACCACATTCTTTCGCGTGCAGATGCCGCTGATCCTTCCCGGAGTGATCTCGGGCGGCCTCTTCGCCTTCATCACATCCTTCGATGAGGTGGTCGTGGTGCTCTTCGTCGGCTCGGCTGGCCAAAAGACACTGCCTTGGCAGATGTTCACCGGCCTGCGCGAACAGATCAGCCCCACGATCCTCGCGGTTGCCACGCTTCTGGTGGGCGTCTCGATCCTGCTGCTGACAGTGGTGGAACTGCTGCGCCGCCGCTCCGAACGTCTGCGCGGAATCGTCGAAAGCTAAGCTTCTTTTGGCACTAAATATCCCGGGGTCCGGGGCGGCGCCCCGGCTCTGCCCTACCCGCCTCGCAGTCGCTCAAGCAATCGCAGCGACGCGTAGCCATCCGGCACCAGCCCCTTCGATGATTGAAAGCGGCGCACCGCGTCCACCGTCAGCGGCCCGATCTTGGCATCGATCTTCTGCGTGTCGAACCCCTGCGCGGTCAACCGTTCCTGCAATTCAATCCGCTCGTCAAAGGTCAGGACCCGGTCGCCGCGCGGCCAGTCCGCCTTGATCGCAGCATCGCCACGAATGCGGTCCGCCAGATGGCCCACGCCGATGACATAAGCATCGGCGGAGTTATAGGCCTCGATCACCTTGAAGTTATCGAAGACCAGAAACGCAGCCCCTTGCGACCCTGCGGGCAACAGGATCGCCGCAGACCCGTGATCCGGCACAGCACCACCTACACCCTTAACGCCCATATTCGCCCAGACAGACGGCAGCCGCGTGATATCACGCTTGGCTTGTGTGTAGTCAAACCCTTGCGGCAGCGTCACCTCGACACCCCAGGGCACACCGGTCTTCCAGCCGTGATGTTTCAGATAGGCCGCCGCTGACGCCAATGCATCGGCCGGATCTTCGGACCAGATGTCGCGCTTGCCGTCGCCGGTGAAATCCACCGCGTGTGCCAGGTACGATGTGGGCATGAACTGCGTGTGCCCCATCGCCCCCGCCCAGCTGCCGTTCATCCGGCTGGCAGGCACATCACCGTTTTCCAATATCGCCAGCGCCGCCATCAGCTGCTCTTCAAAGAACGCACTGCGCCGCGTGTCATATGACAGCGAGGCAAGGCTCTGAATGGTGCCGTTCGATCCGCGAAACCCGCCATAAGCGCTCTCCAGACCCCAGATCGCCGCAACGACATATTTATCCACTCCATACGACGCCTCGATCTTGTCCAGCACCGCACGATTGTCGCGCACGGCAGTCTGACCGTTGGTGATGCGCGCATCCGAAACAGCCGTGTCCAGATAGTCCCAGATCGTCTTGGTAAACTCCGACTGGTTGCGATCGCGCCGCACCACCTCGGCGTCATAGCTGACATTGGCAAAAGCCTGGTCGAGCGTCGCCTGGCGAATGCCCTTGGCCATGGCACGGGGGTAGAACGCCTTGATCCAACGCTGAAATCCGGCATCGGACAGCTGTTCCCCATCCGCGCCAGCTTCGGGGTTGGGCACGACAGTGGTGTCATTGGCGGACACCGCCGCCTGCGGGCGCAGCTCCGGGCGGGCGGAGCCCTCCACAGGATCAGACGCCCTCAACTGTCCGCCCAAAAGAGTGCCCAGCGCTGCCACTGTCAGTGTGATGTACCGCATGGTTGCCTCGATCCTCGCTGTTTTTGCCGCGTGATTGGCATAAGCCTAGCGGCAATTCCAGCGCTCTGAAAGCGATCAGGCAGCACCTTCGCCTTGCGCGCACGCCTCGGCACGAATCCGCTCCAGATGCTGACGCAGAAGCGGCACCCGGTGTGGGCGAAAGCTGACACCGGTCACTTCCAGTGCATGCATCCGATCCAGTCGGAAGGTGCGAAAATCCTGACGCAACAGGCACCAGGCCAGCAGCACGTTGTTCTGATCCAGATAGACAATGCCCAGCGGGCGCACGGTCCGCTCGGTCCGCTGTGCGGTTGCGTCGGAATAGGCAAACCGCACGCAAACTTCGTCCCAAGTGGCGCTGCGAAGCTGGCCCACGTCGATCGTAGGCGGGCAGGGGCGGCGAAACCGCTGCGCGTCCAGAATGGCATGTTTCAACCGATGCGCCTGACGCGGCGGGACGCGGGCCTGTATCTTGACCAATGCAGAGTCCGCCGCCCTGGCCAGCGCCGGATCACCAATCACCGCCACATCGCGCAGGCCCAGAACCAGCGCCTCCAGTTCGTCGTCCTCAAACCCCAGCGGCGGCAGTGTCGCGTCTTCGATCAGGGTAAAGCCAAAGCCCGCCTCGCCATCGATAACGGCCCCCAGACCGCGCAGCGCATCGATATCGCGGTATACCGTGCGCAGCGACACATCCATATCGCCCGCCAGTTGCTGCGCCGTGACCGGAGGCGGCAGACGACGCAGGTGTTGCATCAATTGGAACAGGCGATGTGTACGGCTCATGCGCCCGTTATATCACACCTGCTGTCAGAAAGTGACAGCAGGTGTGCCGCGCTCAGCTGCGTTTCCGACTGACCTTGCGCTTGATCTTGTCGCTCTTGCGTTTGCCCTTGGCCGCCTTGCGCCGGGGTGCACGCCCCGCAGGCGAACGGCTGCCGCCCTGGGGCATCTTTTCCCCGTCGACCGACAGCAGTTCCAGCGCAATGCCCCCCGTGACAGGTTCTGCTTCGGTCAGTCGCGCGGTCACCCGCTGGCCGATGCTGATCGTCAGACCAGTATCCGCACCCATCAGCGTTCCTGCCTCGCGGTCAAAGTGGAAAAACTCGCGCCCCAGCGTGCGGATCGGCACCAGACCGTCGGCCCCGCTGTCGTCCAGCTTGACGAAGGCACCGAACTTGGCGACGCCGCTGATCCGCCCGGTAAACTCGTCGCCCACACGTTCCGACAGATAGGACGCCAGATAGCGGTCGGTCGTATCCCGTTCGGCCACCATCGACCGCCGCTCGGTGTCTGAAATATGCTGTCCGGTCTCTTCCAGCCGCTCAACATCCTCGGGCTTCAGCCCGTCCTTGCCCCAGCCATGCGCCGTCACCAGCGCGCGGTGCACGACCAGATCGGCATAACGGCGGATCGGAGAGGTGAAATGCGCATAATTGCGCAGCGCCAGACCAAAGTGGCCAAAGTTCTGCGGCCCATAATAGGCCTGCATCATCGACCGCAGCGTCGAGATGTTGATCAGCTCCGCATCCTCGGACCCGGCGGCGGCGGCCAGCAGACGGTTCAGGTGCATGGTTTTCAGCACCTGTCCCTTTGCCAACGGAAAGCCCGCCTCCAGCGCCGTTTCGCGCAGCGCATTCAGCTTTTCGGGGCTGGGTTCTTCGTGTACCCGAAACAGCAGCGGCTGTTTCTTGGCGATCAGGGTTTCGGCGGCGGCGACGTTGGCCAACACCATGAATTCCTCGACCAGGCGGTGCGCGTCCAGCCGATCCTTGAAGTTGACCGAGCTTACCGTGCCGTCATCTTCCAGCACGATCTGACGCTCGGGCAGGTCCAGCTCCAGCGGCTGACGCAGATGGCGCGCTTTGACCAGTGCTGCATAGGCATCGTAAAGTGGGCGCAAGACAGGCTCTAACAAGGGCCCGCAGCGATCATTCGGGGTGCCGTCGATGGCTGCCTGCACCTCTTCATAGTTCAGCGACGCGGGCGAACGCATCAGACCGCGCACGAACTTGTGGCTGATCTTTTCGCCGTGCGCGTCGATCTGCATGCGCACGGCAATACAGGCGCGCGGCACGCCCTCGTGCAGGCTGCACAGGTCACCGGACAGCCGGTCGGGCAGCATCGGCACCACGCGGTCGGGGAAATAGGTCGAATTGCCCCGCTTGCGCGCCTCGCGGTCCAGCGCCGATCCGGGCGTGACATAGGCCGCCACATCCGCAATCGCGACCCAGATGATGTGGCCGCCCTCGTTCTTGGGGTCATCGTCGGGATGGGCATAGCAGGCGTCGTCGTGATCGCGCGCATCCCAAGGGTCTATGGTGATCAGGGGCATGTCGCGCAGATCTTCGCGGCCCTTCAGACCCATAGGTTTCATCGCATCGGCTTCAGCGACCACCTCGTCGGGGAAATCGTCGGGAATACCGTGCTGGCGGATGGCAATCAGCGATACCGCCTTGGGCGCGGACGGGTCGCCCAGCCGTTCGACGACGCGCGCACGGGGCAGCCCCATACGGGCAGGCCCAGCCAGTTCCGCCTCGACCAGTTCACCGTCCCTGGCGCCACCGGTGGCATCCGAAGGCACCTGCCATTCCTTGTCCGCGCCCTTGTCCACCGGCAGGATACGCCCGCCTTCGGCCGTCTTGCGGAACACGCCAAGGATCTTCTTGGGGTTCGAGCCGACGCGGCGGATCAGCCGTGCCTCGTAGTTGTGATCTTCTGCGGTCACCACGGTCAGACGCGCCAGAATGCGATCGCCCTCGCCCAGCGCCGGGTCGGAGGTGCGGGTGATCATCAGCACAACGGGCTCCACGCCCTCGCCATGCCATTCCAGCGGGCGGGCGAACAGATCGCCGTTCTTGTCCGGGGCCAGCACCTGCAGGATGCTGACGGGCGGCAAACGGTCGGGGTCCTGATAGGACTTCTTACGCTTTTCCAGATGACCTTCGTCTTCCAGCTCGCGCAGCAGACGTTTCAGATCGATCCGGGCCGCGCCCTTGATCCCAAAGGCCTTGGCGATGTCGCGCTTGGCGGTCAGGGTCGGATTGGCGGCAATCCAGTCGAGGATTTCGGGTTTTGAAGGTATACGGCTCATATCCCCGAGGTAGCACGGGCATGGGCCAGCGTCATCGGCTATTTATCATGTCCAGATCGGCGGCAGTGTCCACGTCGCGCAGGGTCTCGATCTGGGCAATGCGCAGGCCGCCCAAGCTTGCGAATGTGTCTGCCAGTGCATGTTCGCTGGACCAGCGCACGCCGTGAAACAGACCACGCGGAGAGGGCCGCGCACGACGCAGGCCGATCAGCCAATAGCCGCCATCCTCGGCAGGACCGAACACCGCGTCATGATCGCCAAGTGCCGCAAAGGCGTGGGCGATATGCGCGCGGGTGATCCCCGGCACATCGGCCCCGATCACGCAGACAGGACCACCCGCGCGCGACATCGTCCGCGCCATCCGGTCACCCAGATCACCGCGACCTTGGGGCCAGCGCGGCAGATGCGCAGGCCAGACACGACTGGCCATTCCCGCACGGTCAGGTGCTACCGCCAGAACCGTCACCCAGCGCGGATCGTGTATCTGGCGCAAAAGGCGACGCACCTGATGGCGAAACCACCACGCCGCGGCGGTCATGCCAATGTCGCGCCCCAGCCGCGTTTTCACACGACCCGCACGCGGCTCCTTGACCATGACGACCAGCGTCGGCTTCACAAAGCGAGCTCCATATCGCGGTGGCGAATGCCTGCATCCAGATAGACCGGACCAAAGGCGGCGAAACCCAGCTTTTCGTAGAATGGAATCGCATGTTCCTGCGATCCCAGCTTGGCCCGCGTTACCCCCGGTTGCTGCTTTGCCACGTCCAGAGCGGTGCGGATCAGGGCCGCACCCAGTCCGGTGCCACGCTGGTCTTGCAGCACGCAGACGCGACCGATCTTGGCGGTCTCTGCCAGCAGCAATATCCGCGCCGACCCCACAGGGCGGCCTTCGTCAGTCGCTAAAATATGTAAGGCCAAATCGTCCAGATCGTCGATCTCGTCAGCCTCGGGCACCTGCTGTTCTTCGATGAACACGGTCCGCCGCAATGCATGGCAGGCGGCGATGTCATGGGTCAGCGCAATCTCGACCGTCATGCGAAATAGTCGCGCAGGATGCGACCGTAGATCGATTTCAGCTGGTGGATATGCGCGACACGCACATGCTCGTCCACCTGATGCATCGACTGACCCACAAGGCCGAATTCAACCACCGGACAGTGGTCTTTCACAAACCGCGCATCCGATGTGCCGCCGGTGGTGGACAGCACCGGTTTCACGCCTGTTTCAGCCTCGACCGCAGCGCTGACCAGCCTCGACAGATCACCAGGGGGCGTCACGAAAGCCTCGCCCGACACCTTGATGCGCATGTCGACCTTTACGCCGAACTCTTCGATCGCCTGATCGACGTTGTCGCGCAGCCACTGGCTGAGGCTGTCGCCGGAGTGGATGTCGTTGAAACGGATGTTCACGCAGGCCGAACAAGTCGCGGGAATCACGTTGGTGGCGGGGTTGCCGGTGTCCACGGTCACCACGGCCAGCGTCGAGGGATCGAAATGGTCGGTGCCCTCGTCCAGCGGATAGCTGGCCAGCCGGTCCATCAAACGCACCATCGCAGGCAGCGGGTTCAGCGCGCGGTGCGGATAGGCGGAATGACCCTGCTTGCCCGTCACCTCGATCCACGCGGTCATCGACCCACGGCGCCCGATCTTGATCATCTCGCCCATGGTTTCGGGGCACGTCGGCTCGCCCACAAGGCAGACACTCATCGCCTCGCCCTGCTTGTCCATATACTCCAGCAACGCGGTCGTGCCATCCTCTGCATCGCCTTCCTCGTCTCCGGTGATGGTCAGGATGATCGCGCCATCGGGTGGTGTGCCTTGGACAAAGTCGATGGCAGCGGCGGTAAAGGCAGCGACACCCGATTTCATGTCGGTCGTGCCGCGTCCGTACATCACGCCATCGACGATATCGGCGGAAAATGGCGGATGGGTCCACGCGGTTTTGTCGCCCACAGGCACCACGTCGGTATGGCCGTTAAAGCCGAAAGTCCGCGCATGGCCCTTGTCGCCCCAGCGCGCGAAAAGATTGCGTATGCCACCGCGATCCGCCCATGAAACAGCGAACCCAGCCTTTGAAAGCGCATTGCCGAGCACATCAAGCGCCCCTGCATCCGCTGGCGTGACAGAGGCGCACTTGACCAGTTCGGCGGTCAGTTCGGCGGGGTCGATGGGGGGCATGATGTATCCTTGGGTCAGTTGGTGTCGGTGGATTTTCGGTGGCTTTTCGGCGAAGAGTGGCCCGCAAGCGCGCCGTTTACATGAACTTTCTGTTAACAAACTCCGAAATTACATGCTAGGGTCGCGCCAATAACATGACCCGAGGCAGGGCATTCAGCAGTACCGCCATCAACGTATGGCACAAACATGCAACAACCGCATGGCGTAATGGGCACAGG
>JAGXHE010000034.1 GCA_024636445.1 Sulfitobacter sp.
ACGCGAAAAGCCCGGCGATCACGATCTGGAGGCCATGGCCAGATGGCAAGAAGAGATGGAGCGCCTGCACGGCCGCGCCGAAGTGGTCATCGGCAAGCAGCGCCACGGGCCGATTGGAACGGTCGAGCTGAGCTTTGAGGGCCGGTTTACGCGCTTTGGCAACCTTGTGAAGCCCTGGCAGCAGGGCGGCGGCGAGCAGGAGTTTTGACGGGGGTTGAGGTTTGAGGTCGGGTGTGCGGGACGGAGTGGTCCTTGAATGAGTGTGCATCAATGTCTGGTTGAACGAACCGTTCGAAAACGGTGGATTCTGCCTGTGACAGAAACGGTTGAGTTCTGACCGGCGAACCCCAGACACCGGACCTTCACGGAGCTACTCGTGACTGTCCGCAGTGTGGGATGAAGCTGCCGTCCGAACCATCGAAAGCCATTCGCGACCTGGTTAACTCCCACGCTAATCTGCCCGAATGCCTACTCTAGATTGATGCCGCGATCGTGTAGTAGGCACCCATCGCCCCGACGAAACCGATCGGAAACGCAAGAAGCCATGGTCGCAGCGCGGCAAGCCGCGGCCACACTAGAAAGAAGCTGGCGATGCCGAGTGCCATGGCCGCGAGACCCGCCCATCCGACATACCAGAATTGCGCCGCGTCTGTGCCGTAGCCGAGGAAAAAGAACAAGAAGCCGGGTAGGCTGAACCATATATAAACGGCCGCTAGCAACTTGCTCGCCAGAACCAGCTCGACAGGCGTAAAGGCTATGCAACTCACGATTCCGGTCAGATAGGCACCAAGATAGGTGGTGATCCGGAGTAAGATTCGGCGGCGCAGGGACGCTGGCTGCGGGTTCGCTGCGGGCTCATCCACCATGGCTCGTTACCTCTGGCAACTGCTGAAACTCTGCTAGTTCGCTACGATAAGCTTGCTCGGACGAATGGCAAGTAAGGACTCAAACCGGGATTTCGCTGCTCATGTCACGAACGGCCGCTGTTGGATAAAAACCTCTGGTCAAGATGTGTCGGTCAAATACGCTCATTTTCGGCACGCCCGAAAAATAAGTAGTTTGCTGCTCCCACAAACCCCGTTCAAAACTTAAGTGGTTGTTGAACGTTTTTGCCCCCACCGCGATAACAGACATCAACCGCGATGCAAGATCCCGGTAAAGAGGGCTCACTGCCCCCATTACCCGCAACAGCACGACACCCCCACCCACCAAGGCCCGGAATCAAGGCACGCAGTGCCGCCGGCCTCTCGGTGTTCGCATGCGAACACCTGCCGGCAACACATTGCTTTGCAATGTGTGAGAGGCAGCGCCCGACCGCCCGACGCACCAAAGGTGCGCCGTATATCGTCGGCACGCCTTCGGCGTGACGGGCGGGCGCTTTCTCACCGTATTGCTGCTTCGTCATCCGCACGCCAAAGCGGCGACATAAAGTGGTATGAGCGGAGGTTTGAGCGCCCACCGCGGGCGGGCGCTGCCCTTTGTGGTGTATCGTCGCCTGTCACCCAAGGCACGCCTTTGGCGTGACGGGCGGGCGCTGGCCTTTGTGGATTGGTCACGATATTTGCATCAACGCCATTCCACCCCCTATTCCGCCCTCGCAGGCCCCGCGCGCGGACGTTACGCCTTGACCTTGGACCGAAACATGGCACAACGCCGCGCATGACAACGGCTATCTTGACCATCGACACCGGCGCCATCGCGCGCAACTGGCATACACTTGACGCGCGCACCGAGGTCGAAACCGGGGCCGTGGTCAAGGCCAATGGCTATGGGCTGGGCGCGCCCGTGGTGGCGCGTGTTCTGGCGCGCGCGGGGTGCCGCAGCTTTTTCGTGGCGACCGCCGAAGAGGGTGCCACGTTGCGCGCCGCTTTGGGCCACGGGCCGGTGATCTACGTGTTTTCTGGGCATATGGACGGCGACACCGGGGCGATCCGCGAGGGGCGGCTGACGCCGCTGCTGAACTCGGTCGACCAGATGCTGCGCCATGTCGAGGCGCTGCCCGGATCGCCTTTTGGATTGCAGTTGAACACCGGCATGAACCGGCTGGGCATGGACGCATCCGAATGGTCGGCGCTGCGCGATATCGCGGTGGCGCAGCGCCCTGCCCTGATCATGTCGCATCTGGCCTGTTCGGATGATCCCGACCACGAGATGAACACGCGGCAATTGCGCCAGTTCCGCGACATGACCGACGGGATCGACGCGCCGCGGTCGCTGGCGGCGACAGGCGGTCTGCTTCTGGGCGAGGACTATCATTTCGATATGTGCCGCCCCGGTATCGGGCTGTACGGTGGTCTGCCCTTTGCCGACGCCGAGCCGGTGGTCACGCTGGACGCGCCGGTGATTCAGGTGCGCGACGTGGGCACGGGCGATCCTGTGGGCTATGGCAACAGCTGGACGGCGCCGCGCGCATCGCGGATTGCCACGATCTCGGCAGGCTACGCCGACGGGCTGATCCGCGCGGCGGGCAGCGGCGGCGCGCAGGTCTATGCGGGCGATGTGGCACTGCCCGTCGTGGGCCGCGTGTCGATGGATCTGATCACCGTGGACGTCACCGATCTGGACGCGGACCCCGCGCATCTGCAACTGCTGGGACCGCAGCAGAGCGTCGATGATCTGGCAAGCGCTGCGGGCACCATCGGCTATGAAATCCTGACCTCTCTGGGCCACCGCTATGTGCGCAGGTACACCGAGTGAGGCTGCTGGCAGCCATCGGTGCCACCACGCTTGGCCTGCTGGGGGCCGTAGGCCGCGTCACGCTTTTTGCGCTGCAAACCCTCAGCCACCTCGTGCGCCCGCCGTTCTATTTTCGCGAGCTGTCGATTGCGCTTTTGCACATCGGCTGGCTGTCGCTGCCTGTGGTCGGGCTGACGGCTGTTTTCACGGGGGGCGCGCTGGCCTTGCAGATCTATGCGGGCGGCGCGCGGTTCAATGCCGAAGCGGTGGTGCCGCAGATCGTGGCCATCGGCATGGTGCGCGAACTGGGCCCGGTGCTGGTGGGGCTGATGATCGCGGCGCGGGTCACGTCTTCGATTGCCGCCGAGATCGCGACGATGAAGGTGACCGAGCAGATCGACGCGCTGGTCACCCTGTCCACCCATCCGATGAAATACCTGACGGTGCCGCGCGTGCTGGCCGCGACCCTTGTGGTGCCGCTGCTGGTGGCGATGGGCGACGTGATCGGCATTGCGGGGGGTTGGGCCGTGGCCACGGGCACGCTGGGGTTCAACCCGACGGCGTATCTCAAGAACACGGTGAACTTCCTTGAGGTGCGCGACGTGGTGTCATCGCTGGCAAAGGGCGGCGTCTTTGGCTTTATCGCGGCCCTGATGGGCTGTTATTTCGGCATGAATTCGGGGCGCGGTGCCCAAGGCGTGGGCCGCGCCACCAAGGGCAGCGTCGAGGCCGCCGCAATCCTGATCCTGGCCGCGAACTTCGTGCTGACGGGGGTGTTCTTCTCGCTATGATCACACTTGAAAACGTCCACAAGTCATTCGGCAGCAACCACGTGTTGCGCGGCGTTGATCTGCATGTTCCCAAGGGCACGTCGATGGTGATCATCGGCGGGTCCGGCACCGGAAAATCCATCACGATCAAGGCGGTGCTGGGTCTGGTCACGCCCGAGCAGGGCAAGATCACCGTTGACGGCATCGACATCACGCGCACCGACCGCGATGCGTTTCTGGCGCGGTTCGGGATGTTGTTTCAGGGCGCCGCACTGTTCGACAGCCTGCCCGTCTGGCAAAACGTCGCATTCCGGCTGCTGCGCGGATCGCTCAAACGTCCCCACGACGCGGCCCGCGCCATCGCCATCGAAAAGCTGCGCCGCGTCGGTCTGACCGAGGACGTGGCCGACCGGCTGCCCGCCGAATTGTCGGGCGGCATGCAAAAGCGTGTGGGTCTGGCCCGTGCCATCGCCGCCGACCCGCAGATCATCTTTTTCGACGAGCCCACCACCGGGCTTGATCCGATCATGGCGGGGGTGATCAACGACCTGATCCGCGAGATCGTGACCGAGATGGGGGCGACGGCGGTGACGATTACGCATGATATGTCTTCGGTGCGCGCCATCGCGGACAATGTGGCGATGCTGCACGAGGGTGTGATCAAGTGGACCGGACCGGTGGCCGACATGGATGCCGCGGGCGATCCCTATGTCGATCAGTTCATCCACGGGCGCGCGACGGGGCCGATTGCCGCTGTGCGCTAGACGCAGGCTGCTTGACACCTGACGCGCCGCGCGCCCAAGTGCGCCCATGCTGCGTTATCTCAACCTTGTACTGCTGATCGCCTATCCCGTCTCGTGGTTTGCTCCGCTGATGCGTGCGGGAGTGTTGCCGCTGTTCGGCCTGTCGGAGATCAGCGTGGTCACCGGCCTGCAATCGCTGTGGGAAACGGATGTGTTTCTGGCGCTGGTGGTCGCGGTGTTTGCGCTGATCGCACCCTTCCTCAAGACCGTGGGCCTGGCGCTGTTGCACTGGAACCTGCTCAGCCCGCGGCGTCTGCCTGCGCTGCTGGTGCTGGGAAAACTGGCGATGGCCGACATCTTTCTGATCGCGCTTTATATCACGCTGATCAAGGGTATCGGCGTCGGCCGGATTGAGGTCGCATGGGGGCTCTATCTGTTCACGCTGTGCATCCTTGCCTCGCTCTGGATCGGCTGGCGCACAAAACAAACGCGCCCTGTGTCTGAAATTGCTTCCAAAACAGCAACAAAACCCCCTTCAGAACATTAATACCACAGCCCGGAACTCACAAAGCGACAGGTGGGAACAAAGTTTACCTTTGGGTGTTCACTCACTATCGGCGTATACTTGCCGATAGCATGCATCATCCGGGGGAAGGCATTTGACAAATTCCATGAGTACACTTGCGTACCTAATCCGATTCATGATGCAGCGCGTGGCGCTGGCTTTCTTTGCGGTGGCAGCTCTTGGATTGCTGGTTGCTACGGCCATGTCGGCGTCCGGCCAATGGCAATGGATCGACCTTCCGCTGGCGTGGAGCGGCCAACCTGTGCCCGAGGCGGGCATGTACGCGCAGATCGGTCTGACCGCCTTCGCCACCTGCCTGTGCTTTTTTGTACCCAGCGCGCGCCGCACCATGCAGCTTGAGAATGCGCACCGCGATTTTTCGGTGAACATGGACGATGTTGCCCGCGCCTATGCCGCCGTACACGCCGCCGACCGGGGCGATGCCTTTCGCTTTTCCACCGAATTCGATGCGGTGCGCGAACGGCTGGCCTATCTGCGCGACCATCCCGACCTGAGCTCGCTCGAACCTGCCTTGTTGGAAGTGGCCGCGCAAATGTCGCATATTTCCAAGGAACTGGCCGAAGTCTATTCCGACGAAAAGATCGCCCGCGCCCGCAGCTTTCTGGAACAACGGCAATACGAGGTCGAGCAGTTCAACACCCGTCTCGACCATGCCAAATCCATCAGTCAGGACTTCAAACACTGGCTGACCAATGTCGAGCTGGAAGAGGCCGTGGCGGCCGCCCAACTGGATCGCCTGCGCGACGAAATGCGCGAAGTGCTGCCGGAACTGGGGATGGAAACCATCGTGGCCACCGACAATACAGTGACCAAGATGATGCCAAAAGCCGCCGAATAACTTTCATCTTGCAAGGCAAACTCCGGGGGAGCGCCGCAAGGCGCGGGGGCAGAGCCCCCTTGGGTGTGCATTTATCTTTTGACGCCCCCCTCGCGGTCAGGCACATCAGGCGCATGGCCAAATCACCCTCCTTCACCTGTACCGCTTGTGGTGCCACTCATACCAAATGGTCCGGGCGCTGCGATGCCTGCGGCGACTGGAACACCATCGTCGAGGACGCAGGTCTGTCGGCGGGCGGCAAGAAATCGCTGGGGGCGAACCGTGGCGCCGCGATCCAGCTGACCGATCTGCAGACCGAAGAATCGCCCCCGCCCCGCACCAACTCCGGCATAGACGAGCTGGACCGCGTTCTGGGTGGCGGGCTGGTGCCTGCCTCGGCGCTGCTGGTGGGCGGCGATCCCGGTATCGGCAAATCGACGCTGCTGTTGCAGGCGGCGGCACAGTTCGCCCGCTCTGGCGTCAAGACCATCTATGTCAGCGGCGAAGAGGCCACGGCGCAGGTGCGCATGCGCGCCAAGCGGCTGGGTCTGTCCGATGCGCCGGTGCTGCTGGCGGCGGAAACCAACCTGCGCAACATCCTGACCACGCTCGAATCCGAGCGCCCCGGCCTTGCCATCATCGATTCGATCCAGACCATGTGGTCGGACACCGTCGACAGCGCCCCCGGCTCGGTCAGCCAGGTGCGCTCGGCCGCACACGAGCTGACCACATTTGCCAAGCGCAAGGGCGTCTCGGTCATTCTGGTCGGCCACGTCACCAAGGACGGGCAGATCGCAGGCCCGCGCGTCGTCGAACACATGGTCGACACCGTGCTTTATTTCGAGGGCGAGCGCGGCCACCAGTTTCGCATCCTGCGCGCGGTCAAGAACCGGTTCGGCCCCGCAGACGAGATCGGCGTGTTCGAGATGACCGGGCGCGGGCTGGAACAGGTCACCAACCCTTCGGCGCTGTTTCTGTCCGAGCGTGGCAAACCCAGTGCCGGATCGGTGGTCTTTGCGGGCATCGAAGGCACCCGCCCCGTGCTGGTCGAATTGCAGGCGCTGGTCGCCCCCTCGCCGCACAGCCAGCCGCGCCGCACTGTCGTGGGTTGGGACGGCGGGCGGCTGGCGATGATCCTTGCGGTGCTCGAGGCGCGCTGCGGCATTCCGTTTGCGGGTCTTGATGTGTATCTCAACGTCGCGGGCGGCATGAAGATCTCGGAACCCGCCGCCGATCTGGCCGTTGCCGCCGCTCTGCTGAGTGCGCGAGAAGACGCCGCCCTGCCCGAAGGCGCCGTGGTTTTCGGCGAAATCAGCCTGTCGGGCGCGCTGCGACCGGCGCCGCAAACCGAAAACAGGTTGAAAGAGGCGCAAAAACTTGGTTTTACCACCGCACTTGCCCCTTCAGGCGGCAAAGCCATCGAAACGTCGGGGATCAAGGTGCAACAGATGCATGACCTGACCAGTTTCGTGGGTGAAGTATTTGGCGCCGGATAACGCCACACAGACAAGGAACGGATGATGGACGGTTTTACAATCATTGATGGCGTGGTGGCCATCGTCATCGTCCTGTCGGCGCTGCTGGCCTACGGGCGCGGCCTGGTGCGCGAGATCATGGCGATTGCGGGCTGGATCGCCGCCGCCGTCCTCGCCTTTCTGTTCGCGCCCAAGGTCGAACCGCTGGTGCGCGAGATCCCTGTGGTGGGCGAATTTCTGGCGGACAGCTGCGAGCTGAGCGTGATCGGAGCCTTTGCGCTGGTCTTTGCCCTCGCGTTGATCGTCGTGTCGCTGTTCACACCGCTGTTTTCGTCGCTGGTCCAGCGCTCGGCACTGGGCGGCGTGGATCAGGGTCTTGGGTTTCTCTTCGGCGTGGCGCGCGGCATCTTGCTGGTCGTCGTGGCGTTCTTTGTCTACGACACCGTGATCACCGGTCAGGAATTCACCGTCGTTGACGAAAGCCGCTCGGCGGCGGTCTTTGGCCGCTTCACCACCGACATTCAGGACCGCAAGCCCGAACAGGCCCTTGGCTGGATTACCGTGCAATACGAGAACCTTGTCGGCACCTGCGAACAGTAAGTGCGCAGCGCACCACCCTGCCGCGTGATTTCGCACAAGATGCAGGGGTTGTACCGGCGGGGTTGCACACTTACGTGCAGCCTAGAACGTTCGCGCTTTCCTGCGCTACGCGGGCTGATTCGCCACAATCCGGCACCGCAGTCCGGTGATGCAGTCACATTATGACAACTATTTTGGCCGCAGGGCGTGACACCACGCCAAGGCCCCAGTATCAGACCCTTGTCCAACCCCAGATTCGGAGCCATCCGCCCGTGACTGAATGCATGATGCCACCCGCACATCCTTTTGACGACGACAAGCTAAAAGAAGAGTGCGGGGTATTTGGCGTGATCGGCACCCAAGATGCCTCGAACTTTGTGGCCCTTGGATTGCACGCGTTGCAGCACAGGGGTCAGGAAGCAGGCGGGATCGTCAGCTATGACGCCGAGCTTGGCTTTCAGTCCGCCCGCCGCTTTGGCTATGTGCGCGACAACTTCACCAGCCAGAAGATCATGGAGACCCTGCCCGGATCGCTTGCCATCGGGCACGTGCGCTATTCGACGTCCGGCAACAAGGGCCAGACCGCAATCCGCGACGTGCAGCCGTTCTTTGGCGAGTTTGCGATGGGCGGTGCGGCGATTGCCCACAACGGCAACATCACCAACGCCATCGCCCTGCGCCGCGAGCTGATCGAGCGTGGCTCGATCTTTCAGTCGTCGTCGGACAGCGAATGCATCATCCACCTGATGGCCCGCTCGTTGCAGCGCAACATCCCCGAGCGCATGGAAGACGCGCTGCGCCGCGTCGAGGGCGCGTTCTCCATCGTCGCCATGACCCGCACCAAGCTGATCGGTGTGCGTGACCCCTTGGGCGTGCGCCCGCTGGTTCTGGGAAAGGTCGGGGATGGCTGGGCGCTGAGTTCGGAAACCTGCGCGCTGGACATCATCGGTGCCGAGTTCGTGCGCGAGATCGAGCCGGGCGAGATGGTCGTGATCACCGACAAGGGCGTCGAAAGCCACTTTCCCTTCCGCCGCGTCGCCCCGCGCTTTTGCATCTTCGAGCACGTCTATTTCTCGCGCCCCGACAGCATCCTGGGCGGGCGCAGCGTCTACGAGACCCGCGAAGCGATCGGCCGCGAGCTGGCCAAGGAGGCGCCCGTCGATGCCGATCTGGTCTGCCCTGTCCCCGACAGCGGCACGCCTGCGGCCATCGGGTTCAGCCTGCAATCGGGCATTCCCTATGCGATGGGGATCATTCGCAACCAATACATGGGCCGCACCTTTATCGAGCCCACCGAACAGATCCGCAACATGGGCGTGCGGCTGAAACTGAACGTGAACCGTGCCCTGATCCGAGGCAAACGGGTCATTCTGGTCGACGATTCCGTGGTCCGTGGCACAACCTCGCGCAAGATCAAGGAAATGATTCTGGATGCGGGCGCTGCCGAGGTGCACTTTCGCATCGCAAGCCCGCCGACGGCGTGGCCCTGTTTCTACGGTGTCGACACGCCGCAGCGCGACAAACTGCTGGCGGCGACCATGTCCGAGGACGAGATGCGCACCCATCTGGGCGTCGATTCGCTCAAGTTCATCTCGCTCGATGGTCTTTACCGCGCCGTGGGCCAGGCCGGGGGCCGCAACAACAGTTGCCCGCAGTATTGCGATGCCTGCTTCTCGGGCGACTACCCGGTGAAGCCTTCGGACATGCTGGAAAAAGGCTTTGAAATGAAAGCGGCGGAATAGGCTCGGCCTCCTTCATCTTGCCAGACAAACTCCGGGGGAGCGCCGCAAGGCGCGGGGGCAGCGCCCCCCCCCCGCGCCATCCAGCGCCCATCTGGTCGCGACCGATTCCCCTCTGCGCAATCCCCCCGCCGCACAATGTCGCAGCCTTCGGCAAAGCTTGGCGCATGGGCGCGCGCCAATCGGCCTATGGGCAAATCCGCCACCCTTGCGGCTGATCGGGGTCGTGGTAGGCACCGCCTGCGAACGAAACCCGAAGGATCTTTTTTCAATGGCCGAAGCCTCCTCCCAGACCCGCCAGCTGGCGACCCAGAAAAACGCGGTGCGCCTGAACAAACCTGTCTTGCTGGGCATTTTCGGGGCCAATAGCGCCCCGCGCGCGATGATCCGCTATCCGGGTGGTCGCATCGACACTGTCGCGACCGGTGACAAGACCCGTCTGGGTCAGGTTGTTGCCATTGACGAAGATGCGCTGCACATCGCCCGCAACGGCCGCACCGACGTGCTGCGCCTGCCGCAACAGGGCCAGATTGCCAGCACCCTGCGCCCGCGCAGCCGCCCCAGTGCGGCGACCAACGCGGTATGACCGGGACACGCGCGCCTCTTGACCTTGGCGCGCAATCGGACCATCACGCGGGCCATGACACACGCTCCTGAACACGCCCCCAAACTGGCCCTGATCACCGGCGCGTCGCGCGGTCTGGGTGCGGCACTGGCCGAAGCCCTGGCGCCGACGCATCACATCGTTGCCGTGGCCAAGACCACCGGCGCGCTGGAAGAGCTGGACGACCGGATCAAGGCGCTGGGTGGCAGCGCCACGCTGGCGCCGATGGACATCACCGTGCCCGAGGCGATGGCGACGCTGTGCCGGGGCATCCACGACCGTTGGGGGGCGCTGGATCTGTGGGTGCATACTGCGATCCACGCCGCACCGCTGACCCCTGCCAGCCACATCGACAGCCGCGACATGGCCAAATCCGTGGCCGCGAACGTGACCGCGACGGCGACGCTGATCACTTACGTCTCGCCGCTGCTGGGCACCGATGGCACTGCGGTCTTCTTTGACGATCCGCGTGCGGGCACCAAGTTCTTTGGCAGTTACGGTGCGACCAAGGCCGCACAGATCGCACTGGCGCGCAGCTGGCAGAGCGAGACCACCAAGACCGGCCCGCGTGTCGTC
This sequence comes from Sulfitobacter sp., assembly GCA_024636445.1. GTDB lineage: Bacteria > Pseudomonadota > Alphaproteobacteria > Rhodobacterales > Rhodobacteraceae > Pseudosulfitobacter. The sequence goes on from JAGXHE010000034.1 coordinate 10,566, forward strand.
ATCACCACGCCCGAGCCGATGCCCACCGCCACCCGCGCGCGTTTCTTTCCCGGAGAGGACCGCACTGTGCTGGCCGATCCACACGTGGAGGCCGCGCGCATACTCGCCGGGCTCTGAGTCCTAAGCGCAACGTCTGGCCCGAGTCTGACACAATTTCGCCTCGCAAGCCCCGCCTGCCCTTGCCGCAATGCTGCGGCCTGAATACTAAGGTCAAAAGGGGCAGATCATGCGTATTCTCATCACCAATGACGACGGCATCGCGGCACCGGGCCTGAAAACCCTGCATGCGATTGCCATGCAAGTGGCAGGCGACAGCGGCGAGGTTTGGACCGTCGCGCCTGCGTTCGAGCAATCGGGGGTGGCGCATTGCATCAGCTACACGCATCCGATGATGATCTCGCAACTGGACGACCGCCGCTATGCCGCCGAAGGCAGCCCTGCGGACTGTGTGCTGGCGGGCATCCATGACGTGATGGGCGACGTGGCCCCCGACCTGATCCTGTCGGGCGTCAACCGGGGCAACAATTCGGCTGAAAATGCGCTGTATTCCGGCACGCTGGGCGGTGCGATGGAGGGCGCGTTGCAGGGCATTCCCGCGATTGCGCTGTCGCAGTATTTCGGGCCTGCCAACGTCGGCATCGACGATCCGTTCGAGGCGGCGCTGGTGCATGGTGCCGACACGGTGCGCCGGATACTGGACGCAAGCCCCGAGGACGACGGCGATTACCGCCTGTTCTACAATGTGAATTTCCCGCCGGTCCCGGCGGCGGACGTCAAGGGCACGCGGCTGAGCGCCCAAGGCCGGCGCCCCGGTGTGCGGTTCTCGACCGAGCCGCACGAGGCCCCTTCGGGGCGCAAGTTCGTGTGGATCAAGGGCGGCAACCAGCAGGTGCCGACCGCTGCGGGCACGGATGCTGCCGACAACCTTGAGGGTTACATCTCGGTCACGCCGATGCGCGCCGATCTGACCGCCCATGACATGATGGACCGTCTTGGGGTCTTGAACGTATGACCGACGACGAGATCGCCCAACGCAAGATGCAGTTCCTTTACGCGCTGCGCTCGAAGGGCGTGACGGACAAGGCCGTGCTGGAGGCGATGGAGGCGATCGACCGTGGCCCGTTCATTCGCGGGCTTTTCGCCGCGCGCGCCTACGAGGACATGCCCCTGCCCATCGCCTGCGGGCAGACCATCAGCCAGCCATCGGTCGTGGGGCTGATGACGCAGGCGCTGCAGATCAGCCCGCGCGACAAGGTGCTGGAGGTGGGCACCGGCTCGGGCTATCAGGCGGCGATCCTGAGCAAGCTGGCGCGCCGGGTCTATACCGTGGACCGTCATCAGCGGCTGGTTCGGCAAGCGCGCGAGATTTTCGACGCGCTGAACCTGACCAATATCACCGCGATCACCGGCGACGGCAGTTTTGGTCTGCCCGATCAGGCACCCTTCGACCGCATTCTGGTCACCGCCGCCGCCGAAGACCCGCCCGGCCCCCTGCTGGCGCAGCTGAAGGTCGGCGGCATCATGGTGGTGCCCGTGGGTCAGTCGGACGCGGTGCAAAGCCTGATCCGCGTGCGCAAGACCGAAACCGGTCTGGAATACGACGAATTGCGCCCCGTGCGCTTCGTGCCCTTGCTCGAGGGCTTGGGAAAAGATACATAATACGCGGAAACATGCCGATTTGCGGCTTTGCGTACCGACCGCTTGACCCCGCGTTGCATGGACCGACAAAACCGGTGACAAGACCCGAGATTAAAGCCCCGAACCCGAATAACGGGGCATGCCAAGAGGACGAGCCAGATGATCCGACCGTTTTCGCGCCACCGCGCGCCCCTGCTGCTGGCCACCTGTGGCGCGCTTGCGCTGGCGGCCTGTGACCAACCGCTGGACATGGATCTGCGCAGCGGCGTGGGTGCGTTTTCCACCGCTGATGCGGCGGTGAACGCCACCACCGACCGGCCCAAACCCGACAATCGCGGAGTGATCTCCTATCCCAACTATCAGGTCGTGGTGGCCCGGCGTGGCGACACGCTGAACGATGTGGCGGGTCGCGTGGGCGTGAGTGTCAGCGAGTTGAGCAGCTACAACGGTATCGAAACCAACGTGCCGCTGCGGTCCGGTGAAATCATCGCCCTGCCGCGCCGTGTGGCAGAACCGTCGCCCGCCACGGGTGCAATCGGCACCGGCCCGATCCAGTCGTCGCCCATCGATGTGACCACGCTGGCAGGCAACGCCATCGACAGTTCCGCCGCGACCACGCCTCTGGCCCCGGCCCCCACAGCGCAACCGGTTGCGGTGCAGACCGGACAGGAACCGATCCGCCACAAGGTCGAGCGCGGCGAGACCGCCTATACCATTGCGCGGCTCTATAAGGTGCCGGTGCGGTCGCTGGCGGAATGGAACGGTCTGAACAGCGATTTTGCGATCCGCGAAGGGCAGTTCCTGCTGATCCCCGTGGCGCAGCAGGCGCCTCCAAGACGCACGGCAGCTGCAACCTCCGCCCCCGGTGTCGGCTCGCCCACGCCGACCCCGCCCAGTGCCGCGACGGCCCTGCCGCGAGACGACACCGCCAAGCCCGTCCCGGCGGCGACCAAGCCTGCGGCGCCTGTGGCCGACATCGGCAAGCAGACCGTCAAGCCCGACGCCAACACCGCAATGGCCTATCCAGTATCCGGGTCGATCATCCGCGCCTATTCCAAAGGCCGCAACGAGGGCATCGATATCAAGGCGAACCCCGGTACTGCGGTAAACGCGGCCGCATCCGGCACTGTCGCCGCGATCACCCAAAGTGCGGAAGGCGTGCCGATCATCGTGGTGCGTCACCCCGACAACCTGCTGACCGTCTATGCCAACGTGGCCGACGTAGCGGTGAAAAAGGGCGACAGCGTCAACCGGGGTCAAAACCTGGCCAAGCTGCGCGCGGGCGACAATGCCTATCTGCACTTCGAAGTGCGCAAGGGCTTTGACAGCGTCGATCCGGCGCCATACCTGCCCTGACCGGGATGGATGCTCCGGGCAGGACTGTGGCGGCGGCAGCGCCCCGCCACATCGGCACCCCCTTTGCCTTGAATTTTCCTCAATACACCTAATAATTGTTACAAATTCCATCTACTCGCCCCAGCTTCGCCGTGTTGCGGCTTTAGCTACAATCCAAAGGCAACTTTCGGATTGATATAAAAGATGGCAGTCTACTTCGGCTATTCGAACGCAATTCTCGGCACCCAGAGCACGGTGAACGGCAACCCCGTCGATTACGCCTATGCGCCTTCGGGCACCTGGCGGTATTCGGGCGAAAAAACCAGCTTTGCAGTTCAAGAGAACGACGGCGCAGCCCTGTTCAACGGTGACGGCGAAAACAACGAATATATCGCCCCAAACGAACGCTTTGGCGGTGCCTGGGAACAACGCGTCGAGGTCGACGGCATCGACCGGCAGGTGATCTGGGATTACACATTCGAGGTGACCGACGGCACGAGCACCTGGCGCGTCGCTGTCATCGACGTGGACCTGAACAACGACAATGATGTCATGGACGCCAATGAGAACGGCTATTTTCTGGTGTTCCCGGACGGTATGCCCCCCGCCGATACCAACCTTGCCACCGGCCCTGTCGTCAAAAACGACGCATATACGCCCCACGTCGATCTGGGCGGCAAGATCGTGTGTTTTGCCTCGGGCACGATGATCGAAACACCAGGCGGACCCCGCGCAATCGAATCCCTGTCGCAGGGTGATCTGGTGATCACCGGCACCGCAGGCTGCCAGCCGGTCCGCTGGATCGGTGCCACCACGGTCGCGGCACAAGGCGATCTGGCCCCGATTGTCATCCGTGCAGGTACGCTGGGCAACGACGCCGATCTGGTGGTCTCGCCGCAACACGCCATCTTGTTGACGGATTGGCGGGCGGAGCTGCTTTATGGCCAGGACCAAGTGCTGGTGCGCGCGGTTGACCTGCTGAATGTTGACGGCGTCTACCGCCGTGTCGGCGGGCTGGTCACCTATCACCACATCCTGCTGGACGCACATCACGTGGTTCAGGCGCATGGGGTATGGTCTGAGACGCTGTACCCCGGTGACATGACCAGACAGACCCTGAACCCGGCCGCGCGGGCCGAGATTGAAACGCTGTTCCCCGATCTGGTCGCCTATGGCCCCAAGACCGCCCCCTGCCTGCGCCCCTATGAGGCGAAGTTGCTGGCCGCCTAAAGCGTGACGCCGGAGCGGCCTGCAAGGTCGACGAAATATTGCCAGGCGACACGACCCGACCGCGCGCCGCGCGTGGCCTGCCATTCAATGGCCTGCGCGCGCAGGGTCGCGGCGTCGATCTGCACGCCGTACGCATCGCAGTAGCCGCGGATCATCGCCAGATACTGCTCCTGGTCGCAGGGATGGAACCCCAGCCACAGCCCGAAGCGGTCCGACAGCGACACTTTTTCCTCGACCGCCTCGGCAGGGTTGATCCCGCTTTGCCGTTCGTTTTCGATCATGTCGCGCGGCATCAGGTGGCGCCGGTTCGACGTGGCATAGAGCACGACATTCTCGGGCCGCCCTTCGATCCCGCCATCCAGAACCGCCTTGAGCGATTTGTAGTGGCTGTCGTCGTGGCCAAAGCTGAGGTCGTCGCAATAGAGCACAAACCGTCCCGCAGCGCCGCGCAGCAGGTTCAGGAGCCTGCCGACGCTGGGCAGGTCCTCGCGTTGCAGTTCCACGATTTTCAGCTGCGGGTATTCCACCTGAACGGCGCCGTGTACCGCCTTGACAAGGCTGGACTTCCCCATGCCCCGCGCACCCCAGAGCAGCGCATTGTTGGCAGGCAGTCCCTTGGCAAACCGGGTGGTGTTGGCCAGCAAGGTATCGCGCGCTCGGTCATTGCCCAGCAGCAGCTTCAACGGCACCCGGCTGACATGGTGCACAGGCTCCAGCCGGTCGGGTCCGGTGTGCCAGACAAAAGCACTGGCGGCGTCGAAATCGGGCGCTTGCAGCGGCGCAGGTGCGATACGCTCCAGCGCCGCTGCGATACGGTCCATCGGGTCGTCGATCATCGGGTCGTCGATCACTATTTCAGGTCCTCGTCATTGCCGTTCAGAATGTCGTCGAGGCCCTCTTCGTCTTCTTCATCGTCAAAGTAGCCTTCTTCGCGCAGACGCTGGTCGCGGCGGCGTTCAACCCCACGCACCAGCCAGATCGAGATCTCGTAGAGGCCAAAGACCACGACGAACAGGATCAGCTGGGTCACGACATCGGGCGGTGTGACCAATGCCGCCACCACCAGAATGCCCACCACGGCGTATTTGCGCACATTGCCCAGACCTTCGGCAGTGACCAGACCGGCCTTGCCCATCAGGGTCAAAAGCACGGGCAACTGAAAGCACAGGCCAAAGGCCACGATCATTCTCAGCGTGATATCAAGGCTTTCGTTCACCTTGCCCTGGAAAACGATATCAATGCCTTTGGACGATTCAACAAGGGTTGTTCCGTCGATGGCTCCCTCGAGGGTTCCGTCCTGCACGATCGCCGACAGGATCGACGCCGCATCGGCAAAGCCCAGAAAGAAGCTCATCGCCATCGGCACGACCACGTAATGCGCAAAGGACGCGCCCAGCATGAACAAGGCAGGCGAGGCGATCAGAAACGGCAGGAAGGCCGACTTTTCGTTCCGGTAGAGCCCTGGTGCCACGAAGCGCCAGAGCTGGTAGGCGATGACGGGGAACGAAATCGCCAGCCCGCCGACCATCGAAATCCGCACGAGGGTAAAGAAGTATTCCTGCGGCGCGGTGTATTGCATCACCGGATTGGGGTTGCCCAGATCGCGCATGGTCTGTTCGATCGGGACCAGCAGGAAATCAAGGATCGCACTGCCGAAGGAAAAGCAGAAAACCATCCCCACGACAAAGGCCAGAACGGCCCGGATCAGCCGCGTGCGCAGCTCGGCCAGATGCTCGATCAGCGGGGCGCTGCTGTCTTCGATATCGTCTGCGTGGCTCATGTGTCGCCTTTGGGTGTTGCAGGTGTGTCGGATTTCGCAGGTTTGGCCGGTTTGGCGGGTGCTGCCGTTTTGGCCGGTTTAGCCGGTTTGGCAGGTGCTGCCGGTTTGGCAGGTTTGGCCGGTTTTGCAGGTGCGTCGTCGGCAGTCTTTGCCGCCCCGGCGGTATCGTCCGTGGTCAGTGCCGCTTCTGCTGCATCAGCGGCCTTGCCGGCCTCTTCGGCCTCGCGCTTTTTGCGATCAGCTGCGGCACGGGCGGTCGAAGCCTGAATTTTCTTGGCCTTGTCCGCGCGTTCGCGGGCCAGCTTCCCGGTCTCGCTGTCGGGATCTGTGTTGCGCAGCGAAGACGACACATCGCGCGCGGCATCCTTGACGCCGTCCATCGCGGTGCCCAGCGGATTGGTCGCGGACTTCAACGTTTTCGATATGTCGCGCATCCCGCTTTCATCGGCGGCATCGTTCATCGCGCTGCTGAATTCACGCGCCATGCCCTTGGCCTTGCCGACGAAACGCCCCACCTGCCGGAACAGTACCGGCAAATCCTTGGGGCCCACGACGATCAACGCCACGACGCCGATGACCAAAAGCTCGGTCCAGCCCAGGTCGAACATGGATCAGACCTTGTCTTTTTCGGTCTCGGGCGTGACGTCCTTGGCCTGCTTGTACTCGTCATCCTCGTCCAGAGAGTTCTGGCCTTCGCTGATGCCTTTCTTGAAGCTGGTAATGCCCTTGCCGACTTCACCCATCAGGCTGGAAATCTTGCCGCGCCCGAACAGCACCAGCACCACAACCGCAATCAAAAGCAGACCCACTGGTCCAATATTGTTCAACATGACTTTGTCTCCCGCTGTACGCACCGCGCGGCGCGCTTCCTGTGTCGGACCTTACCTATGCAACGGCAGCCGCAGGGAAAAGCATCAAAGCCCCCAAGTTCCCCGCCTGTGCCTGCAAATCCCGCCAAAACCTCTGGCCTTTTATACAACTGACACTTATCTGTCAGTTATGCCCCATCAAACCCGCCAAATCCGCCTTCATGCCCTGCTTGATGCCCTGCGTTCGGGCACCACCCACCGCGCCGCCGATCTGGCCGGGCGGCTGGGCGTGTCGCAACGCACGCTCTACCGCGATATCCAAGCGCTTCAGGCGGCGGGCGTTCCGGTGCAGGGCACACGCGGCACCGGCTACCGGCTGACCGACCAGATCCGCCTGCCGCCGCTCGATCTTGCCCCCGCCGAGCTTGAGGCCCTCAGCCTTGGCCTTGCCATTCTGGGCCAGTCCGCCGATCCTGATCTATCACAGGCCGCCACCACATTGGCCGACCGCATCGACGCCTTGCTGCCCGAAGCGGCGATCGCCCCCGCCGACGCCTGGAAGCTGCAAAAATCGCCCTTTTCCAACGCAGCCCGCGCCGCATCGCACATCCCGCGCATCCGCGCCGCCATCCGTGCCCGCCAGAAACTGCGCCTGACCTACCACTCACAAGGCCACGCGCAGAGCGACCGCATCACCACACGCACCATCCGCCCGCTAAGCCTTGCCAGTCTCGGCCCCGTCTGGACGCTGACAGCATGGTGCGAGTGGCGCCAAGCCATGCGCGACTTTCGTCTCGACCTGATCGAGACAACCGAAGCCCTGCCCGAGCTTTTCCTCGAAGACAGCGGCTAATTCATTCTTTTGGCCAAAAATATCCTGGGGAAGACGCGAAGCGTCTGGGGCGAAGCCCCTTAAAGAATGAACTCGGGCAAAGCCCCCAAGCTACCCCTTCAGCCGCCACCCGGTCTGCGCAGGCAAGAACGCCTCGACTGCAGCCGTCGCCACGACAATCACTTCATCCCCCGATGGCACGTCCATCCCACCGAACACCGCGCGCACTTGCGCCCGCCCGCGCGGCAGCACCGCCACCAGTGCCTCCACATCCACCGCATCGGGCTGCTGCACGCCCACCGTGACCTGCACCCGCATCTCTGACGCATCCAGCCCCAGCGTGCCGAACAAGGGCAAGGACGATCCGCGAAACGCATCCTCGATCGCGCGGCGCGCCGCCTTGGTATAGTCGCGCCCGTGCAGGTCGTTGCCTTGCCCCATCTCGATGATCACCCGCTGCTCAGCCATCTGCGCGCTCCATGTCAAACGACACGCTCAGCGCCGCATGGGCCATCACGGTCGGGTTGCCCTCGCCTTCGGGGCGCGGCACGTCCAGACCACCGCGCACCACTTCGATCTGTGCCTGACCGTAGGGGAAAATCGCGCGCAGCACGTCCACGTCCACCTGATCGGGGCGCTGCACCGCCACAAGCACCGCGATCTGCATCGCCTCTTTGGGAAAGCCGAACAGTTCCGCCAGGTTGATCGAATTGCGCCACAGCGCGTGGCGCACGGCCTTGGCCGCCGCATCGGTATAATCGGCGCGGCGCAGCGATGTGCCAAGGCCGAACTCGATGATCAAGGGCCCACTCATCCAATCATCCCCGCAGGGAACACAAAGCATTTGTCACGCCGCACCCGCAGCCACATCACGGTGCCCGGTTGCGGCAGGAACACCCCCGGCACGGTGGATTTCATCACCGACCCGTCATGGTCCAGCCGGAACTCCACCAGGCTTTCGTTGCCCATGAAGCGCGCACGCTCGACCACGGCCCGCGCCGCGGTGCCCTCGACCGCCGTAGGCACCGGGCCCACGCCCGCGCGGTCGAAATCGATGCGCACGTGCTGCGGGCGAAAGACGATGTCGACCTCGGTGCCATCGGAAATGCCGGGGGCCAGAAACCGCCCGAACGGTGTCATCGCCAGCGCGCCCTGTACCGTGGACCGGCGCACGTTCGCATCCGAAAAGAACGCGACCGACGCGCGGTCCAGGGGGCGCGTATAGACGTTATAGGGCGCGCCCTGCTGCACGATGCGTCCGTCGCGCATCAGCGCGATCTCGTCGGCCATGCGCATCGCCTCGTCGGGCTCGTGGGTGACGAGCAGCACGCCGGTGTCCTCTTCCTTGAGGATGCTCAGCGTCTCGTCGCGGATGCCGTCGCGCAGCCGGTTGTCGAGACCCGAAAACGGCTCGTCCATCAGCATGATCCGCGGCTGCGGGGCAAGGGCGCGCGCCAGCGCCACACGTTGCTGTTCGCCGCCTGACAATTGGTGCGGGAACATGTCGATGAACCGCTGCATGTGCACGCGGCCCAGCATCTCTTCGACGCGGGCACGTTTCTCGGCACGGCTGCCGCGCAAGCCATAGGCCACGTTGCCCTCGACGGTCAGATGCGGGAACAGCGCAAAATCCTGAAACATCAGCCCGATCTCGCGCCGCTCGGGGGGCACGCGGGTGACCGTGTCGCAGATCAGCTTGCCATCGACGTAAATCTCGCCGCTGTCCTGCATCTCGACGCCCGCGATCATCCGCAGCGTCGTGGACTTGCCGCAGCCCGACGGCCCCAGCAGGCAGGTCACCTGCCCCGGCATGATGCGCAGCGACACGCCGTCCACCACGGCCCGGCCGTCAAAGCTGCGCCGCAGGTCGCGGATCTCCAGTCTGGGCACCTGGGCCAAAGGCTCTCTCCAAATCTGACAAAATCAAGTCTGATAAAATCGGTCGGACTTGGGCTATCAGGCCCGGCGCGCCCCCGCAAGCACCGCCGCAAAGCCCACGACCAGCACCACCACGCAGATCGCCAGAAGTTGCAGGTAATTGTGCGCCTCGGGCAGTATCATCGCCCACAGCGTCCAGCCGCGCGTCAGGTAGATCCACGCGCCCAGCATCGCCGCGCCGAAGGCCACTGCATAGGACCACAGCGCCACCTGCCGCCCCATCACCAGCCCGACGATCATCACGGGGGCCAGAAACATCGAAGCGGTGCCACTGACAGCCACCGCGTCGAACAGCGTCGCATTGCCCCACAACGTCAGCGCGGTGCCCACCAGCATGAACAGCGCCATCACCACGCGCCCGCCGTTCAGACTGCGCGGTGCCAGATGCAACTCCTCGACCACCAGCCGCGAGGCCGAGGCCAGCGCCGAATCCAGCGTGCTCAGCGCTGACACCACCAGCGCGGTCATCAGCAGAACGAAGATCCACGGCGGAAACATCAGGCCCCAGGTGCCGATCAGCTCGCCCTCATAGGCCGCGCCTTCCAGCCCCGCCTGAATGCCGAAAAAGCCAAAGCCCAGGATGCACAGCGTCGAAATCCAGAACGCATGCAGGAACGACGCGCGCGTGGTGCGCCTGTCGCTGAGAAAGCCGCGGTCCATCATCACCGGATCATGCAGCGGGTAGGACACCACCTGCAGTGCCGCCACCGCCAGAAGCACCCAGCCGTTCATCGCGCCCGCCGTGCCCTGCGCCGTCAGCACCGCGCCCAGATCGAACGACGGGCCCGTCACCAGCGCCACAAAGGCTATGCCGAACACCACCAGAAACAACAGCATCTGCACCACATCGGTGCGCAGCGCCGCACTGAGCCCGCCCCAGGCAGAGTAAGCAAACCCCAGGACCGCCACCGCCAGAACCGCAGGCGTTGCCCCGCCCTGCACCACGGCACCCGCGATCAGTCCGACGACCAGCAGATTGGCAAAGACCTCGGACAACAGGCGCAGCGCGATCACCAGATTGTAACAGCCCGTGCCCACTGCGCCAAAGCGCGCGCGCAGCCAGTCCTGCACCGAAACAGCGCCGGTCTCGCGCAAGCGCAGCACGAAAAACCCGCCGGTCAGGAAGGAGGCATAGTAGGCGGCGTAGGCCAGCGTGCCCGCGATGCCATAGTAATAGCCCAGGATCGCGGCGTTCATCAGCGAGCGCGCAAAGATCCACGTGGTCACCTGGCTCAGCACCAGGACCCACAGGCCCGGTGCCGCACCGCCCGCGCCGCGCCCCCCAAAGAACCCTTCGATGGTCACGCGGCGCGGGGCGGCCAACAGGCTGGCCAGAACGATGCCCGCAAAGATGGCAATCAAAACCACAGGCTGCATTTACCTTACTCCGCTTGGATGGTCCGGAAAGGAAATGCGCCTTCTGTTTTTGCCCCGCCAGAGAAAAACGTCTCTCCCACGGGAATGTGAGCTTCATCTTGCCGGATAAACTCCGGGGGATGCGCCGCAAGGCGCTGGGGGCAGAGCCCCCCGGCGGTGCATGTCGTCACGCGCGCGATCCATGGGTCACAGCAGCTCGAACTCCACACGCGCACGATCGACGCCGTTCACCTGCACCACCAGCTCATGCCTGCCCGGATGCAATGAAAACGTAGCCGCCCCGCGCTTCATCAGATGCGCCTTGGACAGGGTCAGCGCGTGCGCTGCTTCCAGTCTGGCGGCCTTCAGCTTGAACACCTTTTCGCGCGTTCGCCCCTGATGCGCTCCGGCAAAGCGGATGCGGTAATCCACCAACACCGGCAGGGGCTTGGGGGCCTGCAACACCACGTCAAAGCGCAGCCGCTCACCGATGGCCACGGCTCCGGTTTCAAGCCGCACCTGCACATCCACCTGCGCCTGCGCCGCATAGCCCAGATGCGCCATCGCCCCGGCATGACCCGCCTTGATCCGTGTGCGCAGGGCGTGGCGTGCCATCCAGGCCAGCTCTTGCGGGGTCTGTGTCGATGCCTCTTGCCAGCGCTGCAACCGCGCCAGCACCGCGTCCGTATCCGTTTTTGATATATCATTCAGATGGTTGGCCACTGACCTTGTGACAAAGCGCGCAGGATCACCGTGCAGCCGGTCCAGCAGCGGCAGGGTCTGCGCAGGCCCCAGCGAGATCGCCCGCCCCCAAGGCAGTTTGGGCCGCGTGCCTTCGCTGACCAGCCGTCTGACGTGGTAATTGTCATCGCCCGCCCAGACCGCCAGCCGCGCCAAGGTCGCCTCGGGACGGTGGTTCAGGAATGGCCGGATCGAGAATTCCATCGAAAACCGCTGCGTCGCCGCATGGAGCAGGTCCAGCGCCCGCGCGTGGTGATGCTCCAGCCCATGCCGCACTGCCAGAATTCCCGGCACCGCGTGGATGAAACGGCCAAAGTCGTCATCGCGCAGCGCAGGGTCCAGCGGCGGCGGCATCATCGCCTCCAACTGGTCCGCCATCTGCGGAAAATCCGCCGACAGGTACGGCGTGATACAGTCCGCGAACCAGTCGAGACAGGCCATCAGGCTGCGCTCGGGCACGCCTGAGAGCGCCTGCCGCGCAAAGGCCTGCCCGTCCAGTCCGGGCAGGCCGGCGGCGTATTCCGCCCCCAGCTGCCCCAACGACTGCGCGTTGAAGAGCTGGTCTTTCAGCGAAAAACCCTGCGCCACCTGCCTAGTTCCTTCAGATCGTGGTCCTTCAGATCACCGTTTCAGATGGTTGCGTTGGTCGCGCCGCCGTCCAGCAACAGGTTTTGCCCCACGATAAAGCCCGCATGGACCGAGCAGAGGAACGCGCAGGCCTGACCGAACTCCTGCCGGGTGCCGTAGCGCCCCGCCGGGATCGTCGCTGCACGTTGGGCGCGGGCCTCTTCCATCGATATGCCCTTGGCCTTGACCACATTGCCGTCCAGCGCCTCGGCGCGGTCGGTGGCGTGGATGCCCGGCAACAGGTTGTTGATGGTCACGCCCTTGGACGCCACCTGCCGCGCGGTGCCTGCGACATAGCCGGTCAGACCGGTGCGCGCGGAATTGGACAGGCCCAGCTGGGCAATCGGCGCCTTGACCGACTGCGAGGTGATGTTGATCACCCGGCCCCAGCCGCGCTCCATCATGGCGGGCATCAGCGCCTTCATCAGAGCAATCGGGGCCAGCATGTTGGCGTCGAGCGCTGCGATAAAATCATCGCGGTCCCAGTCGGTCCACATTCCGGGAGGCGGGCCGCCCGCGTTGTTGACCAGAATGTCGATCTGGCCTGCGGCCTTGAGCACCTTGGCCTGACCGTCGGCGGTGCTGATGTCGGCGGCCACGGTCACCACGTCGACGCCGTAGGTCTCGCGGATTTCAGCCGCCGTCGCCTCGAGCGTTTCAGCGCCGCGCGCGTTCAGGACGAGGTTTACACCCGCTTCGGCCAATGCCTCGGCGCAGCCGCGCCCCAGCCCCTTGGACGAGGCACACACCAATGCGCGTTTACCAGAAATTCCCAAATCCATGCGATCCTCCTTTGGACATTTGCCAATGCCTAGCACCTCACGCAGATGGGATGCCAGAAAAACACCGGCCCGTTGACCTGCTGTTGACACAATTCTACTGTAGCGCCTTGATCATCCCGCGAAATTCCTGATTTGAATGCGACCCTTCCCTATGTCCGACACCGCCAAACCGCTGACCCCGGCACATTCCGTGCCCGTCTATGCCGCCGACATGTTCACGGCCATCGACGGCGCGAATATGGGGGATGCGCTGTCTTTCGCGGAGGAGCTGGAGCTGGATGATGTCTATACGCTGAACCATATGGCCGAGCCGAAACAGCTGGCCATTCAGGTGCTGGAAACGGGATTCGAAATTGCCGGCGAGAGCCCCACAGGCACCCCCGGTGCAGCGCTGCATCTGGATTGCGCGCTGACGCTGATGTCGCCCGACGGGCAGACCACCGATGCCATCGTGGTGGTCGAAACCGACGCGACGGGCGATGTGGCGCAGATTTATCTGCTGCCACTGGCCAGCCTGACGCCACGCACCGATTACGCGCTGGTCGGCATCGACACCACCAAGGCGGGCGAGAAATTCGCAGAAGTCGCCTGTGCGCGGTTCACCCGTGGCACCCATATCACGATGGCCTCGGGCGCGCAGGTGCCCATCGAGAACCTGGCCGTGGGCGACCGCGTGCTGACCCGTGACGATGGCCCGCAGCCGGTGCGCTGGATCGGGCAGTCGACCGTGCGCGCCGTGGGCGATTTTGCCCCGATCTGCATCCGTGCGGACGCGCTGAACAATTATCACGATCTGGTGGTCAGCCCCGACCACAGGTTGTTCATCTACCAACGCTCGGACCAGTTGGGCGCGGGCCGCTCCGAGCTGCTGGTCAAGGCGCGGCATCTGGTCAACGGCGACACGGTGGTCCGTCAGGACGGCGGCTTTGTCGACTATTTCCAGCTGTTGTTCGACGCCCACCAGATCATCTATGCCGAAGGAATCGCGGCGGAATCGACGCTGGTCGACACCCGCACCCGCCCCACCGTGCCCGAAGACATCACATCGCAATTGCTGGGCAACGGCACCGCCGACCACGCGAATGCGGGGCTTTCGGGGCTGGATGTTCAGGAAACCCTGCTGAACCGGCCCGATGCGGCGGAATTGCTGCGCAAGGCCAGTTCGCGCTAATCCTTGCGCCGGACGCACCCGCAGAATATACGCGCCACCATGCTGAACACCGCCCCAAACCGCCCCAAACTGCCGCCCGAGATTGCGCGTCGCCGCACCTTTGCGATCATCTCGCACCCGGATGCCGGCAAAACCACGCTGACGGAAAAATTCCTGCTGTTCGGCGGGGCGATCCAGATGGCGGGACAGGTCCGCGCCAAGGGCGAGGCACGGCGCACGCGTTCGGACTTTATGGCGATGGAAAAGGACCGTGGGATTTCCGTGTCTGCCTCGGCGATGTCCTTTGATTTCAAGAATTTCCGGTTCAATCTTGTTGACACGCCCGGCCACTCGGATTTTTCCGAAGACACCTACCGGACGCTGACGGCGGTGGACGCTGCCGTGATGGTGATCGACGGTGCCAAAGGTGTCGAAAGCCAGACGCAAAAGCTGTTCGAAGTGTGCCGGATGCGCGATCTGCCGATCCTGACATTCTGTAACAAGATGGACCGCGAAAGCCGTGATACGTTTGATATCATTGACGAAATTCAGGAAAATCTGGCGATTGACGTGACCCCCGCCAGCTGGCCCATCGGGGTGGGCCGCGATTTTGTCGGCTGTTATGACATGCTGCGCGACCGGCTGGAACTGATGGACCGTGCCGACCGCAACCGTGTGGCCGAAAGCATCCAGATCGAGGGTCTGGACGACCCGAAACTGGCGGAACACGTGCCGGCGCATCTGCTGGACAAGCTGCGCGAAGAGGTCGAGATGGCCCGCGCACTGCTGCCGCCGCTGGACCACGCCGCCATGCTCGAAGGGTCGCTGACGCCGATCTGGTTCGGCTCTGCGATCAACTCGTTCGGGGTCAAGGAACTGATGGACGGGATCGCCACCTATGGGCCGGAGCCGCAGATCCAGTCGGCCGAGCCGCGCCAGATCCTGCCCGAGGAAAAAACCGTTTCCGGCTTTGTTTTCAAGGTGCAGGCCAATATGGACCCCAAGCACCGCGACCGTGTGGCCTTTGTCCGGCTGGCATCGGGGCACTTTCACCGGGGCATGAAACTGATGCATGTGCGGTCGAAAAAACCGATGGCAATCTCGAACCCCGTGCTGTTTCTGGCCTCGGACCGCGAGCTGGCGGAAGAGGCCTGGGCCGGTGATATCATCGGCATTCCCAACCACGGGCAGTTGCGCATCGGCGACACGCTGACCGAGGGCGAGGCGATCCGTGTGACCGGCATCCCGTCCTTTGCGCCCGAACTGCTGCAAGGCGTGCGGGCGGGCGATCCGCTGAAGGCCAAGCATCTGGAAAAGGCGCTGATGCAGTTCGCAGAGGAAGGGGCCGCCAAAGTGTTCAAGCCCGCCATCGGGTCGGGCTTTGTCGTGGGCGTGGTCGGGCAGTTGCAGTTCGAGGTTCTGGCCAGCCGGATCGAGCTGGAATACAGCCTGCCGGTGCGCTTTGAGCAGTCGCAGTTCACCTCGGCACGCTGGGTGAACGGTGCGCGCCAAGCCGTTGACAAGTTTGTAGACTCCAACAAGCAGCACATCGGATATGACCATGATGGCGACGTCGTTTACCTGACCCGCCTGCAATGGGACATCGACCGCGTCGTGCGCGATTATCCCGACATAAGCCTGACCGCGACCAAAGAAATGATGGTGTAAAGCGCGATGCGTTGGGGCAAGCCGGACAAGACACCCCAGACGCCCGTGCGCGCCAAGACGACGCTGACGGCCAGTGACATCGTGACCGACCCCGACGTGCTGCGCTGGGGCACGGTGTCGACGGTCAAGGCGCCGCTGCGGCAGATCGCCCGTTTCATCGCCTATCACCTTGATGCCGGTGCGGCGCGGATGGATATTTTTCTCGACGTTCCCGATGCGGATATCGCGCGCCGGTTGGCCCATCCCAAGGTAAGGTTTCACCAGTGCGACGATGCGTTCTGGGCGGACAAGCCCGACAAGGCCCGCGAAAGCCACCAGTTGCGGCAGGCGTCCAATGCGTCGCAGGCCTATAGCGGTTCGGATCTGGACTGGCTGGCGCATATCGATGTTGACGAGTATATTCTGACAGATCAACCGCTTGCGGGGCATCTTTCAAGTCTCCCAGCCGATGTGGCCTTTGCCCGGCTGCAACCGGTCGAGTTGATGGCCTCGGATGACACATTGGATGATCCATGGACCGGCCCCGCCCATTTCAAACGCACGCGCAAGGCGGCGAAGCGCAGGAAGACCGACCTGATCGAGATTTATCCCACCTTTGGCGCCTATGTTCCCGAGGGCTTCATCAGCTATACGGGTGGCAAGAACATCGTGCGCACCGGGTTCAACCGCATCCGTCTGGGCATTCACGCGATGATGCAGGCGGGGTTCAAGGTGTCGAACGGCAAGGTTCTGGATCAGGTCCACATCGGCCACGCACATGCCCCCGACTGGGAGACCTTTCAGCGCCATTTCGAATTTCGGATGAGCCATGGCTCATACCGGAAGAAAACAAATGGAAACATGATTTTGAACGACGTTCTTAATGTTCTGATCGCGGAAGAGGGCGCGGATGGATTGCGCCGTTTCTACGACGAGATGTGCAGGGCCACCCCGACACGTCTGGAGCTGTTGCGACGCCACGACATGCTGGTCACCGCCGCGCTGGATCTCGACCGGAAGGTCGCGCAGATTTACGGCCCGCTTGGGGTGAGCACATGAGCAATTGGGGCCTGTCGTCCACAATTCTGGCACCGACGCGCGACATCCTGCGGTTTGCCGCCTACCACATCGAGGCGGGCGCGCACCGGCTGTATATCTATCTGGACGATCCCGACAGCGATGCCTTTGCCCCGCTGAAGGCGCATCCGAAGGTCCGCGTGACGCGCTGCGATGCGCAGCATTGGCAGCAGATGGGGGGCAAGCGGCCCGTGAAACATCAGGTGCGTCAAAGCCGCAACGCCACCCATGCCTATGCGCGCCGCGCCGAGGTCGACTGGCTGATCCATATGGATGCGGACGAGTTCCTGATCTGCGAACAGAGCGTGGCCGATGTGCTGGGCGCCCTGCCTGCGACCGTGCGGACCGCCCGCGTGCGGCCGATGGAACAGCTTGCGGGCGATGGCGACCACTTCAAGGGGTTCATCCCGAACGGGCCGGACCGCGCAGAGATCGTGAAGCGGCTGTATCCGAATTACGGGGCCCATATCAAAGGCGGGTTCCTGTCGCATGTGGCGGGAAAGCTGTTTGCACGCAGCGGGATGGACGGGCTGGACGTGCGGATACACAATGTGTTTCTGGATGGCGAGATGAACCCCGACGAGGTCGAGGTGGCGCAGGTCGATCTGGCCCATTGCCACGCGAAAACCTGGGAGGACTGGCTGGCCGCCTACCGTTACCGTCTGGAAAAGGGGTCGTACCGCGCGGAACTGGCGCCTGCGACGCCGCGCGAGGCAGGGGGGCTTAGCCTGCACGAGCTGTTTCAGTTCATCGAAGCCGAATCTGGCACCGAAGGCCTGCGTGCATTTTACCGCGAGGTTGCCGAGGACAGCCCCGATTTGCGGGCCCGTCTGGAAACCGAAGCGCTTTTGCGCAACCATCAGCTGAATCTTGATCAAAAATTGCAACGTCACTTCCCTGATTTTGCGACATGATTTGACCAAGGCGTCGGGCTTTGGTATGGGAAATTCAATGTCGCAGCCTCTGGGCTGCCTTTGGGCCATGCGGGCCGACATTTCAAAGCTGCCGCGGGCCAAGTCAGTGTCCGCAAACTTCGGACATACATGATAAAATTCTCAGATCTGAACCTGAATCCCAAAGTGCTGAAAGCCGTCGAGGAAGCAGGATACGAAATACCGACCCCCATTCAGGCCGGTGCGATTCCCCCCGCTTTGGACGGACGCGACGTGTTGGGCATTGCCCAGACCGGCACGGGCAAGACCGCAGGCTTTGTTCTGCCGATGATCACCCTGCTGGCGCGTGGCCGTGCCCGCGCGCGGATGCCGCGCAGTCTGGTTCTGTGCCCCACCCGCGAGCTGGCCGCACAGGTTGCCGAAAACTTCGACACTTACACCAAGCACCTGAAACTGACCAAGGCGCTGCTGATCGGCGGCGTTTCGTTCAAGGAACAGGACACGCTGATCGACAAGGGCGTCGACGTGCTGATCGCGACACCGGGCCGTCTGCTGGACCATTTCGAGCGCGGCAAGCTGATCTTGTCTGACGTCAAGGTGATGGTCGTGGACGAGGCCGACCGGATGCTGGATATGGGGTTCATCCCCGATATCGAACGCATTTTCGGGCTGACGCCGTTCACCCGCCAGACGCTGTTCTTTTCGGCCACGATGGCCCCCGAGATCGAGCGGATCACCAATACGTTCCTGAGCAATCCGGCGCGGATCGAGGTGGCCCGTCAGGCCAGCGCGTCCGAGACGATCGAACAGGGCGTGGTCATGTTCAAAGCCTCGCGCAAGGATCGCGAAGCGACGGAAAAGCGCAAGGTTCTGCGCATGATGATCGACGCCGAGGGCGACAAGTGCACCAACGCGATCATCTTTTGCAACCGCAAGACGGATGTGGACACGGTTTCCAAGTCGTTGAAACAACACGGCTATGACGCGGCCCCCATCCACGGCGATCTGGACCAGAGCCAGCGCACGCGCACGCTGGACGGGTTTCGCGCCGGTGATCTGCGGTTTCTCGTGGCCTCTGACGTGGCCGCGCGCGGGCTGGATGTGCCCAGCGTCAGCCACGTGTTCAACTTTGATGTGCCCAGCCACGCCGAGGACTATGTGCACCGTATCGGCCGCACCGGTCGTGCGGGGCGTGACGGCAAGGCGATGATGATCTGCGTGCCGCGCGACGAGAAGAATTTCGAGGATATCGAACGTCTGATCCAGCGTGAAATTCCGCGTCTGGAAAACCCGCTGGGTCATATCGGCGCCGAGGCGCAGGGCGATGCGGTTCAGGATGGTGCGCCCGAAGACACCACCGAGAAAAAGCCGGCGTCGGGCCGTTCGCGGTCACGCTCGCGCAACCGCAAGACCGACGATGCACCGCAGGCCAAGCCTGAGGTCAAATCCGAGGCTAAATCCGAGGCCAAGGCGGAAACCACGCCCGAAGCGGCCTCTGCCCCTGCTGAAAAGCCTGCGGAGCAGCCTGCCGAAGCTCAGCAGCCCCGTGCCGCGCGTACCGAACATGCGCCCAGACAGCAGGCCGAGGCCCGTGCACAGACCGCGCCCCAGGAGACTGCGGACAACAGCCGCAATGATCAGCGCAATGACACCCGGTCAGACGCGTCCGACACCAAGCGGGGCGGCTCCTCAAGCCGGTCGCGCGGTGGGCGGGATGATCGTGGCGGCGGCAGTCGCGTGACGGGTCTGGGCGATCACACGCCGACCTTTATCGAGAAAAGCTTTGCCGAACGTTACGACGGTTAAACAGACGGCTGAATAAAGTCTGAACTGTCGGCTTGGAAACAGAAAATGCGCGTCAGGCTGATACCTGACGCGCATTTTTCGTGGGCAAACCGCCTTGGACTGTCCGCGCTGGATCAGACCAGTTCGGCATCCATCGTGATCTCGGCGGTCAGCAGCTTTGAGATCGGGCAGTTCTGCTTGGCTGCCTTGGCGCATTCATCGAACGACGGCTTGTCCGCGCCGGGAACGCTGGCCTTGACCACCAGATGCACGTTGGTCACCGAGAACCCGTCGTCTTTTTGCTCAAGCGAAACGGTGGCGCTGGTTTCGATGCTTTCAGCCGCCAGACCCTTTTCGCCAAGGATCATGCTCAGCGCCATCGAAAAGCAGCTGGCGTGGGCAGCGCCGATCAGCTCTTCGGGATTGGTGCCTTTGCCATCTTCGAAACGGGTGTTGAAGCCATAGGGCTGGTCATTCAACACGCCACTTTCCGTCGAGACATGGCCTTTGCCGGTCTTCAGATCGCCCGACCATTTTGCGGAACCGCTTTTCTTGATCATCAAACTGTCCTTTCAGTGTGAAAAAGGGGCGCAAAGTTCGCGCCCCGGTCGAGAATCCAACGCCGAAAGCAGCGGTTCGGTTCCGTCAAGTCAGACGGCTGATGACCACGCTGACCTCGGGTTTCTTGCCGATTTCGTTCTGTGCGCTATTGCGCACGGTCCGGCGCAGCGCCTGTTCCAGCGCGTCGTCATCGCGCATGGTCTTGGGGTCGGCGCGGCCAAGGAACTGGCTCAGGTCGGCTTCGAGCACTTCGACCAGCGCCGCGTTGCTGCTGCCGGTCTCTGGCAGGCCCATGGTTTCGCACCACGGATCGCCCAGCGGCTCGTCCTGTTCGTCGATGATCAGCGTCACCACGACGTGACCATTCAGCGCCATGCGGATACGGTCGCGCACGACCCCGTCCAGCGCGCCGATCTGCACCGAGCCATCCAGATAGGTGCGGCCGGTTTCGACATATTCCACCACCTTGGGGGCATTGCCGCTGAGGTCGATCATCATGCCGTTGACGGCCAGAACCCCTTGAATGCCCTTTTCGTCGGCAATCTTGGTGTGTTCGCGCAGGTGGCGGTGTTCGCCGTGCATCGGCACCAGAATCTGCGGTTTGACCACGTCGTGCATCTCTTCGAGATCGGGACGGTTGGCGTGGCCGCTGACGTGATAATGCCCGCTGTTGTCATCGACGATATCCACGCCCATTTCCGAAAACGCATTCATGATCTGGATCACGCCGCGTTCGTTGCCGGGGATGGTCTTGGACGAGAACAGGAACGTGTCGCCCTTTTTCATCTCCAGACCCATGTATTTGCCACGGGCCAGTTGCGCGCTGGCGGCACGGCGTTCGCCCTGGCTGCCGGTGACCAGCAACAGCAGGTTTTCGCGCGGGACGCTGCGCGCATCTTCGGGCGAGATGACGGGGGGGAATTCGGTCAGCACACCGGATTCGACAGACGCCTCGACCATGCGCTTCATCGCGCGGCCCAGCAGCACGATCGAGCGCCCTGCCCGTTCGCCCGCCTCGGCCAGCGTTTTCACCCGCGCGACGTTGGACGCGAATGTGGTCGCGACGACCATGCCGTTGGCCGCGTGCATCAGCTTTTCGATCTCGGGGCCGACGGTCACTTCGGACCGGCCCGCGTGGCGCGAAAAGACGTTGGTGCTGTCACAGATCAGCGCCTTGACGCCGCCCTTGGACACTTCGCCCCACAGTTCGGGGTCCCATGCCTCGCCCACCAGCGGTGTGCGGTCCAGCTTGAAATCGCCCGAGTGGATCACGCGGCCCGCAGGGCTGTCGATGACCAGACCCGAGCTTTCGGGGATCGAGTGCGAGATCGGCAGGAAGCCCACCTTGAACGGGCCCGCGTCGACCTGATCGGGCCAGGCCTCGACCACGGTCACGGCATCGGCAGGGTGGCCGTTTTCGGCCATCTTGCGCTTGGCGTGGTTGGCGGTGAACACCCGCGCAAAAATCGGCGCTTCGAGCCTGCCATAGGTATGGGCGATCGCGCCGATGTGGTCCTCGTGCGCGTGGGTGACGAACACCGCCTCGATGCGGTCGCGGCGTTCCTCCAGCCAGGCGATGTCGGGCAGGATCAGGTCCACACCCGGCGTGGTGTCCATGTCGGGAAAGGCCACGCCGATGTCCACGACGATCAGACGTTCCTTTTCAGGTTTGCCGTAACCGTAGACATAGCAATTCATGCCAATTTCGCCCGCCCCACCGAGGGGCAGGTAGATCAATCTTTCACTGCTCATAAGTCAGTTATTTTCCTTGTTGTATCGATAAATCACGGTCAGCCCGTGCATCGTCAAATCATCATGAAAGTTGTCAAACAGGTCTTCAGTCTGCTGGAACAATGGTGCCAGTCCGCCGGTCGAGATGACTTTCATCTCGCGCGCCCGTTCGCCCTTAATGCGCGCGCATATCTCTTTTACCAGTCCGACGTAACCCCAAAAGACGCCCGATTGCATACAAGCCACAGTGTTGGTGCCGATGACCGATTGCGGTTTGGCAATGTCCACATGCGGCAAGGCCGCGGCGGCATGGTGCAAGGCCTCGAGGCTGAGGTTCACACCGGGCGCGATCACGCCGCCGATATAGGCGCCATCCTCGCTGACCACGTCAAAGGTGGTCGCGGTGCCGAAATCCACCACGATCAGGTCGCCGCCGTACAGATCAAACCCCGCCACGGTGTTCACCAGCCGGTCGGGGCCCACGGCGGTGCCGGTGTCGACGCGCACATCGACGGGCAACTGGCAGTCGGGTTTGCCCACCACGATGGGGCGCGTGTGAAAGTACCGGTCGGCCAGCACACGCAGGTTGAATACCACGCGCGGCACGGTCGAGCTGATGATCATGTCGGTGATCTCGACGTCGATCTTCTGGAACTTCATCAGCGTCGACAGCCAGACGTAATACTGGTCCGCCGTGCGCTGCCATTCCGTCGACGTGCGCCAGGTGCCGATGAATTCGGTGCCGTCCCAGATCGAGAAAACCGTGTTGGTGTTGCCGCAGTCGATGGCCAGAAGCATCAATCGCCCCCCTCAGAAATAGACGTCCGCCGCCGCGATCGCCACGCGGCCTTTCGGCGTCTCTAGTACAAGATTGCCCGCGGCGTCTACATCGACGAAGGTGCCGGTGGTCTCGTCGCGGGTGGTGCGGGCGGTGATGACCTCGCCCAGGCGGGCGGCGTGGCTGATCCACGCGGCCCGGATCGGCGCAAAGCCGTATGTGATGAACTGTGCCTCAAAGCGGGCGTAGGCGCTGGCCAGCAGCTCCAGAAAGTCCTCGGGCGTGATCACTGTGCCCAGCTCGCCCTTGAGCGATACCGGCCGCAGCGCTCCCGGCTCGACCTGTGCCATTGCAGGCGCAGCCGCCAGATTGACCCCGATGCCGATGGCCAGATGCCGCAGCTGCGGACCTTGCCCCGCGCTTTCCAGCAGGATACCGGCCAGCTTGCCCTCGCGCAGCAGCACGTCATTGGGCCACTTCAGCGCAAAGCCGTCCTCGCGGCCCGTCGCCGCCACCAGCGCCTCGCGCAGCGCCAGCGAGGCCACGAAGGACCGCAAGGCCGCCTGCCCCGGTGCCTCGGTGACAGGCAGCAGCAGGGTCGCGGCAAAGTTGCCCGCAGGCATCACCCAGGGCCGCCCGCGCCGCCCCCGTGCGGCAGTCTGCTGTTGTGCCATGATCCACACAGGGCCCGAGGCTTCGGGCGCCATGCGCGCTGCTTCGGACAGCGTCGAATCCACGCTGGCCAGCACGTGCCGCCCGTATCCGTCAGGCCAGCCGCTCATGTTTCTTTTGGCCTTAAATATTCCCCGCCGGAGGCTCCCTCGGGTGCCACCGGCGTCACCGGTTCAGTTGACAACGAGAGACGCAGCAGCCGCAGCCGCAGCGCCCTCGACGCCGAACATGTTGACGATGCCCAGCACCATCACCACAGCCGAGGCCATCAGGAACCCCCAGAGCACGGGCGACTTGCCGCCATCGAGGCCCTGGGCGTTCTCGTCACCGAAGTACATGTAGAACACGATGCGCAGGTAGTAGAACGCGCCGATGACCGACGCGATCACACCGGCGATGGCCAGCCACGCCAGCCCGCCGTCATAGGCGGCGCGCAGCACGTAAAGCTTGCCGAAAAAGCCCAGCATCGGCGGCACGCCCGCAAGGCTGAACAGCAGCACCAGCATCGCCAGCGCCTTGCCCGGTTCGCGTTTGGAATACATGTTCAGCGATGTGACATCGACCACCGGCTGCCCGTCGCGCTCCATCATCAGGATGAAGGCAAAGGTGCCGACGTTCATCGTCACGTATATCGCCAGATAGACCAGCATCGCCTGCACGCCCAGAACGGTGCCCGCAGCCAGACCCATCAGGGCATAGCCCATGTGCGCAATCGACGAATAGGCCATCAGGCGTTTGATGTTGTTCTGACCGATGGCCGCGATCCCGCCCAGGAACATCGACAGCACCGAAATCAGCGCCACGACCTGCTGCCAGTCGCTGACCGCATTGCCGAATGCGTCATGCAGCAGGCGGGCGAACAGCGCCATCGCAGCCACTTTGGGCGCGGTGGCGAAGAATGCGGTGATCGGTGTCGGAGCGCCTTCGTATACGTCGGGTGTCCACATGTGGAACGGCACGGCCGAGACCTTGAAGGCCAGACCCGAGATCAGGAACACCAGCCCCAGAAGCAGCCCGATGGACACGTCGCCGCTCACCGTGGTCTGGATGATCCCCGAAAACAGCGTGGTGCCGGAATAGCCGTAGACCAGCGAGGCCCCGTAGAGCAGCAGGCCCGAGCTGAGCGCGCCCAGCACGAAATATTTCAGCCCCGCCTCGGTCGATTTGATCGAATCGCGGCGCAGCGATGCGACCACGTACAGCGCCAGCGATTGCAGCTCGAGGCCCATATACAGCGACATCAGATCGCCGGCACTGACCATCATCATCATGCCGACCACGGCCAGCGTGACCAGCACGGGGTATTCAAAGCGCAACAGGCCGCGGTTGGACATATAGCCTTCGGACATGGCCAGAACGGCTGCGGCCGACAGCAGCAGCGTCACCTTGGCAAAGCGCGCGAAACTGTCGTCGATGAACATGCCGCCGAACCCGTAGTGGGTCTCCGGTTCGGCCAATCCGACCCAGAGGGCGACCAGCACGAACAGTGCCGAGGTTGCCCAGGTCAGCGCGGGGGCCAGCGCGTCCTTGCCGGTATAGACAGCCCCCAAAAGACCAAGGATCGCAAAGGCGGCCAGGACGATCTCGGGAAGAATAAGCGTCAGATCAGCGGACATGGGTCCCGTTCCTTTATCAGTTTCCGACCACTTGGAGCGCAGCGGCTGCTGCGGTCGTGGCCGTGTCGTAGTTGTTGACCAGTGCGGAAACCGATGGCCCGATGATGTCCAGCACAAGCGCCGGATAGATCCCCAAGAGCAGCGTCATCGCCACCAGCGGTGCAAAGATCAGCTTTTCGCGGCGGGTCATGTCGGTGATGGATTTCAGGCTTTCCTTGATCAGGTCGCCCAGCACCACACGGCGGTACAGCCACAGCGCATAGGCCGCCGACAGGATCACCCCTGTCGTGGCCACTGCCGCAACCCAGGTGTTGACCTGAAACACGCCCATCAGCGTCAGGAACTCGCCCACAAAACCCGATGTGCCCGGCAGGCCGACGTTGGCCATGGTGAAGAACAAGAACACCAGCGCGTAGGCTGGCATCCGGTTGACCAGCCCGCCATAGGCGTCGATCTCGCGGGTGTGCATGCGGTCGTAGATCACACCGACGCACATGAACAAC
Organism: Sulfitobacter sp.; assembly: GCA_024636445.1. Lineage (GTDB taxonomy): Bacteria > Pseudomonadota > Alphaproteobacteria > Rhodobacterales > Rhodobacteraceae > Pseudosulfitobacter. The sequence goes on from JAGXHE010000034.1 coordinate 36,047, forward strand.
GCGCCCGAGATGAACCCGTGGCTGATCATCTGGAAAATCGCCCCGTCCAGCCCCTGCTGGTTGGCGGCAAAGATGCCCATGGTGACAAAGCCCATGTGAGCGACCGAGGAATAGGCGATCAGCTTTTTCATGTCCTGCTGCACCAGTGCCACCAGCGAGGTATAGACGATGGCGATGGCCGACATCCACAACACCAGCGGCGCCAGCACCTCGGAGCCCACGGGGAACATCGGCAGCGAAAACCGCAAGAAGCCGTAGCCGCCCATCTTGAGCAGGATCGCAGCCAGAACCACCGAGCCTGCGGTGGGGGCCTGCACGTGCGCATCGGGCAGCCATGTGTGCACCGGCCACATCGGCATTTTCACCGCAAAGCTGGCAAAGAACGCGAGGAACATCAGCGTTTGCATACCGCCGACGATCTGGATGCCCAAGATGCTGAACGTACCGGCATCGAACTCGTGGTTCAGCAGCACCGCGATATCGGTAGAGCCCGCATCCGAGAACATCGCGACCATCGCCACCAGCATCAGCACCGACCCGAGGAAGGTGTAGAGGAAGAACTTGAACGACGCATAGATGCGGTTCGCCCCGCCCCAGATGCCGATGATCAGGAACATCGGGATCAGGCCCGCCTCGAAGAACAGGTAGAACAGCACCAGATCCAGCGCCATGAACACGCCCAGCATCAGCGTTTCCAGCAGCAGGAAGGCGATCATGTATTCCTTGACGCGGTCGGTCACGTTCCAGCTGGCGGCGATGACCAGCGGCATCATGAAGGTGGTCAGCATCACGAACAGCACGCTGATCCCGTCCACGCCCATCTTGTATTGCAGGCCCAGCAGCCAGTCGGCCTGTTCGACGAACTGGAATCCGGGGTTGCTGGCGTCGAATTCGAACAGGATGAACAGCGACACCAGGAAGGTGGCCGTGGTTGCGAACATCGCCACCCACTTGGCATTGCGCTGCGCTGCGGCATCGCTGCCGCGCAGGAACAGGGCCAGGATCAGCGCCGCCAGGGCGGGGATAAACGTGGTAATGGAAAGAAGGTTGTCCATCAGTTCGCCCCTCCGAGGGTCATCCAGGTGATCAGAACGGCGATCCCGATCACCATCGCGAAGGCATAGGTAAAGATGTAACCGGACTGCGCACGGCCGGCCAGACGGGTCAGGAAGGGCACGATGCCCATCGCCACACCGTTCAGCGTGCCGTCGATGATCTTGCCATCACCCTTTTTCCACAGCTGACGGCCGATCCATTTGGCGGGCTGCACGAAGACGACGTTATAGAGCTCGTCGAAATACCATTTGTTCTTGAGGAACAGGTAGATCGGGCGCTGGCTTTCGGCCAGACGACCGGGCAGCGTCGGGTTCCAGATGTAGAACCACAGCGCCCCCAGCAGGCCAATCAGCATCGCGACAAAGGGCGAGACCTTGACCCAGACCGGCGCATCATGCGCGTCGTCCAGCACGTGGTTGTCCGGTGCCATGTACAGCGCACCCTCGCCGGGCTGGCCTGCGAATGCATAGTGGTGTTCGCCTTCGGCACCTTGATCTTCGGTGACCAACGCGGCGTTGCCCTCTTCGGCGCCCTCGGCGTGGTCTTCTGCCCCGGCTTCGGCCACGGGGATGCCGTAGAACTTGCCGACCTGATCGGTGTGGCCAAAGAAGCTGTTGTACCACAGCATACCGGCAAAGATTGACCCCAGCGCCAGAACGCCCAGCGGGATCAGCATGACCATCGGGCTTTCGTGCGCGTGGTCATGGGTGTGCTTGTTTCCGCGCGCTTCGCCGAAGAACGTCATGAACATCAGACGCCAGCTGTAGAAACTGGTCATCGCGGCGGCAGCCACCAGCATCCAGAACCCATATGCCGACCCGCCCGCAAAGGCGCTTTCGATGATCGCGTCCTTGGACAGGAAGCCTGAGAACCCGATGTAGGTCAGCGGAATGCCGACGCCGGTGATGGCCAGCGTGCCGATCAGCATTGCCGCAAAGGTATAGGGGATCTTTTTGCGCAGACCGCCGTAGTTGGTCATGTCCTGCTCGTGGTGCATCGCGTGAATGACCGAGCCCGCGCCCAGAAACAGCATCGCCTTGAAGAAGGCGTGGGTGAACAGGTGGAACATCGCCGCCGAATACATGCCGACGCCTGCGGCCACGAACATGTAGCCCAGCTGCGAACAGGTCGAATAGGCGATCACCCGTTTGATGTCGGTCTGTACCAGACCCACGGTGGCCGCGAAAAAGGCGGTCGTGGCCCCGATGAAGGTGATGAACATGGTCGCCTCGGGGGCGAATTCCATGATCGGAGACATCCGGCAGATCAGGAACACGCCCGCCGTCACCATCGTCGCCGCGTGGATCAGAGCCGACACGGGCGTCGGGCCTTCCATCGCGTCGGGCAGCCATGTGTGCAGGAACAGTTGCGCCGACTTGCCCATCGCGCCGATGAACAGCAAGATTGCGATCACGTTGGCCGCGTTCCATTCGCCCCACAGAAACGACAGCTGCGTTTCGGCCAGACCGGGTGCCGCGGCAAAGATGTCGTCAAAGCGAATGCTGTCGGTCAGCAGGAACAGCGCGAAGATACCCAGCGCAAAGCCGAAGTCGCCCACGCGGTTGACCACAAAGGCCTTGATCGCGGCGGCGTTGGCCGAGGGTTTGCGGTAGTAGAACCCGATCAGCAGGTAGGACGCGACGCCCACGCCCTCCCAGCCAAAGAACATCTGGACCAGATTGTCCGAGGTCACCAGCATCAGCATCGCGAAGGTGAAGAACGACAGGTAGGCGAAAAAGCGTGGTTTATAGCTTTCGTCGTCCTTCCACTGCGGGTCCTTGTCCATGTAGCCGAAGGAATAGAGGTGAACGAGGCTGGAGACGGTGGTGATCACGATCAGCATGATCGCGGTCAGACGGTCCATGCGGATCGACCAGTCGGTGCTGAGCGAGCCGCTTTCGATAAAGCGCAGGATCTGGATCTGCTCGGTCGTGCCGTCGAACGTCAGGAACGCGACCCACGACAACAGCGCCGACAGGAACAACAGCCCCGTGGCAATGGACATCGCCGCCGTCTCGCCAAAGGCGCGCCAGCCAAAGCCGCACAGGATTGCGCCGACCAGAGGGGCAAACAGGATAGTCAGTTCCATGAATTCAGCCCTTCATCACGTTGACGTCTTCAACCGCGATGGTGCCACGGTTGCGGAAGAAACAGACCAGGATGGCAAGGCCGATGGCGGCCTCGGCTGCGGCGACCGTCAGTACGAACAGGGTGAACACCTGCCCGACGAGATCGCCCAAAAAGCTGGAGAAGGCCACAAAGTTGATGTTCACTGCCAGCAGCATCAATTCGATGCTCATCAGCAGGATGATGACGTTCTTGCGGTTCAGGAAAAGTCCGAAGATGCCGATGACAAACAGCGTCGCCGCCACTGTCAGGTAATGTTCAAGTCCGATCATGCTCGTCCCTCGGCTTTTGGTATTTTGGTATTGAGGACAGCCGTGAAGCTGCCCTTTGTCATGCGGTGCGTGCGGTCCATCAAAGGCCCTGCCCCGATTTCACGTCGCGCAGTTCCATCGCCTTGGCCGGGTCGCGCATCATCTGTGCGACGGGGTCCTGACGCTTGACGTCCTTGCGGTGGCGCAGCGTCAGCACGATGGCCCCGATCATCGCGACCAGCAGGATCAGACCGGAAAGCTGGAACAGCAGGAAATACTGGTCATAGAGGATCAGCCCCAGCGCTTCGGTGTTGTGCCGGTCCACAGGGATCGTCTGCAGGCGCAGACCTTCGGCGGCGGCGTTGCTTTCCCATGCGCCAAAGGCCAGCACGAACTGCATCAGGATGACCAGACCGATCAGCAGGGCCAGCGGCATATAGCGCGCCATCTCGGCCTTGAGCTCGGCAAAATCGACGTCCAGCATCATCACCACGAAGAGGAACAGAACCGCGACGGCGCCGACATAGACGATGATCAGCAGCATCGCGACAAATTCCGCGCCCAGCAGCACGAACAGACCCGCAGCGGACAGGAAAGACAGGATCAGCCAAAGCACCGAGTGCACGGGGTTGCGGCTGATGACCGTGAACAGCCCACCGGCGATCACCGAGATCGCAAACAGGTAAAAGGCGAAAACGCTCATGTCTCTTTTTCCTCTTTCATCACGGCCTGCGCCAGATCCATCGCCTTGGTCGTCGCGGGGATGCCTGCGAACATCGACATCATCGCGATCGTTTCGCTGATGTGCTGGGCCGTGGCGCCTGCCTCGACCGCGTGGCGCACCGTCTGGCGCACGGCGGTTTCGTTCTGCGCGCCTTGCATCACCAACCCTGCCAGCGTCAGCAAAAGACGTGTGCGCGCGTCCAGCCCGCCTTCGTTGAAGGCGTTGCCGAACATCGCTTCCATCATGTCCTTGGACATCATCGGAAACATGCCCTCGAACTTGCGGACATCAAACGCTTCCATGGCCGGAAAGGCTTTGGCCATTTCCTGCATCTGGGCCATCATAGCGGCAAAGGGGTTGGTCGGATCGGTCATCTGTAGGGTGCATCCAGTTCGAGGTTGCGGGCTATCTCTGCTTCCCAGCGGTCGCCGTTTTCCAGCAGTTTGGTCTTGTCGTAGAACAGCTCTTCGCGGGTCTCGGTCGAGAATTCAAAGTTCGGACCCTCGACAATCGCGTCCACCGGGCATGCCTCCTGACAGAAACCGCAGTAGATGCATTTTGTCATGTCGATGTCGTAGCGCGTGGTGCGGCGGCTGCCATCTTCGCGCGGTTCGGCGTCGATGGTGATCGCCTGCGCGGGGCAGATCGCCTCGCAGAGTTTGCACGCGATGCAGCGCTCTTCACCGTTGGGATAGCGGCGCAGCGCGTGTTCACCGCGAAAACGAGGGCTAAGCGGGCCCTTTTCATGCGGATAGTTCAGCGTCACCTTGGGCCGGAAGAAATACTTCAGCCCCAGTTTCATGCCGCCCCAGAAATCCTGAAGCAGGAAATACTTGGCGTGCCGTGCGTAATCGATCTGTGTCATGCTTAGCTCCCCACGGTCCAGCGGGCATAGATGCCCCAGAACCATTCGAATTTTGCAGCAAAGGCCACGAAGACCACCCAGATCAGGCTGAACGGCAGGAACACTTTCCAGCCCAGACGCATCAGCTGGTCATAGCGGTAGCGTGGCGTGATCGCCTTGATCATCGAGATGATGAAGAAGACAAAGCCCATTTTCAGGATCATCCAGAAGATGCCATCGGGCAGGAATGGCACAGGCGACAGCCAGCCGCCGAAGAACATCAGCGAGATCAGCGCACACATCAGAACCACGGCCACCAGTTCACCGATCATGAACAGCAGGAACGGGGTCGATGAATATTCGACCTGATAGCCCGCGACCAGTTCCGATTCAGCCTCGGGCAGATCGAAGGGCGGGCGGTTGGTTTCGGCAAGTGCCGAGATCAGGAACAGGAACAACATCGGGAAGTGCGGCAACCAGAACCAGTTGAGCAGACCCCAGTCGCCTTTCTGCGCGAGGACGATGTTGCCAAAGTTCATCGAGCCGGCCGAGATGATCACACCGATGATGATCAGACCGATGCTGACCTCGTAGGAGATCATCTGCGCCGCAGAGCGCAGCGAGCCCAGGAACGGGTATTTCGAGTTCGACGCCCAGCCGCCCATGATCACGCCGTAGACCTCGAGCGAGGAGACCGCGAAGACATAGAGGATGGCGACGTTGATGTCGGACAGAACCCAGCCGTCGTTGAACGGGATCACCGCCCAGGCGATCAGCGCCATGACCAGACTGACCATCGGCGCCATGAAAAACACGCTCTTGTCGGCACCGGCGGGCACCACGACTTCCTTGACGATATACTTGCCAAAGTCCGCGAAGCTTTGCAGCAGGCCAAAGACGCCCACCACGTTGGGGCCACGGCGCATCTGCACGGCGGCCCAGATCTTGCGGTCGGCATACATCAGGAAGGCCAGAGCCACCAAAAGCGGGATCACCAGCAGAAAGATCTTTCCGACGATCAACAGGCCCATGCCCACGGGATTTACAATGAAAAATTCAGCCATAGGTCCTCACACCGTCGGTATCCCTTTTTCCGCACAGCTGGCAACCTCGACTTCGGCGTCGATGGTGCGCAATCCGCGCGGCAAGGATGGCGAGATGGTGTAAACAGCATCTGCCTGCCACACGCCACCCTCTTCGTTTACTTTTGTCCGCACATGGCGCGCAAATCCGTATCCGCGGATCAACGTATAGCCTGCTGCGGCGCATTGCGCATAATCAGACACGTCCTGCCCGGTCAGCGCATTGGTCATTTCCACGTCGAACTGCACCAGATCGTTGTCGAGCAGCGACGTCTGAATGCCCCGGTAGTCGGGAATCAGCCGTTCTGCCGTGATCTCCGGCTCGGAACAGGCGGCCAGTGGCGCCAAGGCTATGAGGCCCATGCGGGTCATTCAGCGGCCATCGCCCCTTGTTGGCGGGCTTTGGCGTTGGCGCTGAGTTCCGCCATCAACTGGCTGGAACGGGCAATCGGGTTGGTCAGCCAGAAATCCGACAGCGCGTTGCGGAATGCGGCATCGCCCAGCTTGCCTGTCGCCACGGTCTGCCATTTGTTCTGCGGCACCGCGTCCAGATCGGCGATGTGCGGCACGGCGTCGACCAAGGCCGAGCGCAGGGTGGCCAGATTGTCATAGGGCAGGACCGCGTCCATCTCGCCCGAGAGCGCGCGCAGGATCGCCCAGTTTTCCTTGGCCATGCCGGGGGCAAAGCTGGCGCGTTGGGCCAGTTGCGGGCGGCCTTCGGTGTTGATGAAGACGCCGCTTTCCTCGGTGTAGGCGGCTCCGGGCAGGATCACGTCGGCGCGGTGCGCACCGCGGTCGCCGTGGCTGCCCTGATAGATCACGAAAGCACCTGCGGCGATTTCGACCTCGTCCGCGCCAAGGTTGTAGATCACGTCGGCGTCGGCCACAGCGTCCATGCCACGGTCGTTGACCGCGCCCACGTCCATCGCACCCACGCGGGATGCGGCGGTGTGCAGCACCATGAACTTTGACTTGGTGTCTTCGGCCAGCTTCATCGCGGCGGCCAGAACGGCGGAACCGTCTGCCTCTTGTAAGGCGCCCTGACCCACGATCACGACAGACGGCGCGTCGAGGACGTCGCTGTAATCCTTGTCGAGCAGGCTGTTGAGTGCGGCGCGGTCGGTGCCTGCGTGCGCGTAATCATACGTCAGATCAACGGCTTCGCCCACCAGACCCACATTCGCGCCTGCGATCCACGCCTTGCGGATACGCGCGTTCAGCACCGGCGCTTCGGTGCGGGGGTTGGTGCCGATCAGCTGGATGAACTTGGCGGTGTCGATGTCTTCGATCCGCGCGGTGCCTGCATAGGACGCGCGGTTGCCCGCCTCGAGCTTGGCGCCATCTGTGCGGCATTCGACGACGCCGCCCTGCCCTTCGATCAATGTCTTGAGCGCAAAGATCGCCTCGACGGGGGCCAGATCACCGACCAGACCGGCCAGTTTGTCCGCACCCTTGATCTTGGAGGCTGCCAGTTGCAGCGCCTCGCCCCAGTCGGCTTTGCGCAGTTTGCCGTTTTCGCGGATGTAGGGCGTGTCCAGACGTTGCCGACGCAGGCCGTCCCAGACGAAACGGGTCTTGTCGGAAATCCACTCTTCGTTGACGCCATCATGGTTCAGCGGCAAAAAGCGCATCACTTCGCGGCCCTTGGTATCCACGCGGATCGACGAGCCAAGCGCATCCATCACGTCGATGCTTTCGGTCTTGCTCAGCTCCCACGGACGGGCGGTGAAAGCATAGGGTTTCGAGACCAGCGCGCCCACGGGGCACAGGTCGATGATGTTGCCCTGCAGGTTCGAATCAAGCGTCTCACCCAGATAGGAGGTGATCTCGGCGTCTTCGCCGCGACCGGTCTGGCCCATCTGGTCGATGCCCGCGACTTCGGTGGTGAAGCGCACGCAACGGGTGCACGAGATGCAGCGCGTCATGTGGGTTTCGACCAGCGGGCCAAGGTCCAGATCCTCGGTCGCGCGTTTGGCTTCGCGGAAACGGCTGAAATCGACACCGTAGGCCATCGCTTGATCCTGCAGGTCGCATTCGCCGCCCTGATCGCAGATCGGGCAATCGAGCGGGTGGTTGATCAGCAGGAATTCCATCACGCCCTCGCGGGCCTTCTTGACCATCGGGCTGTTGGTTTTCACCACCGGCGGCTGGCCTTCGGGGCCGGGGCGCAGATCGCGGACCTGCATCGCGCAGGACGCGGCAGGCTTTGGCGGGCCGCCCACGACCTCAACCAGACACATCCGGCAGTTGCCTGCGATGGTCAGCCGTTCGTGGTAGCAAAAGCGCGGGATCTCGACTCCGGCCTGCTCACAGGCCTGAATCAGGGTCATCGCCCCTTCTACTTCGATTTCCTTGCCGTCGATGATGATCTTGCGAAGGTCGCTCATGCGTCAATTCACCCTGAGTAGCGAACCTATCTGGCTCGATTTTTCAATTTCGTTGCGCCCAAGCGCGCAATACGTCTCTGGCTGTCCGGCGACAACCCCATTGGCAGCCAAATATGCGTTGCCGCGCTTTTTCAGCCGTGCCTTTTCCGTATCGGATTTCCGATAGGCGTCAATTTCGGCATCGGTATAGCCCAAAGCCTGCGCCTGATTTTTCAATCCGTTGATGTAACCCAGCGCCTTGAGCATCCGTGCCGAGATCTGTGGGCAGGATTTGCGGATTTCATCGGCCAGACCGACCGCCAGCAAACCATCGGCAATCGGCGTGTCGCGCATATGCGGTTTGGCCACGGCGCCGGTGGCCATCGACAGGGCGATGGTGGCGCCCAGAACAAGTGTCGTCAGTCGCATATTAAAGTCTCCTGTGCTGCGAAACGGACCGCGCACGCGCGCGTGTCCCTTTGCGCACATGGGAAACCCGCGCCATGATATGCAATAGCAGGACAGGTCTGCCGAGAAAAGCGGGCGATATGTCGCCGCAGCCGTCATAAAACGCTGCATGTCCCCTGAAGCACCAGCGTGTCGTTCGAGACCAGCACAGCCCCGTCCACCGCATCCGGTCCGCGCGTCCACACGACGTTCGAGGTGCCGAAATTTTCGATGCAGTACTTGGTGGCCTCGTGCCGCCCGGCTTCGCGTGCGCCCAACAGGCTTTGCGAGACCGGCTTGATCTCGGACTGGAACAGGGCCCGGTCGTCGCCGACCTTTTTGGTGCTGGTGCGATAGTATTGCCCGTCAAAGGCCAAGTCCTTGTCGCGCTGGTTGCACGCCGTCATCACCAGCGCCGCAGTCATCAAAAGTATCAGACGCATCAGAAAGCCCCCCAGATTGCCATGATCGCCAGAAACACGGTGCACAGCATGCCGACAGACCAGAACAGGCTGCGGATCGGCTGGTTGGTGGTGCCGATGTGCACGACAGCCATCGCGACACGCGCGGCCAGGAACACCGAGCCAAAGAGGTTCACCCAGAACGGGTTGGCCCCCATCAGGATCGCCGCCACCACGGCAGCAATGAACGGCCCCGCACTTTCGACAGCATTGGCGTGGGCGCGGGCCTTGCGGTAGGTCGGGTTGGCATAGTCGCGTTTGACCTGCCCGCACAGGGCACGCTCATCGTCGGAGCGGCCGGCAACCGAGAACACCGTCAGCACGATCATCAGGACGGCATAGCCGCCTAAGGACGCAATCGCGTGGGCATAGATTTCCATCGTCATTTCCTATTCCGCAGCCACGGCGCTGACGCGGCCGGTGCGTTTGTGTTTGATACGGTCTTCGATCTCGTCACGAAAGTTGCGGATCAGGCCCTGGATCGGCCATGCGGCTGCATCACCGAGCGCGCAGATGGTGTGGCCCTCGACCTGTTTGGTCACGTCCAGCAGCATGTCGATTTCCTCGACCTCGGCATCGCCTTTGACCAGACGTTCCATCACCCGCATCATCCAGCCGGTGCCTTCGCGGCAGGGCGTGCACTGGCCGCAGCTTTCGTGCTTGTAGAACTTGGCCAGACGCCAGATCGCCTTGATGATGTCGGTGTTCTTGTCCATCACGATCACCGCAGCGGTGCCCAGACCCGACCGCTGCTCGCGCAGATAGTCGAAATCCATGATCGCCTCGCGCATGTGTTCGCCGCGGATACAGGGCACGGACGACCCGCCGGGGATCACCGCCTTGAGGTTGTCCCAGCCGCCGCGAATGCCGCCGCAATGCTTTTCGATCAGCTCTTCGAAGGTGATCGACATGGCCTCTTCGACGACACA
>JAGXHE010000035.1 GCA_024636445.1 Sulfitobacter sp.
ATGCAGATAAGGACTGGGCGCAGGCCGTGCGGCTGATGGGCGCGGCCCTGCCCCGGCTCGCGGAATGCGGCGGAAGCCATGCCCAGCGCGATCTGTTCGAGCAAATCCATCTGGATGCGCTGATGGAAAACGGCGACGTGGCACGGGCACAGCAGGTTTTGGAAATGCGGCGCACCTATGATCCTGATGGCGTGCCGCTGAACCTTATGCTGGCCGAAGTCTACGCCCGCAACGGCCTGCCGGAATTGGCCGCGCAAGCACAGGCCCGCACTGCAGGAAGTTTGGCAACTTAGCTGTCGCTGTCGGCAGGCGCTGCCTCGTCCCTGATCAGACCAGCCTCGTCCCCGGTACCAGAGGTGTCAAGTTACCGGCCACGGTGTCGCATCACACAGCGTCAGGCTGGTTCGCCGGGGCAGCGCGTTCGAATGCGGGCAGCGCCATGCAGGCGTTGTGAATACGTGCGATGGTGGGGTAGGCATCCAGTGCCACGCCAAAGCGTTCGTTGTTCAGCACCTGGGCGAACAGACACAAGTCGGCCAACCCAGGTGTTTCGCCGTGGCAATATGTGCCGGTCTGGGCCTCGGACGACAATCGCGTCTCAAGGCTGGCCATGCCCTGCTCCGCCCATTTGCGGAACCACGCGGCCTTGCCGTCGGCATTGACGCCGTATTCGGTCTCCAGATGCTTGAGGATGCGCAGGTTGTTCACCGGATGCACATCGAGCGCTATGATATGGGCAAGGCTGCGCACCCGAGCCCGACCCCACGCATCGGCGGGCAACAGCGGCGGCTGCGGATGAACCTCGTCCAGCCATTCGATGATCGCGAGCGATTGCGGCAGCGGGCCATCGTCGGTCACAAGGGTCGGCACCAAACCTTGCGGGTTCAAGGCCAGATGCGCGGCGCCGCGTTGTTCATCCTTGAGCAGCGCGTGCGAGACGTAATCAAACTCCAACCCCTTGAGGTTCAGCGCGGCCCGTACCCGTGTCGAGGTGGAAGAGCGGAAATAGTTGTGCAGAACCAATGTCATGCGCGCGATCCTATCGTCACTTTCAGCTCGCCGATACCATCCACGCCACCGGTGATCACGTCGCCCGTCTGCACCGCGCCTACGCCCGCGGGTGTGCCGGTCATCACGATATCGCCGGGGGCCAGCGTCATCGACTGGCTCAGCGTGGCGATGTGTTCGGACACCGGCCAGATCAGATCGGCGATGTCGGCGTCCTGCCGCACCTCGCCGTTGACCGCCAGCCAGATACGCCCGTGTTCGAGGCTCGCCACATCCGCAATCGGAACGATGGGCGCAATCGGGGCGGAGTGGTCAAAGGCCTTGGCCCAATCCCATGGACGGCCCATTTTCTTGGCAACGCTTTGCAGATCTCGGCGGGTCAGGTCGATACCGACCGAAGCACCCCAGATGTGCGCAGGCACGTCGGCCACAGCAATATCGGCGCCGCCCTTGCCGATGGCGATGACCAGTTCGATCTCGAAATGCAGGTCTTCGGTCAGTGGCGGGTAGGGCACAGTGCAGGGGGTATCCACCACGGCATCCGCAGGCTTGGTGAAAAAGAACGGCGGATCGCGATCAGGGTCATTGCCCATCTCGCGGGCGTGGGCGGCATAGTTGCGACCGACGCAAAAGATACGGCGCACGGGAAAGCGTTCGGGGCTGCCGGCAACGGCCAATGCAGCCTGAGGGGCGGGCGGAAAGACAAAGCTCATGGAAGGGACCTTTCGAACAAATTTGCCCCAGTTGTGGGCCAAGGCGCTGCGATTGGCAAATCCCTGTGCTCAGGATTTCTCGAAGTCTTCAAGCAGATCTGCCACGCTTTGCTTGTGATCGCCGGGCGCCGCATCCAGCAGACTGCGCACGCAGAACATCCAGTGATCGCGCGCCATCTTGTCCGCCATGCAATAGGGCGCTGCGGCGCGAAAGCTGATGTTCAACAGTTGCAGCACCGTAAGACTTCGGTATTGCACACGCGGGCGCGACTTTGGTTGCAGACCGCCCTTGTATTGCAGGGCGGTGCTGACGCCGTTGCGCAGCCAGTTCAGGCAGTTGATCGCGGTAAACGGATCGTTGACACCCGGAGAAAGGGCACGTGCGGCCATCTCGACCAGTTGGTCGATCATGAATGTGATGTCCTGCGCCTCGGTTTGCTCTTCTCCGACGGCAAAGCTGGCGCAGACCTTATCGCATATCTCCGGGGTGGGGGCGCTGGCGGAATGTACCGTCAAAACAGTTTCATGCGAACTGACAAAGCCGCCGATACTGACGTTCACATCGATGACCCAATCATTTTTCTCGGCCATATCCGACAGCGCACTCAGGTCGAGCTGTTGAATATAGCCCGCCCGTCCAAGGCTCAGCTCGGTCTCGACCGCATCCTTGGCCGGAGTTTTTGCAGGTTCGCGGGTGCGGTCGGCCTGCTTGTCGATGACCCGCTCGATGCCGTCCTCAAGCCTGCGCCCCAGATCTGCGGAGATGTTCGACACGTTGATGGTTTCGGGAATGTGATGCAGGAAATAGATCAGTGTCGCCACCGACGTCAGCATCAGCAAAATCGCCACCAGCATCGAATATTGCGGCACAAAGGATTCCAATCCGTCCGAACCGGAGCCTTGGACGCTGCGCAGGATCATCAGGCTGTAGACAAACGACGAGATCAGGATGCCCAAACTCACCTGATTGCCGCGATCACGCATGAAGTTGCCGATCAGACGCGGCCCGAAATTGCCCGAGGCAAAGGACACCGCCACCATTGTGATCGAAAACATCACACCCGTGACCCCGATGATCGATTGCGCTATCACCGCCAGCGTCTGCCGTGCGCCATCGACTTGCGTGTCGAGAAAATCGTCGGGCAACGCCACGGGCAGCATGTCTGGGTTGTGGTCGATCCATTGCGTCAGCTCTGACAGCAACAAGGCCGCGAAGACCAAGGCAGATGGGATGAACCAGTAGCTGGACCGCACATCCTGTACGACTTTCAGAACATAGGCGCGAGATCCAAACATTATGCTCTCCAAAGAATTGCAAACTGCACCCTGTAGGGAAACCCGTCAACGGCAAGAGACGTTTTTGGGAACCAAACGTGAGGCAAAGTGTTTTGTTCGAATGACCAACCGGAACGAAGACAAAATGGCATCTGTCCACGAGAATGATCCTGGCGCTGTGCCGCTGGAGGAAGAAATCGAGCGCGAGTCGGTCGAAGCGGCGGCCAAGCTGACTTCGAAACTGATTTACGAAGTGATACGCAGGGACGGCGAGGAAGAACTGGCACGCACCAAGCGGTCGTTATTCTGGTCGGGCACGGCTGCGGGCATCATGATCAGCTTTTCAGTCTTGGGCGAAGCAATCTTGCGCACTTATCTGCCGAATGCCTCGTGGTCGTTCCTGATCGAGAACTTTGGATATTCGCTGGGTTTCCTGCTGGTCATCTTGTGCCGCATGCAACTGTTCACCGAAAACACCATCACAACCGTGTTGCCGCTGATGGTAAAGCCGACGCCACACAATTTTGGCTGTGTTGCGAGGCTTTGGGCGATCGTGCTGGGTTCCAACGTCTTTGGTGCCTTCTGCATTGCGACGCTCTATGCCTACACGCCCGCTATCCCCGAAAATCTTGGCCCTGCACTGCTGTCGCTGTCCGAACATGCGGTGCGCATGCCAGCGGACCAAAGTTTCTTCCGCGCCATTCCGGCAGGGATTCTGGTGGCGGCGATCGTGTGGATGTTGCCTCAGGTCGGCGAGTCGGGATTTTTCATCATCCTGACGTTCACCTGGCTGATCGCTGCGGGCGACTTTACCCACGTCGTCGCAGGTTCGGTCGAAATGGCATATCTGGCGGTCCAAGGATTGATTGGCCCTTACGAAGCACTGTTCGAGTTCTTCCTCCCGGTGCTGGTCGGCAACATCGTCGGCGGCACGGCCGTTTTTGCGATGATTGCCTGGGGGCAGGTCAAGGACGACGTAGTCGAACGCAAGTGAATCGCTCTGCACTGATGGTGCAGACGCAACCGGCACGCCTACATGATCGGGCGTTTCATCGGTGGCTCCAAAGTCATGCCTGCAGCGGAGGCCAAAGCGCCAAGATCATTCACGATCAGCATGTCATCGCCCCAATTCGCCAATTGACGGTTGCGCAGTTTGCTCAGCGTCTTGTTGGTGTGCACCAGCGACAGCCCCAGCGCATCAGCCAGATCCTGTTGTCGGAACGGCATCGGCATCACCCGGTCCTTGGCCAGACCCAACCCCTGGCCGCGCATCATGATTTTGCAAAGAGCCCAGGCGATTGCCTCGAATGCCGTACGCTGGCCGACAGAGGCCAGCGCCTCACCCAGAAAATGCTCTTCTGCGGCGGCCATCCACGTCAGATCAAAAGCGCGCTCGGGGTGGTTTCGAAAGAAGCTCCAGAATTCGTTGCGATCAAAGACGCATAGGGTCATCGGTGACGATGCCTCGACCGAATGTTGCATTTCGCCCATGATACCGGCCTGAAGTCCGATGAAATCTCCGGGAAAGACAAAATTGGTCACCTGCCGGTTGCCGTTTTCCAGCATCTTGTACCGCAACCCCATCCCTCGCAGGGCGGTATACAGCTGTGGGCTGTTCGACCCCTCCATCAGCAGCGTCGTACCTGGGTCCACCTCAAGCTCGCCCACCTTGAACTTTTGCATGAACCGCATTTCATCTTCGGTGAGATCGATGAACACATCGCTGCGCTGCAATGGACAGTTAAAGCATTTTGTCGCCATCTGTAAAAACTTTCAAAACACTATGTCATAGTTTAATGCGCCAGTTCCCAGAGTATTCCATACAGAAGCCCTGTCAAATATCTGGGGGCAGTTGATGACGACGAAATTTCTGGTCGTTCAGGGCGATGTACTGATTGCAGAGGATCTGTCCCAGATCCTCTCCGACTGCATTCCTGAAGCGATCATATACCATGTGGACGATGTGACCACCGCAATTGATGCGTTGAGAACCAACGGCACGCCTGAAGTGGTGTTTCTGCTGGGCAGCGCTGCCAAATCGACTGAACCTTCCTTGATGGAACTGTTGATTGAACGCTGCATCACCGTGGTACGTGTCGGCGTGGAAAACCAGGCGTTCAGCGAAGTGCTGCACGACGGTTACCGCGCGCCCACCCCGTTCGCCACATGCGATATCGAGCGCGTGCTGGGCAACATCGGTCTGACGCCGCAGGTGAACTGCCAAATTTCAGGCTAGTAGATTTATCCGCAGCAATCGGGCTTGCCCAAATGCTGCGGAAGAATTTTCAGACCTTCAGCGTCGCCGTGGTCGAAAAGAACATCGCCTGGCTGACCGCAGACTTCACCTGATCTTCCTTGTAAGGCTTCGAGATCAGGAACGCAGGCTCGGGCCGTTCGCCCGTCAGCAGGCGTTCGGGATAGGCGGTGATGAAGATCACCGGCATATCTCCGAACTGACCCAACAGATCGTTCACCGCGTCGATGCCCGACGAGTTGTCGGCCAGACGGATATCGGCCAGAATCAGATCGGGTTTGTCCGCAGTGCCAAGCGACAAGGCTTCGTCGCGGGTGCGTGCGATACCGGTGATCCGGTGGCCCAGGTCGCCGACAAGGTTTTCCAGATCCATCGCGATGATCGGCTCGTCCTCGATGATCAACACGCGCCCGGCGATACTGTCGGCCATCTCGCGGTGTGCGACGTTGACCAGATGCTCGGCTTCGGACCGGTCGACATCCATGATGTTGGCAACGGCTTCGAAATCGAACTCTTCGATCGTGTGCAGCAACAGTGCCTCGCGGGTGTTGTCGGTCAGTTTGGACAGGTGCTTTTGTGCGGCGCCCTCCATCATGTCGTCGGACATGTCCATCGTATCGACCTTGCTGGCCTGCCACAGGACATGCAGCACTTTGAACAATGCGGTCTTGGTGCGCAGGTTGGAGTCCATCGCGGAACTGTCCGCAAGAATCGTTTCCAAGGTAGCGGCGGCGTAGCGGTCGCCGCTGGTTTGCGAACCGGTCAACGCACGCGCATAGCGGCGCAGGAACGGCAGAGCCGACCCAATCTCGGCTGTGCGGTCCTGGCCAGTGCTTTCAGAAGTCATATTTTTTTCCCCGAATTTCATATTTCTTGGGAACCAAACGCATCATGTGGTGTTTAGTTCCCAACTAAGTGCGCAAAAGTACCGTTCTGATATTAGGCGAAATTCAAAATGACAAACAACGAACCCAATTCGGGAACACGCAAGCAGATCGACGACAACCTGCGTCGTGTGTTTCAGGAAAAGGTCGAGGAAGAGGTTCCCGATCGCTTCAAGGATCTGCTGGCGCAGCTTCAGGAGCAAGACACCAACAAGGGGTCAGGTGACCAAAAATGAGCGATTCAAATCCGAGAGACGAGCTGGTAGATCATCTACCCGCACTGAGGGCGTTCGCCCTGAGTTTGACGCGCAACGGTGCCGTGGCTGACGACATGGTGCAAGACACCGTCGTCAAGGCCTGGACAAATATCGAGAAATTTCAAGAAGGTACCAACATGCGTGCCTGGTTGTTCACCATCCTGCGCAATACCTACTATTCCAGCCGCCGCAAGGTGAAGCGCGAAGTGGCGGACGTGGACGGTATCCACACAGGCAATATGGCCGAGAAGCCGGCCCACGATGGCCGCTTGCAAATGAACGATTTTCGCAAGGCGTTTGCGCAGCTTCCCGACGAGCAACGCGAGACACTTGTGCTTGTGGGCGCATCCGGTTTTTCCTACGAAGAGGCAGCCGAGATGTGCGGCGTCGCCGTGGGCACGATCAAAAGCCGTGCCAATCGCGGGCGCAAACGTCTGGCAGAACTGATGCATCTGGACGACGAGGATTCCATGTTAATGACCGATAGCGCAACTGTCGCTGTGGTGGCGGCAAACGGCTCCTCCGCATTCTGATGCCAGAGTCGGGCCGCGTCACCACGTTGTCCGGAAAATTATCCCGTGGCCTGAGGGTCCGGGTCGCGGCCTTTCTCGCATTGGCGCTGCTGCCCATCGGCGTGATGAGCGTATTGCAGACCCGCGACCTGTCCTACGAAGTCGACAACCGTTCGGAACTGGCGCTGCTGGCACTGACCAACACCGCCGCGGTCTCCGAACGCCAGGTGTTCGAGCGCGCATTTGGCGCAGCACAGGCGTTGACCGCGGTGCTGCAGTTGATGCTGGTCGAGCCCGAACGCTGTGGGAATTATCTCACGCAGTACATTGAAGAAACCGGAAGCTATTCCTTTGTTGGATTTCTCAACCCCGACGGGGTGATGGTCTGTTCATCCGGCGGATCGAATTTCGACCTGAGCAGTTGGGCCGACCTGACCAAGCAATTCGATTCCCCACGCATGTGGATCGACCCCACCCGCAATATCAACCCCGAGAGCGGCGCAGCCATTGACGTGCTTTTTCCCTCTTATCAGGATGGGATATTTCGTGGCTATATCGCGATGTCGCTGCCCCGCTCCGAGATGGGCGTGCCTTGGTTGCCATCCAATACCCGCCGCCCGCTTAGTCTCACGACGTTTAATGATCAGGGCGATGTTCTGACGACGGTTTCCTCGACGCCGGATCAGACCATTTACATGCCGCGAAACTTCCAGTTCGAGCGTTTGAACGACAACTGGACACAGACCTTTGTCGCAAAGAATCAATTTGGACAGGAACAGGCCTTTGCTGTGGTGCCGGTGGTGCCGGGACTGGTCTATGCGCTGGCCGCCTGGCCGGTGGAATACCGCAAAGCTGCGATTGGGCGATTGTCGGGTGCGCCGATGTTGTTCCCCCTGTTGATGTTCGTGGCCAGCCTTGCGGTGGCCTATTTTGCCGTTGACCGGCTG
This sequence comes from Sulfitobacter sp., assembly GCA_024636445.1. Taxonomy (GTDB): domain Bacteria; phylum Pseudomonadota; class Alphaproteobacteria; order Rhodobacterales; family Rhodobacteraceae; genus Pseudosulfitobacter. Next base: position 7,851 of record JAGXHE010000035.1, read on the forward strand.
GTCGTGCGTCACGTCAAGAAACTACGCAACAAGGTTCAGGCGTTTTCTCGTACCCGCCGTTTGCCCACCACATCCGACCAGCTTTCGCTTTCGGCGGAACTGCAGGACCTAGAAGATGCCTTGGCCGAGATGGCCTTTCACCTGCTTGACGACGAAGCGCAGATGGAAGACGCCCTGCGTGAAAAGAACGTCCTGTTGAAGGAAGTGCACCACCGGGTTCGCAACAACCTTCAGCTGATCTCGTCGATCATGAACATGCAGATCCGCAAGGCGGCCGAACCCGAAACCCGCGATATCCTGCGCCGTCTTCAGGAACGGGTGATGAGTTTGTCCTCCGTCCACAAGAGCCTCTACCAGACCGAAAACCTGAGCCGTACGAACGCAGGTATCCTGCTGCCCGACCTGTTTGAACGGCTGGTCGCGGGCAGCCACCTCTCCGATCTGAACTACACGCATGACTTCGACGAAGTGGTGCTGTTTCCCGATCAGGCGGTGCCGCTGACCTTGCTTGCATCCGAACTGGGCACCAACGCCCTGAAATTCATGGGCGCGCCCGACGGCGAAACACCGCATCTTTTCGTATCGCTCAAGCAACTGGATGCAGGGACCGCCCGTTTGATCTGCGAAAACTCGGTCGGCACGAACATCAAGGACATCGAAACCAACGAAGCCGGTTTGGGCGCGCAGTTGATCCGGGCCTTCGCTACGCAGCTGAACGGCAGGGTCGAAACCACTTCGACGGACGATCTGTACCGCACCGAGGTCACTTTCGACGTCGAAGATATCTTCCACGAGCCCGCTGATCACTGACCACTGGCGGTACTGCCGCAATCTGCCTGCGGTTTCCCAAGCTCTGGTCCGAACCTGCAATCAGACTGGTGCGCTAACGCAACTGTGATGGCGTGGATTAAATTCATTGTTCGAATTATGGAACCTTGCCCAACACTCGGTGTTGATCCTCCGAGACACACTTAGACAGAGGAACAGAACATGAGTCTCGATATGCTTATTTTTGGGCTTCTTGCCCTCATCCTGGTCGCCGTTGTTATCTTCGCCACCACCGGCAAACGCAGCGGGCAACAACAATCGTCGGACTTTGATCCGGCCGAAAAATTCGCGCAAATTCGCGACAAGGGACGCAATAACTTTCGCTAGTCGCGGAAAATGCAGCCCCGTTTTTACGCGTACTGCTTTCTTGGTAATGTCGGGACAGGTCCTTTTACTGGACCCGGTATGATCAAGAAAGCAGTACGTGTTTTTACCATGCTGAATTGTCGAGCTGTCACCGTGCAGCGGTCAGGTGCTATTCCGCCGCTTCGGTCCGAAGAAAGCCGCCGGACTGAAGATGCCAATACTGAGCGTAAAGCCCGCCCTGTTTCAGTAAGCCGTCGTGGCTGCCATCCTCGACGATCCGGCCCTGATCCATCACGATGATCCGGTCCATTTCAGTCAGCGTCGACAAACGGTGAGCGATGGCCAGAACCGTCTTGCCCTCCATCACGCGGTCCAGCGCGGATTGGATCGCGGCCTCGACCTCACTGTCGAGCGCGCTGGTCGCTTCGTCCAGGATCAGGATCGGTGCGTTTTTCAAGATGGCGCGGGCCAAGGCGATCCGCTGCCGCTGACCACCCGACAGTTTCACCCCGCGCTCGCCCAGATGGGCGTCATATCCGGTACGCTTCTTGTGGTCTTCGAGATCAAGGATGAATGTATGTGCCTCGGCCTCGCGGGCGGCCTGAAACACCTCTTCGTCGGTTGCTTCGGGACGACCATAGCGAATGTTGTCCATCGCCGAACGGTTGAACATCGCGGTTTCCTGCGTGACCATGCTGATACTGCGACGCAGGCTTTCTTGGGTGACGGTGCTGGTATCGGTGCCGTCGATGCTGATCGTGCCGCCCTCGGTCTCGTATAGACGCAGCAGCAATGCCACCAGCGTCGATTTGCCTGCACCAGACGCGCCGACGATACCGACCTTTTGCCCCGGTTCGATGGTCAGGTTCACATCCATGATCCCGCCGACATCGCGCCCGTAGGCAAAGTTCAGATTGTTCAGAACGATACCGCCCTGCTGCACATCCAGATCAACCGCGTCGGGATTGTTTTCCGTACGGTTGCGTGGGGTCAGCGTGTTGATGCCGTCCTCGATCTCGCCGACGCTGGAATAGATCGCCATCAGCGTGAAGCTGACCCAACCCGTCATCTGCGCAATCCTGATGGCCACGGCACCTGCCGCCACGATATCGCCCTGCGTCGCGACACCTTGCCTCCACAGGATCAGCGTCCAGCCCAGCAGGATCACCGGCAATAGCCCTGCCAGCGTCATCAGGCAGAACCGAAACCCCGCAGCCAGATAGCCAAAGTCGAGCGCCGTGCGGCGAAAGTTGCCCATCGCACCCAGCGCCGCGCGGTCTTCGTGGTCGTCGTGGGCGAACAGCTTTACCGTCTTGATGTTGGTGATGGTGTCGACGATCTGCCCCGACACCATTGCCCGCGCACCCGCACGCGCCGCCGATCGCGCCCGGATGCGCGGCAGAAACCAGCGGATCATCAGGAAATAGGCCATCAGCCAGACCATGAAGCCCAAACCGATTTTCCAATCAATCGCGACCAGCAGCAGGACCGACCCCGCCAGCGACGCCAGCGCGAAGGCGACGACGTTGATCATCTCGACGACCACATCGGTCACCGCGCGCGCGGTCTGCATCTGCTTTTGCGCAATTCGCCCCGCGAAATCGTTGTCGAAGAACCGCACCGACTGCCCAAGCGTCCAGCGGTGCAGGCGTGACAGCACCAGCGGGTTCAGGTTCGGCTGAACGATGATCGCGTTTGCCGACGACGACAGCCCAAACAGCAAGGGCCGCGCGATCAGAAAGAACGCAATCGCCCCAAGGATCAGCGCAAGGTTACCGCCCGAAAAAAATCCCTCTGGCCCCAATGCGCTGCTGGCGTCGATCACCTTGCCCAAGATCCACGCGGTCCCGGCCTCGACCGCGCCAGCCGCCGCCGAGAAGAACGCCGCCATCCACAACGCAGGCCACGCCCCCGACAACGCCCAGCGCATGAACGCGTTCAGCGTGCGCGGCGGCGGGCCATCGGCGGGCCGAAAGGCGTGGATCCATTTTGCGATGTTCATATAGCCGCCTCGGGGTTCAGAAATCCGCCCGATTGCCGGGCCCAGAACTCGCTATATAGGCCGCCTTGGGCCAAAAGCGCGTCATGGCTGCCATCTTCGATGATCTTGCCGCCGTCCAGCACCAGAATGCGGTCCATTTCGGCGATGGTCGACAGACGGTGGGCAATGGCGATCACGGTCTTGCCCTCCATCATCTTGTAAAGCGTCGTCTGGATCGCCTCCTCGACTTCGCTGTCGAGCGCACTTGTGGCCTCGTCCAGCACGAGGATTGGCGCGTTTTTCAGGATCACCCGCGCCAACGTCACCCGCTGACGTTGTCCGCCCGACAGCTTTACACCGCGTTCGCCCACCTGCGCGTCATAGCCCACATTGCCGATGGGATCGGTCAGCGTGGTGATGAAATCATGCGCCTCGGCCTGCTTGGCGGCGGCGATCATCTCGGCCTCGGACGCATCGGGCCTTCCGTACAGGATGTTCTCGCGCACCGACCGATGCAACAGGCTGCTTTCCTGCTGCACCATGCCGACGTTCAGCCGCAAACTGTCCTGCGTCACTTGAGTGATGTCCTGGCCGTCAATCTCGATCACACCACTTTCGGGGTCGTAGAAACGCAACAGCAGCTTCACCAAGGTGGACTTGCCTGCACCCGAGCGCCCGATAAGACCGACCTTTTCACCGGGGCGTATCGTCAGGTCCAGCGCCTCGAGCCCGCCGCTGTCGCGTCCGTAATGGTGCGTCAGCGCCTTCAGCTCGATCCGCCCGTCGGTCAGACGCAGCGGCTTGGCGTCCGGCACATCCACCAGAGTGATCGGTTGGGCAATCGTCTCCATTCCTTCGGCGACGACGCCAAGTTCGCGGAAAAACGTGGTCAGAGCCCACATGATCCAGCCGGTCATCGCGTTAAGCCGCAGTGCCAGCGCCGTCGCTGCAGCCACGGCCCCGACAGACGCCTCGCCCTGCACCCACAATGCAATCGCCCAGCCAACGACGCCGACGATCAGCAGGCCGTTCAGCACCACCAGCGAGAAATCCATTGTGGTGTAGATGCGCATTTCGGTCTGGAACGTCTTGCGGGTGTTCTCGATCGCTTCCTTGGCATAGGCCAGTTCGCTGTCGTGGTGCGCGAACATCTTGACCGAATGGATGTTGGTATAGGCATCGACCACCCGGCCCGTGACCGTGCTGCGCGCATCCGATGCCGCCTTGGACGCAGGGCCGACACGTTTGGTCGTCCAGACGATCAGCATGCCGTAGAGCACCATCCAGATCAGCAGCGGCAACAGCAGCCGCACGTCGGAGGTGGACAGCAGGATCGCGGCACCGATCATATAGGCCAGCGAATAGGAGATCGCGTCGAACACCTGAAACACCACATCACCGGCGGCGGGCGGTGTCTGCATGATGCGGTTGGCGATGCGTCCCGCAAAGTCGTTCTCGAACCAGCCGACAGACTGGCGCAAAACGTGTTTATGCGACCGCCAGCGGATCAAGGTGCCAAAGTTGGTGATGATCGTGTTGTTCAGCAGCATCACGTCGAGCAACTGGATCAATGGGCGCAATGTCAGGATAAATATCCCGACCACGATCAATTCGACTTTGTGGGTTGCCCAGACTTCTGCGGGCGCGCCCTGGAGCAGATCGACGACCCGCCCCATATAATAGATCAATCCGATCTCGATTGCAGCGATCACGATCGACAGAATGCCCGCCGCGACAAACACCGCCTTGAACGGTTCGGCATAGGCGCGCATGAACGGCCACAACCGCGTGGGGGGTGTGTTGGTTTCGACAAATGGCACGTAGGGATCGACGAGGTTTTCGAAGTATTTGAACATGTGGGACCTGTTGGGAAGACGGAATTCAACTGTGGACTGCGCACGCTTGCAGCCCGTTCAACCAGCTGTGGTCAGGTAAACCAAATCCCGCGGTACATGTCGCACTCTCCTCGTGTCTGCATTCCAGATAGCGGTAAAGATCGGAAATGTCAGCCCAAAAGCTGCGCGCGGGTCAGGTTAAAGCCTGATGCGATCCAGCGCGCTTCGAGTTCTTTCAGCTTTGCGCCCAGTTCTGGTCCGTGCAGCGCAGGCATCAGATCACGGGCGGCGACGGGGAATTTTGCACCGCCACCACGCGCAGCCGCCGCAGCATCGTCCATGTTTACAGGGGTTTCGAATAGGGCGCCGCGCAGGGCAATCACATCCAGCGCCGTGGTACAGCCATGCCGATAGCCCAGTTCCGCAGCGCTGACTGCCTGCTCCGCCAAGGTGCGTAACAAATGTAATTTCCGGGCGTCCGCCTTGGACAAACGCAGCCGTTCGGCCACATCCTCGCCCCCAAGAACGGCCAAACGGCGCATCGGATCAGGTGACAGGTCAAGCATGGATTCGGCGTGGATCAACGGGGCCAGCCACCGCGACTGTGCACCGTTCAGCAGTTGGGGCAGCACGGCCACACGCTCCATCACCGCAACGGCTGGCGCGGGATCGGGGGCTGCCAGCAGCTTGATCATCTCGGACCCGACGCGTTCGGCAGAAAGCTGCGCCAGACCGTCCAGGTGGTTGGCTATCGCCGCCAGCGCGTCCGCATCAAATCCGTGGTCAGGATTGGCATACCATGCCGAGAACCGGAAAAACCGCAGGATGCGCAGATAATCCTCGCGGATACGCGCGGCGGCATCATCGATAAAGATCACGCGCCGCGCTTGCGTATCGGGCAAGCCGCCCAGCGGATCGACCAGCGTGCCGTCGGAGCGCGCATAAAGTGCGTTCATCGTGAAATCACGCCTGCGTGCATCCTCGATCACGTCGGTCGAAAACGCGACGACGGCGCGGCGGCCATCAGTCGTGACATCGGTGCGAAAGGTGGTGACCTCGTAGGGTGCGCCCTCGATCACAATCGTCAGGGTGCCGTGGTCGATGCCCGTCGGGATCGTCCTGAACCCCGCCCTTTTACAGACTTTCTGGACCTGCTCGGGCCGGGCATCGGTGGCAATATCAATGTCGCTGGCATCCGCGCCCAGCACCGCATTGCGCACACAGCCCCCCACGAACAGCGCCTGAAACCCCGCAACCTCCAGCGCGCCACACAATGCCAGCGCCCCGGCGTCGTTCAGCCAAGGCACATCTGCGGGCAATCTCATGTCATTCGGTCGGTCCATGCCCGCAACATACGCGCGGTTGCGCCCCAGATGTAATAGGGGCCGTAGGGAACTGTGTAATAGGTGCGCATCGCGCCACGCCAGCGCCGCGACTGGGTGATGTAATTGTCGGGATTCAGCACGTGGCTTAGCGGCACGCGGAACACTTCGGCCACTTCGCCCGCCTCGGGCAGCGGCTCGAACGGGGTGCCGACATAGGCCAGAACCGGCGTCACCAGAAAGCCTGTGCCTGTCTCGTGAGGGGGCAGATTGCCCAGAACCTGCACCAATTCTGGGTGCAAACCGATTTCCTCATGCGCCTCACGCAGGGCGGCGGCGGTCACGTCCGCATCGCCTTCGTCCTGCTTGCCGCCCGGAAAGGCGATCTGGCCGGGATGATGTTTGAGCGCCGAGGACCGCGTGGTCAGGATCAGCTCCAGCCCGACGGCACCTTCGACCACCGCTGCCAGTACACCGGCAGGGCGCAGCTTGCGTCCCTCGGGCAGCACCGTATCCGGGTTCAGATCCCAATCAGAAGAAGGCCGCCCCGGACGGTCCAGCGCGGCCTTGATGTCGTTCAGGTCAATCGTCACTTGGGCCCGTTTCTGCGTCAAAACCCACCGATTTCGGGTCCAGATCGTAGTGCGCGCCACAGAACTGGCAGTCGGCGGTCACGCGGCCATCATCTGTCGTCATCGTCTCGATGTCTTTCGCCGAATAGATCGACAGGCTTTGCCGGACACGTTCTTCGGAACAGGTGCACCCAAAGCGCACGGCTTGCGGGTCGAAGACGCGCGGCAGTTCCTCGTGGAACAGACGCAACAGAAGGTCGTTCGGCGGCAAATGCGGGCCGATAAGTTCCAGCTCTTCCACCGTGTCGAGCAATATGTTCACGCGGCGCCAGTTCTCGTGCTTGTCGCCACTCAACAGATCGGACGGCTTGAGGATGTCCCCCTCGCCCTCCGACCTGGCCATCAGCGGCGACGCCTCGGGCATGTGCTGCAACATCACACCGCCGGCGCGCCAATGCTCGGTGCCACCACCTTCGGTGCTTTTTCCAAAGCTCAGCTGGAACCGTGTCGGAAGCTGTTCGGACTGGGCAAAATACGCCTCGGCACTGGCCGCAAGTGACGGCCCGACCAGCGGCGAGATACCCTGATAGGGGGTCATGTCCTGCCCCTGGTCGATGATCACGGCAAAGTAGCCTTCGCCGATATTGTCGAAGGGCACACCGTCGGTCAGCCGGTCGGCATCGTAGCTGGCATAGGCGCGAATACGGGCGGGATCACCCTCTTCGGTCGGGCCGTAGTAATCGGTCGCGATCATCCGAACCGGACCTTTGGACTGTATCTGCAGCGACAGTTTCCAGCGCAATTTGATGGTTTGGCCGATCAGCGCCGTCAGCAGCGCCATTTCGGCGACCAGTGCTTCGACCTGGGCCGGGTAGTCGTGTTGTTTGAGAATGCCGCCCAACACACCGTCCAACCGCGCCACGCGGCCACGAATGTCCGAGGCATCAAGTTGAAAAGGCAGGACCGTGTCGTCCCACACGAGTTGGTTTCCGAGAGTCATTGGGGTTTCCTTATGCGCCGGTCGTTGGCATATCGCGTCAATATAGGTGACGCAATCCAGAGTAAAAGAGGCAGCCCATGATCCGTCGCGTTGGACCACCCCCGCTTGAGGGTCAGAAATATACGCAACGATCCGGTGCCTATGCGATTTTGCCGGTGGCGGGCGGCGTGCTGCTGACCGGGCAGCAAGGTGACTGGCTGGACATTCAATTGCCCGGCGGTGGGATCGATCCCGGCGAATCACCGCAACAAACCCTGCACCGCGAAGTCCGCGAGGAAACCGGCTGGGCGATTGCCCAGCCCCTGCGGCTGGGCGCGTTCCGGCGGTTTGTCTATATGCCCGAATATGACATGTGGGCCGAAAAACTGTGCACGGTCTTTGTCGCCCGTCCGACGCGGCGCATCTGTGATCCGATCGAACCCGATCACATCACATTGGTGCTGCCTTGGGCCAAGGCGATCAACAGCATCGGCAATGACGGTGACCGGATGTTCTTGCAGCGCTACGCTTCGGGCCTGGCCTGATATTCAAACAAGACGCCCGACACATCGTCGGGAAAGTCCTGATTGCCGGCAAATTCGCTTAGTTTCCAGATCAGCGCCTCAAAGAAGGCGGGGCCAGTGACATCGTGCAGGTTTTGCATGATCGTCTCCAGCCCCTCTTCGGCCAGCAGATCGCCCATGTCGTTGGGGCATTCGGTCACCCCGTCAGAGCACAAAAGCAGCCGGTCTCCGGCCTGCAGGTGAAGTTCAAATTGTGAAAATTGCGCGTCGTGGATCAACCCGACAGGAAAGCCGCCGGGACTGATCTGTTCGATATTTCCACCCTTGCGTTGCACCACCGGATGCGGATGGCCCGCCTGTGCCAGCGCCACCTTGCCCGTGGTCAGGTCCACATCGGCCAGGATCATCGTGAAATAATGTTCGGTGTCCATCTCGTTCAGGACCAGATTGTTGATCGCCTGCATGACTGCCAGCGGCGGACGGATGCGATAGGCTCCCTCGCGCGACAGCTCAAGCGCCACGTTCTGATCCGGTGCGGTGGACGACAGATAACCCGCCAGACGCGCCGTCATCAGCGCAGAGCTGATCCCGTGGCCGGATACATCAATCGCATAAAGGCCCAGATGGTTGTCCCCCGACCGGAAAAACCCGACAAGGTCGCCGCCCACATGGCCACTGGACCGCAGCAGCAGCGACACCTGCCCCTGATCAAAGACGACCGACCGTTCGCGCACCAACGATTGCTGAAGTTTCTTCGCCTCGATCGGGTCCTTGTCGATGCTGTCGTAAAGGCGCTGTAGTTCGCGCAGGGTTTGCGAGATCAGTTGGTTCTTGCCCGTCAGTTCGCGCTGCATCTGCAAAATCCGATCACCCGCGGTGATCCGCGCGCGCAACTCGTTCAGATCGACCGGTTTGCTGACAAAATCATCGGCACCGGCCTCCAGCCCGCGCGCGACTTCCTCCTTTTCCGATTTCGAAGTCAGCAGGATGAAGTAGCCGTAATCGTCCCTGTCCAGCTTGCGGAAGGCATCGCAGAATTCCAGCCCGTTCATCCCCGGCATCATCCAGTCGCTCAACACCAGATCGGGACTGACATCGCGACACATCTCCAGCGCGGCATCGCCCGATGCGGCCTCGACTACGTCAAAACCCCACGCGCGCACGGCCTTGCCCAGGATGTGGCGCTGCAGACGGCTGTCGTCGACAATCAATGCCAAACGTTGTCGGCGCCTGCCCGGCGCGTCGTCTTTGTGCGCGGGCGCATGTTTCAGGGCGGATGCCTGCATCAAAACCTTTCCAGATCAAAATCCTATCTGCTGAGTCTTGCGCCACCTGCGTTAACGATTGGTCATCATCTCAGGAAATATCGTTAAAATTGAAGTGACTCACGTGATGTTCATCTCTTTCACCCATGTTGTCGGTCACGAGCCAAGGAGATTGCGATGATCGATTGGACACAAGTAACCGCGCTGCGCGACCAGATCGGTGCGGATGAAATGGACGAGGTGATCGCCCTGTTCATCGAAGAGGTCGAGGAGGTGACAGATAGACTGCGCCAATCGCCGGATGCGGCCAATCTGGAACATGATCTGCATTTCCTGAAAAGTTGCGCGCTTAATCTGGGCTTTTCCAATTTCTCGGCGCTGTGCCAGACCGGGGAAACAATGGCCCGACAGGGGCAGGCCGACAAGGTGAACATTCCGCAGATACTACACAGCTACGACGCCTCCAAAGGCTGTTTTCTGACAGAGAAGGACAAGATATTGGCCGCTTAGACCCGTTTGTGAAAATCCTGCGCGGATGCGGGAGTGCGACAGAATGCGAATTTGGGTGCAGCCGGAAAACCCAAATCTCTTCCGCTAGATGACGAACTGTGCGACGGTTTCGTTGTTGGTGATGTCCGTATACGCGAACCCGCCCGCATCCAGCCGTGCAAAGAAATCAGTGAAGTTCTCGGGCGCGCTGGTTTCGATCCCGATCAGGACCGACCCGAAGTTGCGCGCCGATTTCTTCAGATATTCAAACCGCGCGATATCGTCGTCGGGCCCCAGGAGCGACAGAAAATCCTTCAGCGCGCCGGGTCGTTGCGGCAGCCGCAGGATAAAGTATTTCTTGATGCCAGTGTAACGCAGCGCGCGTTCCTTGACCTCGGGCAGACGCTCGAAATCGAAATTGCCGCCAGAGGCGACGCAAACCACAGTCTTGCCACGGATTTCATCCTGCAAATCGCCCAGCGCTTCAATGCTCATGGCACCTGCCGGCTCCAGCACGATGCCCTCGACGTTCAGCATTTCCAGAATGGTGGTGCAGATGCGGTCTTCGGACAGGTCCATCACATCGCTGCGGGCGATGCCGCGCAACCGCTCGAACGTCCGCGCGCCGATGGTGGCCACTGCCGCGCCGTCGACAAAGGTGTTCACCTTCTTCACCTCGGTCGGCCAGCCGGCCTCGACCGCCGCCGCAAGGCTTTTTGCACCAGAGGGTTCGACAAAGGTATAGCGCGTTTCACCGCCAAAATAGCTGTAGACACCAGACGACAGGCCGCCGCCGCCCACAGGCAGCACGATATGATCCGGCACGCGGCCCAGTTGCTGTTCAATCTCGACCGCGACCGATGCCTGACCTTCGATCACGTCCTCGTCGTCGAAGGGCGACAGGAAATGCGCGCCTTCCTGAGCGCAGAATGCCTGAGCCGAGGCCAGCGTATTGTCGAAATAGTCGCCGATCAGCTTTATCTCGACTGCATCGCCGCCAAACATCCGCGTCTTTTGCACTTTTTGCTGCGGCGTCGTCACCGGCATGAAAATCACTCCGCGCACGCCGAAATGGCGGCACATGAACGCGACGCCCTGCGCGTGATTGCCCGCAGAGGCGCAGACGAAAACCGATTGCCCCGGAATGACCTTGCGCATCGCATTAAACGCGCCGCGCAGCTTGTAGGATCGCACGGGGCTGAGGTCTTCGCGCTTCAGCCAGATATCGGCGTCGTAGCGCGCCGATAGCAGATCATTGCGCAACAGCGGGGTCGCAGGAAACACGCTGCGCATTTCGGCGGTGGCGGCCTGTGCATCATCTTTGAACGTCATGGCAGTCCTTTCACGTCGATCCAGCCCTAAGCGCCCTGCCTGCAAGGGTCAATCTTGCCCCTAGGGTCGAAACCTTATATCGCGACCAGCAAAACCATAATGTGGAAAGAAACCAATGAGCGCGCCAAAGAAAGTAGTGCTGGCCTATTCCGGCGGCCTCGACACCTCGATTATCCTGAAATGGCTGCAAACCGAATACGGTTGTGAAGTCGTCACCTTTACCGCTGATCTGGGTCAGGGCGAAGAGCTGGAGCCCGCGCGGGCCAAGGCAGAGCTGATGGGTGCGTCGTCGATCTATATCGAAGACCTGCGCGAAGAGTTCGTGCGCGATTTCGTGTTCCCGATGTTCCGCGCCAATGCGCTGTACGAGGGTCTGTACCTGCTGGGCACGTCGATCGCCCGCCCGCTGATTTCGAAACGTCTGGTCGAGATTGCCGAACTAGAGGGCGCAGATGCGGTAGCTCATGGTGCGACCGGTAAGGGCAACGATCAGGTCCGGTTCGAACTGGCCGCCTATGCGCTGAACCCCGACATCAAGGTGATCGCGCCCTGGCGTGAATGGGATCTGACCAGCCGCACCAAGCTGATCGACTTTGCCGAGAAGAACCAGATTCCAATCGCCAAGGACAAGCGTGGCGAAGCGCCGTTTTCGGTCGATGCGAATCTTCTGCACACCTCGTCCGAGGGCAAAGTGTTGGAAGACCCGGCCCAGGACGCGCCCGATTATGTCTACCAGCGCACCGTCGCCCCCGAGGATGCACCGAACACGCCCGAGTATATCGAAGTCGGATTTGAAAAGGGCGATGCAGTCTCTATCAACGGCGAAGCGATGTCTCCCGCAACGGTCCTGACCAAGCTGAACGAGATGGGCGGCAAGCACGGCATTGGCCGTCTTGATCTGGTCGAGGGTCGTTTTGTCGGCATGAAATCCCGCGGTATCTACGAAACACCCGGCGGCACGCTGCTGTTGGAAGCGCATCGCGGGATCGAACAGATCACGCTGGACCGGGGTGCGGCACACCTGAAAGACGAGCTGATGCCGAAATATGCTGAGCTGATCTATAACGGTTTCTGGTTCTCGCCCGAGCGTGAGATGCTGCAGGCGCTGATCGACCGCAGCCAGGAACACGTCACCGGCACCGTGCGTCTGAAACTGTACAAGGGTCTGGGGCGCACCGTGGGCCGTTGGTCCGATCATAGTCTCTATTCAGAAGCACATGTGACGTTCGAAGACGACGCAGGTGCCTATGATCAGAAAGACGCCGCAGGGTTCATTCAGTTGAACGCCCTGCGACTGAAGCTGCTGGCGGCACGGGAACGTCGTCTTAAATCCTGAGCTTTTTCTCTGCCATCCGCGTATAATAGGGCATCGCCGCATCGGCGATGTCCTGATACTCGGGCGGCAGATCCGGTAGCGGCCCCTCGGCCCCTGCAAACCCCGTCGAGCGATGCACGGCATTGTACCAATGCGGCGCCCATACACCGTCATCGGCATGGCCCCCGGCAGGCCATTTCAACATCCCCGCATCCCACTCGATCCCGATAGCGTCGCACAGCGCGCGCAACATGCCCTCGGGGTTTTTGCGAATGTCGGCGGAATCGATAACCACCGGCGCATCTGCCTGATCGAACAGCGCCGCCTGTTGGACAAATCCAATATCGCTCAGACTTGGCCCTTCGCGCTTTTGCGCATAGCTGGCCAACACGCGGGCGGGATGGCGGATAAGGAACACGTTGGCAACCTGCTTCATCCAGTCGCGCGGCACGCCATCGACCATGTGATGCGCCATGTGCTTTTGATAAAATACAGGCTCTGATAAAGGGGAAACCAGCGTTTTTGCCACCGCGTTGCCGTCAATCGTTTGCGCCGCCAAAATCTCGGCCTGCATCGGATGTTCGACACCGGTGGCGTGCAGATAGGCCGCATAAAACGGCTCGTCCACCACCTTGCAATCGGGCCGTGCGCCAAAGCTGTACATCATCGCCGTTGACAGGTTGCGCGGCCCCGACCACATCGCGATCCGTTTTGTTGTCATGCCGTCATCCTTTTCACACGTGTTCACACATGGCTTCACCTTGGTGTGACTGCCTGCTCATTAGCTTGCGCCGAAACGCCATTCCTCTACGTCTAGGACAAAAGGGAGTTTCTCATGACTATTCAACGACTGTTTTTGATTGCCGCCGCAAGTATCGGTTTCTCCTCCGCAGCCTACGCTGCAGAACAAAAGACCCTGACCGTCGCAGGCGGGTGTTTCTGGTGCGTCGAGGCTGACTTTGAAAAGGTCAAAGGCGTAAGCGAAGCTATATCCGGCTTTACCGGCGGAACAGTGGCCAACCCGACCTACAAGCAGGTCGTGGCGGGCGGCACAGGTCACTACGAGGCCGTGCAGATCAAGTATGATCCAGACGTGGTCAGCGCCGACACATTGCTGAACCTGTTTTTCCGCTCGGTCGATCCGTTGGACGCAGGCGGCCAGTTCTGCGATCGCGGAGAGGGCTACCGCACTGCGATTTTCCCTGCTGATCCTGCGCAACAGCAAGCCGCCGAGCAGGCCAAGGCGAACGCCGAGGCGACATTGGGCAAGCCAGTGGTGACACCTATCCTGTCGGAACAGCCATTTTATCCCGCAGATAGCTATCATCAGGATTACTATAAGCAATCCAGCCTCGTGCTGACCCGATTTGGCCCCAAATCCAAGGCGAACGCCTATACGGCCTACCGCGAGGCCTGCGAGCGCGACAAACGTGTCAAGCAGCTGTGGGGTAGCGATGCGCCGTTCGTGCCGGCCAGTTAACCCAGCTTGAACTCTTCGATGTCTTTGAGATCGGGGATGACATCGGCAGTGCCGTGGCGCGTCACCATGATCGCCGCGGCGGTCATGGCAAGCTCGATCGCCTGCGCCGTGGGCAGGTCGCGATCAAGTCCCGCCACCAGATAGCCGGTAAACGTGTCACCCGCGCCGGTGGTGTCCACGGCAGCAACCTTGACCGACGGATAATGCAACTTGCTCTTGCGGATGTTGTCGTAGTGATCGCAACCATCGGCACCGCGCGTCACCACGATCTGCGAGATATGCAAGTCTTCCAGCTCGGCTCCCAGGCTGGAACTAAGTTGCGCTGCCTCGACCGCGTTCAGCACCAGCATGTCCAGATAAGGCATGACCTCGCGCACCGCATCCGCATCAAAGGGGGCTGCGGCATAGACCACCTTGAGACCCAATTGGCTGGCAATCTGCGCCGCTTCGGCCTGTCCGTTGGTTTCATTTTGCATCAAAAGTGTATCGCCATGATCCGCCGAAGCCAAAGCTGCGGCAATCATATCAAGCGCCAAAACGCGGTTTGCGCCTGAATAGAGAATGATATTGTTCTCGCCCGCGTCATCGACTGCAATGATCGCATGGCCGGTCTCGCCCGAAAGGCGCGCAATATGGCGCACGTCGACGCCATATTCCATCAGCCGGTCAACCGTCCAACCTCCGTCAGATCCAACCGCGCCGATATGCGCGACACGGGCGGCGGCACGGGCAGCGGCCACCGACATGTTCGCGCCCTTGCCACCCAGCCCGCGCGTTACCTCGGTCGCAGCGAGTGTTTCACCGGGCGTCGGTAGGTGCGGCACCCGGTAAACCACGTCGATGTTGATCGACCCAAGGTTCCAGATCGCCATCAGCCGACTTTGCACGCGGCCAGAACGGCCATGTTCAGGATGTCATTGGCCGTTGAGACCGTCGAACAGATCTGGATAGAGCTGTCTACACCGGACAGGATCGGCCCGATAACAGTGGCACCGCCCATTTCCTGCATCAGCTTGACCGAAATACTGGCCGAGTGCCGGGCAGGCACCACCAGAATGTTCGCGGGCCCGGTGAGGCGCGAAAACGGATAGGCCTTCTGCGCCTTGGCGTTCAACGCAACATCGACGGTCATTTCGCCTTCGTATTCGAAATCTACGCCGCGCCGATCCAGAACCTTGGGCGCCATTGCCATTTTTTCCGCCCGCTCGGACACCGGATAGCCGAAGGTCGAGAAGCTGACGAAAGCCACGCGCGGCTCAATGCCGAGGTGGCGTGCAACAACTGCACCGCGTTCGGCAATGTTTGCCAGATCCTCTTCGTCGGGCCATTCGTGCACCAGCGTGTCGGCAATCAGCACGATCCGGCCCTTGTGCAACAGCGCGGTGATGCCCGCAGCACCATGTTCGGCATCGGCATCGAACACGTGGTTGATCTTTTCCAGCACATGCGCCGATTTGCGCGTCGCGCCGGTCACCAGACCGTCGCCATGCCCATGCGCCAGCATCAGACCCGAAAACACGTGCCGATCACGCGCGGCCAGCCGGTGAATGTCGGACCGATCATAGCCGCGTCGTTTAAGCCGGTCGTAGAGAAACGTCTTGTAGGTTTCCAGGTGCTGGGTGTTGGCCGCATTGACCACTTCGATCTCGCGCACGGCGTCGCCCAATCCGGCTGCTTCCAGCTTTTCCTTGACGTCGCCGTTGCGCCCGACGACCAGCGCCTTGCCCAGACCGGAGCGCTGATACATCACCGCTGCGCGCAATACGCGGGGGTCGTCGCCCTCGGCAAAGATCATCCGTGCCTGGGCCGCCCGTGCCCGTGCGTTGATCCCCCGCAAGATGTTCGCCGTCGGGTCCATCCGCGATTTCAGCGAGAGCTCGTAGGCTTCCATGTCGATGATAGGACGACGCGCAGCACCTGTGTCCATGCCGGCCTTGGCCACAGCTGTCGGAATACGGTGGATCAGACGCGGATCGAACGGCGTGGGAATGATATAATCACGGCCAAATGTCAGGTTCTTGCCATAAGCCAGCGCCACCTCGTCCGGCACGTCCTCGCGCGCGAGTTTCGCCAAGGCATGGGCACAGGCGATCTTCATCTCGTCGTTGATGGCGCGCGCATTGATGTCCAGCGCGCCACGGAACAGATATGGAAAGCCCAAGACGTTGTTCACCTGATTGGGATAGTCGCTGCGACCGGTGGCCACGATCGCGTCCATCCGAACCTCGTGCGCCTCTTCGGGTGTAATTTCGGGGTCAGGGTTCGCCATTGCGAAGATCACCGGATTGTCCGCCATCGACGCGACCATCTTGGGTGTCACGGCACCCTTGGCCGACACGCCCAGGAAGACGTCGCAATTTACCATCGCCTCTTCCAGCGTGCGCATCTTGGTGTTGACGGCGTGCGCCGATTTCCACTGGTTCATACCCTCGGTACGGCCTTGGTAGATCACGCCCTTGGTGTCGCACATGATGCAGTTTTCATGCCGCGCACCCATGGATTTCAACAACTCGAGACAGGCAATGCCAGCGGCCCCAGCCCCGTTGAGCACAATCTTGACGTCTTCGATTTTCTTGTCCGACAGAAACAGCGCGTTGATCAGACCGGCGGCGCAGATCACCGCGGTGCCGTGCTGGTCGTCGTGGAAAACCGGAATGTCCATTTCCTCTTTGAGACGCTGCTCGATGATGAAACATTCCGGCGCCTTGATATCCTCAAGGTTGATGCCGCCGAACGTCGGGCCCATCAAACGCACCGCGCGGCAGAATTCATCGGGGTCTTCGGTGTCCAGCTCGATGTCGATGCTGTTCACGTCGGCAAAGCGTTTGAACAGAACCGCCTTGCCTTCCATCACCGGTTTGGATGCCAGCGCGCCCAGGTTACCCAGCCCCAACACAGCTGTGCCGTTGGAAATCACGGCCACAAGGTTGCCCTTGTTGGTGTAGTCATAGGCCGTCTCGGGGTTTGCCGCGATCGCTTCGCAGGGCACGGCAACGCCCGGCGAGTAGGCCAGGCTGAGGTCGCGCTGCGTGGTCATCGGGACGGTTGCGGTGATCTCGAATTTGCCCGGCGTGGGCTCGAGGTGGAAGGCCAGAGCCTCTTCTGCTGTGACTTTGGTCTTCGACATGTGCAACATTCCTCCAATGCGTTGCTCCCTCATACCCGAGCGATGTGCCGCGCTCAATCAGCTTTGGCTTTCGCTCCGCCTCTGGCGTTTGTAAGGTCGCGCTGGTTGCATGGGGGCAGGTATGACGGTTACGCCGATGATGGCGCAGTTTCTGGAGATCAAGCAGGCGCATCCCGGATCGCTGCTGTTCTACCGGATGGGCGACTTTTACGAAATGTTCTTTGAAGACGCAGTCGCCGCTGCCGAAGCGCTGGACATTGCCCTGACCAAACGCGGCAAACACGACGGCGACGATATTCCGATGTGCGGCGTGCCCGTACACGCGGCCGAGGGCTACTTGCTGACGCTGATCCGCAAAGGGTTTCGCGTGGCCGTCTGCGAACAGTTGGAAAACCCCGCAGAGGCGAAAAAGCGTGGGAACAAGTCTGTCGTCAAACGCGGTGTCGTGCGTCTGGTCACACCCGGTACATTGACCGAAGATTCCCTGTTGAACGCGCGGCAACACAACTATCTGGCAGCCTTTGCCCAAGTGCGCGATGCGGCGGCGCTGGCGTGGCTGGATATGTCGACCGGGGCGTTTCGGGTGATGTCGCTGGATCAGATGCGGCTGGGGCCGGAACTGGCGCGTCTGGCACCGTCGGAATTGATCGTCATGGACGCGTCCGAGCCTGAATTGGCTGAATTGGTCTCTGATTTCGGGATCTCGATGACTCCGTTATCGCGAGCAACCTTTGACAGCACCGGCGCTGAAAAGCGGCTGTGCGAATTGTTCGCGGTGCAGACGCTGGACGCCTTCGGCAGCTTTGACCGCGCCCAGATCTCCGCGATGGGTGCCATTGTTGAATACCTGAACATCACGCAAAAGGGCAAACTGCCACTGGTGCGCGCGCCGCAACAGGAAGACCAGCTGGGACAGGTGCAGATCGACGCTGCGACACGGCGCAATCTGGAACTGACCCATGCCCTGTCCGGTGGACGCGCCGGATCGTTGCTGGCAACCATCGACAAAACCCTGACCGCAGGTGGTGCGCGTCTGTTGGAACGTCGCTTGTCCAGCCCCTCGCGCAATGTGCGGATCATTCAGGATCGGCTGGATACGGTTGGTTTTTTCCTGAATAGCAGTCTCTCCGAGGGTTTGACCGAGCGTCTGCGCCATGTCCCCGATCTGGACCGCGCACTCTCACGTCTGTCGCTTGAGCGCGGCGGTCCACGTGATCTGACCGCCATCCGTGATGGGCTAAGTCATGCGGCCTCTATCGCGCAGGAGGGTCTGGGGCCGGATGCGCCGCATGGTGTTGCCGATGCGTTAAATCGCATGGGCGGGTTGGAAGATCTGGTCGATCTTCTGGACGACGCACTGGTGGCCGAACCGCCCCTGCTGGCACGCGATGGCGGCTTTATCGCGCCGGGATATGACGCTGATCTGGACGAAGCCCGCACCCTGCGCGACGAAGGCCGGTCGGTGATCGCCGCCTTGCAACAGGACTTTGCCAAGACCACTGGAATCTCATCGCTAAAGATCAAGCACAACAACGTGCTGGGCTATTTCATCGAAACCACAGCAACCCACGCGGAGAAAATGCTGTCGCTGCCGCTATCCGAGACTTTCATCCATCGTCAGACGACCGCCAATCAGGTGCGGTTCACCACCGTTGAACTGTCCGAGATGGAGACAAAGATTCTGAATGCTGGCAATCGTGCAATCGAAATGGAAAAGTGTCTCTACCAGATGCTTTCTGGCTTGGTTTTGGAAAAAGCTGCCGAGATTTTTCAGACCGCAACGGCATTGGCGGAACTGGATGTGTCCTGCGCCCTCGCCCGTCTTGCCCGCGCCGAGGACTGGTGCCGCCCGCAAGTGGATGACAGCCGCGCGTTCGACATCGTCGGTGGACGCCATCCCGTTGTTGAAAAGTCACTGCGTAATGGATCGGGCGGGCCGTTCATCGCCAACGACTGCAATCTGACCGCCGAAGACGGGTCGAACATCTGGCTGCTCACCGGCCCGAACATGGCCGGTAAGTCCACGTTTCTGCGCCAGAACGCTCTGATCGCCTTGCTCGCGCAAATGGGCAGCTACGTGCCCGCCACCTCGGCCCGCATCGGTGTGATCAGCCAACTGTTCAGCCGCGTTGGTGCCGCTGACGATCTGGCGCGCGGGCGTTCGACCTTTATGGTCGAAATGGTGGAAACCGCCGCGATCCTGAACCAGGCAGATGACCGCGCGCTGGTGATTCTGGACGAAATTGGACGCGGCACGGCGACATACGACGGCCTGTCGATTGCCTGGGCCACGCTGGAGCACCTGCACGACGGCAACAAAAGTCGCGCGTTGTTCGCCACGCACTACCACGAACTGACCGCCTTGGCCGGCAAGCTGGAGCATGTCGACAACGCCACCGTCACGGTGAAGGAGTTCGACGGCGAAGTCGTGTTCCTGCACGAGGTCCACAAGGGGGCCGCCGACCGGTCCTATGGCGTGCAAGTCGCGCAACTGGCCGGATTGCCGGCTTCGGTCATCGCCCGTGCGCGCATGGTTCTGGAAGCACTGGAAAAGGGCGAGCGCGAAGGTGGCGCCACGCAAAAGGCGCTGATCGACGATTTGCCCCTGTTCAGCATGCAAGCGACCGCGACCGCGCCAAAGCAGATACAAAGCGCTGCGTTAGAGATGATCGGCGCACTGCATCCCGACGAGATGACGCCGAAACAAGCGCTCGAAGCGCTGTACAAACTGAAAGAGGCGGCCAAAACCTGACCGCCTCTTTCAAACTCGAATTTCAGAAGCTTTACGAAGCGGGCATCGACGACACGCCGACCTGCGCAGGACGCAGCAGACGGTCGTGCAGCATGAACCCTTCGGCGGCGACCTGAATGATCTCGCCCGCTTTGGTACCGGGAACTGGTGCCTCGAACATCGCCTGATGGTGCTGCGGGTCGAATTTATCGCCCACTTCCGGCGAAATCATGTCGATTCCATGCTTCTTGAACACGCTTAGCAGCTCGCGCATGGTCAGCTCGATCCCCTCCAGCAAAGGACCCGCAACTTCGCGCTGGCCCTCGTTTGTGGTTTCGAGCGCGCGCTTCATGTTGTCGTAGACCGGCAGCATGTCACGGGCCAACTTGGACCCGCCATAATTCTCGGCCTCGCGCCGGTCCTTGTCCGACCGCTTGCGCGCGTTCTCCGCATCAGCCAATGCGCGCATGAACCGGTCTTTCAGTTGGTCCCGCTCGGCGCGCAACTGGTCCAGTTCCATCGCCTCGTCATCAATCTCGGCCATATCATCCGCGTATTCATCCGCTTCGGCCGCGTCGATGTCGTCCAGGAAATCGTTGTCTTTCGGCTCCGCCATTCTTCACCTCTAACTTTTATCGGTCAGCAATTTGCCTACCAATTGCGCCGTATAATCCACGATCGGAACGATGCGCCCGTAGTTCAGCCGCGTGGGTCCGATGACCCCGACCGCTCCGATGATCTTTCGATCTGCGTTCATATATGGGGAAACCACCAGAGAGGAACCCGAAAGTGAAAAAAGTTTGTTCTCGGAACCGATAAAAATGCGCACGCCGTGGCCTTCATCGGTCAGTTCAAGGAATTCGGCGATATCGCGCTTGCGTTCCAGGTCGTCGAACAGCGTTCGGATGCGGTCCAGATCCGCGCCCTCGCCCGCCGCACCCAACAGATTCGACCTTCCGCGCACGATCAGCCGCTGATTGCGGTCGTCATCTCCGTCCCAGACAGCCAGGCCCTGCTGCACCAGTTCAGCAGCAAGGCTGTCGATCTCGCGGCGACGTTTCTTGATCTCGATCTGGATCACCGATTGCACTTCGCTGAGTGTTTTGCCCTCGATGAGTGAATTCAGAAAATTCGCCGCTTCGCGCATCGAACTGGGTGTTTGACCGGGCGACGGCGTGAACAGACGGTTTTCGACATGCCCGTCGGCCAGAACCAGGACGCCCAATGCTCGGTCATGCCCGAGCGACACGAATTCGATGTGCTTTATCGGTGCCTCATGCTTGGGTGCCAGAACCAGCGATGCGCCCTGTGTGACACCGGACAAGGCCGAGCCAACACGATCCAGCAGTCCTGCGACATCCCGTTCGTTTCCGCCGCGCGTTGCATCAAGCTTTTCGCGGTCGGCTGAATCGGGCACGCCGATTTCCATCAGTCCGTCCACGAACATCCGCAGCCCACGCTGCGTCGGAATGCGCCCGGCGCTGACGTGAGGACTGTCAAGCAGACCCATGAATTCCAGATCCTGCATGACGTTGCGGATCGTCGCTGCACTCACCTTTTCGCTGAAATCACGGGTCAACGTGCGCGATCCGACGGGATCGCCGCTGGCAAGGTAGCCTTCGACGACGCGGCGAAACACTTCGCGCGACCGGTCGTTCAGCTCATCAAGGATATTTGGTGTGTCTGTCATAATTGGCCTCGGCGTCGTCACTAGACGGGCTGCGCAACAAAAGGTCAATCGCACTTGCGTCACAGGCCCGTGGGGCGTTATTCCCGCCACAACAGTGAAAAGGATTTATCATGCGACCTTCGGGACGAAAACTGGACGAGATGCGCGCCGTTTCCATCGAAACAGGCTTTACCAAACACGCCGAAGGCTCTGCCCTGATCAAGATGGGCGATACCCATGTTCTGTGCACCGCCACCATCGAAGACCGCGTGCCTCCGTTTATCAAGGGCTCGGGACTGGGCTGGGTCACCGCCGAATACGGCATGTTGCCCCGCGCCACCAACACGCGGATGCGTCGCGAGGCCACGACGGGCAAGCAAGGTGGCCGTACAGTTGAAATCCAGCGCCTGATCGGGCGCTCGCTGCGTGCGGGTGTGGATCGCTCGGCCTTGGGCGAACGCCAGATCACCATTGACTGCGACGTGCTGCAGGCCGATGGCGGCACCCGCTGTGCGTCGATCACCGGTGGTTGGGTTGCGCTTAAACTGGCGGTGAACAAGCTGATGAAAGCGGGCGATATCGTCTCTGATCCTTTGATCGACCCTGTGGCAGCGATCAGCTGTGGCATTTACGCAGGTCAGCCAATTCTTGATCTGGATTACCCCGAAGACAGCGAAGCAGGCGTCGATGGTAACTTTATCCTGACCGGCACAAGCCGCTTGATCGAAGTGCAGATGAGCGCCGAAGGGCAGACGTTCTCGCGCGATCAGATGAACCAATTAATGGATCTGGCCGAAAAGGGCGTGTCTGAGTTGGTCACCGCACAAAAGGCAGCCACTGCATGATACGCAAATTCTCGGGCGAACGGTTGCTTGTGGCCACGCACAACGCGGGCAAGCTGGAAGAGATGGTCGCGCTCTTCCAACCCCTCGGCGTGCAGGTTGTCGGCGCCGCCGAGATGAAGCTGGCCGAACCGGTGGAAACCGAAAGCACGTTTGTCGGTAATGCAAGGATCAAGGCACATGCCGCAGCGCAGGCAACCGGCCTGCCCGCTTTGTCGGACGATTCCGGCATTCAGGTCGATGCACTGGACGGCGCGCCCGGTGTCTATACCGCCGATTGGGCCGAAACACCTGATGGCCGCGACTTTTTGATGGCGATGACCAAAACGCGCGATCTACTCGAAGAACGCAACGCGCCAGAGCCACGCACGGCAAGGTTCTGCTCAACCTTGGTGCTGGCATGGCCCGACGGACACGATGAAGTCTTCGAAGGCACAGTCGAGGGCACGCTGGTCTGGCCATTGCGCGGCGCCTTGGGCCACGGGTACGATCCGATGTTCCAGCCGCTTGGGCATGACGTGACATTCGCCGAAATGACGTCCGACGCCAAGAATGCGATCAGCCACCGCGCCAACGCATTCAAAAAACTGATTGCAGGCTGCTTTGACTGAAGACTGGCAAAACGGCGGCTTTGGCATCTACATCCACTGGCCGTTTTGCGCCGCCAAATGCCCGTATTGCGACTTTAACAGCCACGTCACCCGCTCGGTCGACCACGCCGCCTGGCGCGATGCCTATCTGGACGAAATCCGAAAAGCCGCCGAAGCGACGCCGGGCCGGATCGTGCACACTGTGTTTTTCGGCGGCGGCACGCCCAGTCTGATGGAGCCGTGGGTGGTTGGCGATATCATCGACGCGATCCGCAAATATTGGCCAACAGCCAACGATATGGAAATCACGCTCGAGGCGAACCCCGGATCAGTCGAAGCTGGGCGCTTTTCCGACTTCCGCTCGGGTGGCGTCAACCGGATTTCGATGGGCATTCAGGCGCTGAACGACGAAGATTTGCGGCGCCTGGGCCGTATCCACTCGGCCGATGAGGCGCGCGCCGCTTTCGATATTGCACGCAAGACGTTCGACCGGGTCAGTTTCGATCTGATCTACGGGCGGCAAAAGCAAACCCTGCAGGAATGGGAAGTCGAGTTAAAACAGGCTCTGAACATGGCAATAGACCATCTTTCGCTGTACCAGCTGACCATCGAGCAAGGCACCGCGTTTGGTGATCGCTATAACGCCGGAAAGCTGGCCGGACTGCCCGACGAAGACCGCGCGGCCGATATGTTTACCCTCACCCGCGACATCTGCGCCGATTTCGGAATGCCCGCCTACGAGGTCAGCAATCATGCCCGCGACGGTGCGCAGTCGCGTCACAATTTGATCTATTGGCGCTATGGCGATTACGTCGGCATCGGCCCCGGCGCGCATGGGCGGATCACTTCGGACGGTCAACGCTATGCCACCGAAGCACCCAGCAACCCAAAACGCTGGCTGAAAGAGCTGCGCCAACTGCCCCTTGTCGCCCTGAGTCGCGAAGAACAGGCCAACGAGTTCCTGTTGATGGGTTTGCGGCTGACCGAAGGCGTGGATTTATCGCGTTTTGAGACGCTTTCGGGACGTTCTGTGGCCCCCGATACGCTGAAAGACCTCTCTGAGCTTGGTTTGCTCAATCAGAGAGGTCGTCGTATTTTCGTTACAGAACAAGGAGTTAGTGTTTTGAACGGTGTTTTGCGTGAGTTGCTCGCGGATTAACTTCCGCTAAGCATCCGGCACAAATTGTCTAGTTCATCCAGTGTTTTGTAGGAAATCGACAGTTGACCAGATTCGCCTCCCGGTTTGTGGGTCAGGTTGACGCGCATACCCAAAGCCGCTGAAAGGTCTCCTTCGAGAGCTTTTGTATCGGCATCCTTTGGATCATCCGAGCGCCTCGGCTCGCTTTTCGGCTCTTTGTCCTCACCACGACCCTGCATTGATTTCACCAATGCTTCGGTCGCTCGGACGCTCAACCCTTCAGCGACAACTTTACGGGCCAACGCCGATGGATCATCTGCGGTAATCAGCGCCCGCGCGTGGCCGGAGGACAGATCGCCGTTGCGCACCATCTCGACGACATCGTCTGGCAACTGCAGCAGTCGCAGCAGGTTCGCAATGTGGCTGCGACTTTTACCCAAGGCTTCGGCCATCTTTTCCTGAGTGTGACCGAATTTATCCATCAACAGACGGTAGCCTGCGGCCTCTTCGATCGCGTTCAGGTCAGCGCGCTGAATGTTCTCGATGATGGCGACTTCCAACACCTCGGTGTCGTCAAAGTCACGCACTATGACGGGCAATTCATGCAGCTTGGCCATTTGCGCGGCACGCCACCGGCGCTCGCCCGCGACAATCTCGAACCCGCCGTCTTTTTCCCGCACGATCAGCGGCTGGATCACACCCTTTTCAGCAATCGACGCGGCCAAGTCATCCAGGTCGTTCTGGGTAAAACGCTTGCGTGGCTGATCAGGGTTGGGCTTTACCCGCTCAATCGGAACGGTCCGCACGGCGGTGCCAGCGCTCTGTTGAGCGACTTGTTCCGCCTCGTTCACATCTGCCATCAACGCCGAAAGCCCACGGCCCAGACCACGTTTCTTATCTTTAGGTACCATTCTAGGCCTCTACTTTCTGTCGTGCATTGTTCCGAATAAACTCCAACGCCAAATCACGATAGGCTTTGGCTCCACGCGATGCGGGATCGTAACTGAGCACTGGCATCGCAAATGATGGAGCTTCTGACACCCGAACGTTGCGTGGGATCACGGTTTTAAAAACCAAATCACCCAGATTATCTCGCGCGTCCTGCTCAACTTGCAAGCTCAGGTTGTTCCTCTGATCGTACATCGTCAACACGACACCCTCGATCCGAAGATCCTTGTTCCCCGACTGGCGTACCTCTCGAATGGTAAGCATGAGCTGGGACAGACCTTCGAGGGCGAAAAATTCAGATTGCAACGGCACCAAAACCGAATGCGCTGCGATCATCGCATTGACGGTCAACAGGTTCAGCGAAGGTGGGCAGTCGATCAGGACGTAATCGAAAGCGAACGGGTCCATTTGCACTTGTCTCAACGCATCATGCAGCAAAAAGCTACGCTTTTCGTTAGAAATCAACTCCAGATCAGCCGAACTTAGGTCAACCGTCGCCGGAATAATGGACAGATTTTCCACCGCGGTGGCCTGAATTGCTTCGCTCAGGTCGACGTCTTCTAGAAGCAGTTCGTATGTGGTCAGCACGCGGTCATCGACTTCGATACCCAATCCTGTCGACGCATTGCCCTGTGGATCAAGATCGACCAGCAGCACTTTGTAGCCTTGCTCGGCCAGCGCCGCCGCCAGGTTGATCGACGTCGTGGTTTTGCCCACGCCACCTTTCTGGTTTGCAATTGCGACGATCTTGGGTCCAATTGGACGTGTTGGATCAGACACGTTTCAACTCCTTGATCTGCAAAATTGCCGCTTGCGCTTCCGTATGGCTGGAGTGCGCTTTGCAATCGAATGTCCATGTTTTCCGCGCATCTTCAAGCTCTGACTGCCAGAGCTCGCCCTTTGGGAACAGAGCTTGCCCATCGCGGGCTGAGTGCTGAGCAGTGAATTCGAGCAAGTCAGACAATGGGGACAGCGCCCGCGCCGAGATGATGTTCGCTTCTAGTGGTTCCAGAGATTCAACGCGCTTGGCCAACACCGATGCATTCACGCCCAGCTCTCGTATTGCTGTGCGCAGAAACGTGGACTTGCGCTGATCACTTTCAACAAGTGAGAATCGAGTATCTCTTTGAGCGTTCTTGGCAAAGATCGCACAGATGATTGCTGGAAAACCGCCTCCGCTGCCAAAGTCTGCCCAATGCGACGCTTCTGGTGCGAGACTCCAGACTTGTGCTGAATCCCAAATATGCCGGTTCCATAATTCGGGCGCGCTGGACCGAGATACCAAGTTAATCTTGGCATTCCACTTCAAGAAAAGGTCGTGAAAGCGCTCCAGGTCATTCAATGTTTCACGTGAAACATCCCCTGCAAGCCAGTCCGGCACAATTGTCATGCTGATTTTTTCTTGTGCTGACGGAGTTTAGCGAGCAAGAGCGCGAGCGCTGCCGGCGTCATACCCTCAACGCGCGCTGCCTGCGCCAAGTTCCCGGGTCGGGCGCTTTCCAGCTTTGCAGTTAGCTCATTTGAAAGACCGCTGATTCCCACATAGGCAAATCCAACCGGGATCAGCTGTGACTCATCCTTTTGAATTCTGTCGATATCTTTTTGCTGGCGATCAATATAGTTCGCATAAAGCGCATCGCGCGCCAATTGGATCTGAATGGGAGCGTCTATATCTCCCAAGTCTGGCTGAACGCGAACAACGTCATCAAATTGAACATCCGGGAACGCCAATAGTTGGTAGGGCGTTCGGCGCGTGCCATCTTCTTTCACGGAAATTCCGGCTGCCGTGATGTATTTAGGAGTATAAGATTCACGCGTCAAGGCCTGATAACCAAGCTCGAGCGCGTCACGCTTTGCTTTGAACAATGCGCACCGAGCCGCTGAGACCATCCCCAGGTCCATCGCCATCGGTGTCAGGCGCTGATCTGCGTTGTCAGCCCGCAACGACAGACGAAATTCGGCACGCGAGGTAAACATACGGTAAGGCTCGGTCACGCCGCGTGTCGTGAGATCGTCAATCATGACACCGATATAGCTGTTCGACCGACTGAACTGAACTGGATCGCGCCCTTGCGCGAGACAAGCGGCACTGATCCCCGCGACAAGCCCCTGCGCAGCGGCTTCCTCGTAGCCCGTGGTCCCGTTGATCTGGCCCGCCAGAAACAGGTGAGTTGTCGCACGAAGTTGCAACGAAATATCAAGCGCACGCGGATCGACATAATCGTACTCGATCGCGTAGCCCGGTTGCAGTATCGTCGCGTTTTCCAGCCCGACGATCGAATGAATATAATCTTCCTGGACATCTACCGGTAAGGACGTCGAAATTCCGTTAGGGTAGACAGTGTGACCGGTCAGACTTTCAGGCTCAAGAAACACCTGATGGGAGGTTTTATCCGCAAAACGGACAACTTTATCTTCTATCGACGGACAGTAGCGCGGACCGGTCCCGTCTATGTGCCCACCATACATCGCAGACCGCGAAAGGTTTTTAGTAATAATCTCGTGCGTGCGCTCATTGGTGTGTGTGATGCCACAGGACACCTGCTTCGCCGCCAAATGCGTCGTTTCAAAGGAAAAGAACGCAGGCTCATCATCGCCTTGCTGCTCCTCCAGGATCGACCAGTTGATTGTACGCGTATCCAATCGCGGCGGAGTTCCCGTTTTCAGCCGACCAAGAGGCAAGCCAAAGGCGTCGATACGCTCAGCCAACCGCACCGAGGCTTTGTCGCCCATGCGGCCACCCGAGTGTTTTTCTTCACCGATGTGGATGATGCCGCGCAGGAATGTGCCAGTCGTCAAAACGACCGTGGTGCTGTCGAGTTGCGTTCCATCTGCCAATTCCACGCCAGTGACCTGTTGGCCTGTCATTTTCAGATCAACAACTTCACCCTCGACAATAGTCAAGTTGGGCTGCGCCTGGGTCGCGGCCAGCATTTCACGTTGATAAATCGCACGATCTGCCTGCGCCCGCGGGCCTTGAACCGCAGGGCCCTTCCGGCGGTTCAACAGCCGGAACTGGATTCCCGCTTTGTCGGCTACTTTGCCCATCACGCCGTCCATCGCGTCTATTTCACGCACCAGGTGACCTTTGCCCAGTCCCCCGATCGCGGGGTTGCATGACATGATGCCAATCCCCGATAATGACATCGTGACCAACGCTGTGTTGGCTCCCATTCGGGCAGCCGCGTGGGCCGCTTCCGCGCCAGCGTGGCCTCCTCCGATCACCAACACATCAAAATGTTTCACGTGAAACACTCCCATCACTTGCCCAAGCAAAAACTGGAGAAGATTTCATCCAGTAAGTTTTCTACGTCAATTCGGCCCACGAGAAACTCGAGGCTTCGAATCGCGGTTCTCAATTCTTCTGCTGCCAGATCATAGACCTCTGGACCTTGAATGACGAGGCGCGACGCGTCTTCCAATGCAGCGACGGCGGATTGTAGCGAGGTACGATGGCGTTCGCGCGACGTCAGTCCGGCATGTGCAACCTTATCCGCGAAAACAGCTTTTACGTCCTGCACCAAAGCATTCACACCGGCGCCTGTCACACCCGAAACCCCCACCCCATCTGCGCGCAGGTCTGCTTTTGGGGCGACGACAATGTCTTGCGCCAGCGGGACCAGCGGTAGAGTGGACACATCGTCGGACAAGAACACCCGAAGGTCTGCCTTTTTTGCACGTGCGATAGCGCGTTCTATTCCGATGCTTTCTACATGATCTTCGCTCTCGCGCAGACCAGCGGTGTCGAGGAACGTAACGGGCAGTCCGTCGAGGTCCATTCGCACCTCAATAACATCACGCGTCGTGCCCGCAAATTCCGAAGTGATTGCAGCATCGCGTCCAGCCAACGCATTGAGCAGGGTAGATTTACCAGCGTTCGGCAGACCTATGATCGCCACCTCAAAACCGACACGCACGCGCTCTGAAACATGTGAACGCGAAATCTCATCCAAAGCCTGTGCGATCACGCCTGCCAGCAGGTTTGTCACCTCGGGCGCCACATCCACCGGTACATCTTCGTCAGCGAAATCGATGGTAACCTCAAGCAAAGACGCGGCGTGGATCAACCGGGACCGCCAATCTTCGACAACCTTGCTCAGCGCGCCCTCGAGTGTTTGCATTGCTTGCGCGCGCTGGAATTCTGTTTCGGCATCAATCAGGTCGGCCAGCCCTTCGACCTGGGCCAGGTCCAACTTCCCATTTTCCAAGGCGCGTCG
>JAGXHE010000187.1 GCA_024636445.1 Sulfitobacter sp.
CAGAGGTGGACGTGAACGGGGGGTCGTTGATCCATTAGGGGGCGGCCGAGCACGAAGGCAGCGCGCGACCGCGGGTGGGCGCTCATACCTCGGCTCATGCCACTTTATCTCACCGCTTTGGCGTGTGGGTGAAGAAGCGCAATACGGTGAGAAAGCGCCCGCCCATGGGGCGGTCTGGCGCTGCCTCTCACACATTGCAAGCAATGTGTTTGTCTGACGTCAGCACCCTTGGATACCTACTTTTGCTTTTCGGTCTCACCGAAGACCTACCGAAAACAGAACTCGACTATCTCTTAGCGGATATCAGTCAACTGAAAGCTTGGCTGTAAGTCTCTTGGGGCGGAAAGTGTGCATTCGCTGCTTGCGCGAGGTGGCATTGGTTCTCTGAACTTAGGAACCGGCACCGCTGCATTCAAAAAATGAAACTGTAATAATTATCACGATTTTTTCCGATGATTTTTCATCGGATCTTATTCCTGAAAATGAAACACAAACACACAATCCTCACCGCACGCGAAGCTGCAGAAAATCTGCGCATCACATACAAAGCACTCCTTAAAGCAATCAAGGACGGGCACATTGTTGCGCGTCGCCCTGGTCGGCAGTATCGTATTCACAAGCAAGCGCTTGAGGAATACATGCTATGCCACGACAAAAAAAGCCAGCCCGCCTCTACGAGAGACCAGATACCGGTGAGTGGATCATCCGCGACGCAGGAAAAGACACAAGAACCGGATTACGCGGAGCTGGCAAAACAGCGGCTGCAGAATCGGCACTTGCTCGCTATCTCACAGAAAGAGGCCGCGCGCCCGCACCATTAGATCCCGACCAGCTGCCGGTCAATTTGCTTGTCGCTGACTATGCTGAAGCACGGTCAAGTGAGATCGCAGATCCTGACCGCCTCGATTATGCGGCAGTTGCCCTTGCACCGTTCTGGTCGGGGAAAACTGTCAGTGACATTACTGAACACAGCTGCAAGCTGTATCTGAAAGACAGAGAGAAAGCAGGCCGCAGCAGATCTACTGTGCGGCGCGAACTCTCAACTCTGCGTGCTGCTATAAAGCACAGCAAAGCCCGGCTCACGAAAGTGCCGGACGTCTGGCTGCCAGCTGAGACCGACCCGCGCCCGGATTATCTGACGCGCGATGAATTCGCGGCAGTTCTCTGGCAGCTCTGGCGACAAAAGCGCAGCAAGCACGCAGCGCGCATCGCGCTGTGCCAGTTTTACACTGGTAGCCGACCCGCAACAGTCAGCAATACGACTCGCAAGAAGCGCAGAGACGGGCCTTGGCTCGATCTTGTTCAGCGGATCTGGTGGCGGCGCGGCGACGATGAGAAGAAAACCAGCAAAGAGCGAAGACCGCACCGCATTCCGGATCGCCTGATGGCCCATCTGTTACGATGGAATCGGCTGTATGATTGGGTGTATGTTGTTGAGCATGTCCGGCGGCCCGGCAAGCCTGTTTCAGACATCGGCAAAGCTCTTGAGAGCGCATGTGAGCGGGCGGGAGTCCTGCGCATAACGCCGCACGGCATCAAGCACACAGCAATCACACTCTTTATCCGGTCAGGCGGCAGCATCGAAGATGCGGCTGAATACTTTTCCACATCACCTGAGACGATCATCAGAACTTACTGGCACCATTCGCCGTATCACCAGCAGCAGATCGCCGCACAGGTTAGCACCCTTGGCCGCACAGAAATGCACAGAAACGGGGGTAAATGAGGGGTAATGAGGGGAAATTGAGCATAAAAAACTCAATAAATTCAAGGGGTTTAGGTTTCGACCTCAGCCCTCCGAAGGCAGAGGTCGCTGGTTCGAATCCAGCATGGTTCACCATTTTCATTCAGTTTCGGTTGCGAATTGCGTGTGTAGTTAGACTGCTCGGTGTCGCGCGGCTTTGGTTTTCTAGGGCGTATTCCGCAGGTGCGCCTCAAAGAGAGAGTTCAGTTGCGCGTCATAGGACAGTCTTAAAAAGTATAACTCTCTCCGAGCCATTCATGATCACGTAAAAGCGATCACGCCAAGGGAACTTTTGTTTCGGACGAGAGTTGCATCTGTACCTGCGCGTAGCTGCTTCTCATCCCCCGAGTTTCAACGCAGTCCCGCAACCGCGCAGCAAAAAGGGCGCCGACATGGGCGCCCTTTTTCGCAAACACTGACTGAAGGTGGCTGATCAGCCGCCCCAGCTGCGCACTGCGCCGCAATCCATATGCACAAAGTTGGAACCGGAGTAGCGTCCGACACCACCGCCATGACAGGCGGAGGCTGCCTGAGCCATCTGGTTGACTGACCGCGAAGAAAGCCGCAGGTCAGCGGCCTGACCCTTCAGGTGCAGCGAATTCTTGGCGACACCGCCGCTGCGCGAACGCAGCATTGCGTTGGTCTTGGGCGAGCGATAGCCCGACAACAGCATGTAGGGTTCGTTTACATCCATCAGATTGTGCGCTGCGGCCATGAAATCAACGGTGCGCAGATCCATGTTCACCACATCGTCGGTGCGCCAGTCGCGCATGAAATGGTTGATTTCCTTGAAGGCGTCGTTGATGTAGTCGCCTTCGATCCAGTAGATCATATCCAGACGCTCACCCGTGCGGCCAGAATACATTCGGATACGTCGGATATCGCCTGCGCCGCGCAAGAAGCCGGCTGCGTTTGAGAAAGTAGGCGCTGCGGCCACCGTGGTTGCAGCGAACGCGCCCAAAAGTGCGCGGCGGGTCATACCCGTAGAGCGATTGTTTGTCATGATTCTGCGCCGTCCCGTAAGTCTGCCTGACCGTGATGTTACACGGAAGATTTCATCTCATCCCCAGATGTGAGATCTGTATTACATAGCAAGAATCGTTAACCAAGTGTTGAATCTTGAGGGTTCCATCTATCAAGAGTTTTAGGCGAATTTTTGCGCACAATCGGGCACATGTGCTTTTCATGCCCCTGAACGATGCAAGCCCGCCGCAGGGTGGGCATATATCTAAAATCCCTCGCAAATGTGAGTGGACAGCACGCCCTCGAACGTAGGAAAAGTATTGCAAGCAATTTGCGACCATTCCGATCGAGGTATTTATGACGCTTCCAGGCAACAGAATTTGGGCGGTTTTTGCCGTATTGGCAACGATGCTCACCCTTTGGAGCGTGCCGACCCCGGCATCCGCACAGGTTACCGCATTCAAACAGGCCGTTGCCGAAGCCGCGTCAAGCGACAAGGATATTGCTGCATTCTATCAGTCCAACGCCTATCAAAGCGTCTGGACGGGTGGCTCGAACCTTGAACGCAGCAGGCGGGTCGCGTTGATCAAGGCATTGGACAGTGCCGACGACCACGGACTGCCAGTGTCGCGCTATGATTCACAGACATTGCTCGCCCAAATGAAAGCGGCCAAGAGCCCGCGCGATATGGGTCTGGTCGAGGTCGAGATCACCCGCGTGTTCCTGCAATATGCGCGCGACGTGCAAACCGGCGTTCTAGTGCCTTCGCGGGTCGACAGCCGCATCGTGCGTCAGGTGCCTTATCGCGACCGCACGTCCTATCTGGTGAACTTTGTCAAATCGTCGCCTTCGGGGTTTTTCAAGGCGCTGCCGCCCAAGACCCACGAATACACGGCGCTGATGAAAGAAAAGCTGCGGATGGAGCGATTGATGGCAAATGGTGGCTGGGGCCAGCAGGTTCCGGTCTCGGCGCTTGAGCCCGGTCAATCCGGCAATGCCGTGGTCATCATGCGCAACCGTCTGATGGCAATGGGCTTTCTCGATCGCACTGCATCTCATACCTATGACGCGAAGATGGCTGCCGCTATCGAGCAATTCCAAAAGGCGCACGGGCTGGCTGTCGATGGTGTCGCCGGGCAAACCACGATGGTCGAGATGAACCGCTCGGTACAGGAGCGGCTGCAATCGATCATCGTCGCGATGGAGCGTGAGCGTTGGATGAATCAGGAACGGGGCAAGCGCCACATTCTGGTGAACATTCCCGATTTCACCGCCAAAGTGTACGACAACGGCAAGCTCACGTTCGAGACCCGTTCGGTGGTGGGCGCCACCGACTCCGATCGCCAGACACCCGAGTTTTCGGACGTCATGGAATTCATGGTCATCAATCCCAGCTGGTACGTTCCGCGGTCAATCGTAACCAAGGAATACCTTCCTCAGCTTAAAGGGAACCCGAATGCGGTCAGCCACATCGAGATCACCGACAGCAAAGGTCGGCGGGTCAACCGTGGCGCGGTGAACTTTAATCAGTACACCGCCAGAACCTTTCCCTTTTCCATGCGCCAGCCGCCCAGTCAGAACAATGCATTGGGTCTGGTGAAGTTCATGTTCCCGAACCGCCACAACATCTATCTGCACGACACGCCCTCCAAGAGCCTGTTTGATCGCGAGTCCCGCGGTTTCAGCCATGGCTGCGTGCGTCTGGCCGATCCGTTCGACTTTGCCTACACTCTCCTGGCCAAGCAGACGAGCGATCCCAAGGGGATGTTTCAGTCCAAGCTGGCCACCGGCAACGAGCAAACCGTGATGCTGGAAGAACCCGTGCCCGTGCACATCATCTACCGCACCGCCTTTACCACGCCCAGGGGCCACACCCAGTACCGCCGCGACGTCTATGGACGTGATCGCAACATCTGGAACGCCCTGTCGCAGGCAGGGGTGGCCTTGCGCGCGGTTCAAGGGTAATTCGGTCCCCAAAAGGGGAAATGCGATGCCTTATTCGGTGAAAGAGATTGCAACGGCGCTTGGGGCGGAAGCCTTTGGTGCCGTTGACCTTTTGATCACAGGTGTGAATGAACCTGCCTTGGCGACGGCTGACCAGTTGGCGATGGCGACATCTGCCAAATACGCCGAAAGCCTGTCCAGAGGTGCTGCCCGCGCCGCCGTCCTGTGGCAAGGCGCTGATTGGCAGGCTTTGGGGCTAGAGGCCGCGATTGTGCCTGCGCGGCCGCGCTTTGCCATGTCGGGGCTGACACGGATGATGGACCGCGGGCAGGGATTTGGCACCGGTATCCACCCCAGTGCGGTGATCGATCCGACGGCAAGGATCGCGGATGATGTCAGTATCGGACCGCTGTGCGTGGTCATGGCGGGGGCCAAGATCGGCACAGGCTCGGTGATCGGGCCTCAGTGTTTCATCGGGACCGAGGCGAGCATCGGTCCCGATGCCTATCTGCGCGAACAGGTCAGCATCGGCGCTTATTGCCAGATCGGTGCGCGGTTCATAGCCCAACCGGGGGGGCGTGTCGGTCCCGACGGTTTCTCCTTCGTCACGCCCGAAGTGTCCGGGGCAGAGCAGGCGCGCGCCTCGCTGGGTGCGGACAACGACGCCCAGCCGCAAGCCTATGCGCGCATCCATTCGCTGGGTGCTGTCGTCATCGGTGACGACGTGGAACTGGGCGCCAATTCCACCATCGACAGCGGCACCATCCGCGCCACCCGCATCGGCAACGGCACCAAGATCGACAACCAGGTTCAGATCGGCCACAATTGTGTGATCGGCAACGACACGCTGCTGTGCGCTGGCGTCGGCGTGGCCGGATCGACCGTGGTGGGCAACAACGTTGTACTGGGTGGGCAGACCGGCGTGGGCGACAATCTGACCATCGGTGATCGGGTCATTTGCGGCGGCGGCACCAAGGTTTTGTCATCGGTGCCTGCGGGCCGGGTCATGCTTGGCTATCCGGCGACCAAGATGGAAACCCAGCTTGAGACTTACAAGGCATTGCGCCGCCTGCCGCGTCTGTTTCGTGATGTCGCGGCCTTGCAGAAATCGGTTTTCAAGTCGGGCAACAGTGACTAAGTCTTTCGCGAACCGTGGACCAATGGGGGGCTGCCTGATGAGCGTCAAGGACAAGGTGATCGCAATTATCGCGGAACAGGCTGTGCTTGAACCTTCCGACGTCACGCTGGACAGCACGTTGGAAAGCCTTGGCATCGACAGTCTGGGTCTGGTCGAAAGTATCTTCTCCATCGAGGAAGAGTTCGACATTTCGGTGCCGTTCAACGCCAACGATCCCAGCGAAGGCGATTTTGACATCTCGACCGTGGCGTCGATCGTCACCGGCATCGAAAAGCTGATGGTGGAGCAAAAGGGCTCGGTATGAAACGGGTGGTCATTACCGGCGCAGGAACCATCAATGCGCTGGGACACAGCGTCGCCGACACGATGGAGGCGATGCGCGAGGGTCGTTGCGGCATTGGGCCGCTGGAGTTTCAGGACGTCGACCGGCTGGCGATCCGCATCGGCGGACAGGTACGCGGTTTCGAGGCAGAGGGCCGGTATAACCGCCAGCAAATGAGCCTCTATGACAGGTTTACGCAATTCACGCTGGCCGCCGCCAAAGAGGCGATCACCCAGTCAGGCCTGACCTTCAGCGGCGAATTCGCTGCCAAGTCCGGCGTCGTGCTGGGCACGGCGGGGGGCGGCGTCAGCACGTGGGATGCCAACTATCGCAGCGTCTACGAAGACGGCAAGAACCGCGTTCACCCCTTCGTCGTGCCCAAGCTGATGAACAATGCAGCGGCCAGCCATGTCAGCATGGAATACAACCTCAAGGGTCCGTCGTTCACCGTCTCGACGGCCTGTGCGTCGTCCAATCACGCGATGGCGCAGGCGTTCCAGATGGTCCGCACCGGGATGGCTCCTGCGATGGTCACCGGCGGGTCCGAATCCATGCTGTGTTTTGGCGGGGTCAAGGCGTGGGAAGGGTTGCGGGTGATGTCGCGCGACGCTTGTCGCCCGTTCTCGGCCAACCGCAACGGCATGGTGCAGGGCGAGGGAGCGGGCGTTTTCGTCTTTGAGGAAATGGAACACGCCCGCAAGCGCGGCGCGGAGATCCTGTGCGAGGTCGCAGGCTTTGCCATGTCGTCGGATGCCAGTGACATCGTCATGCCATCAAAAAATGGAGCCGCGCGCGCGATGATCGGGGCGCTGGCCGATGCACGGGTGAACCGAGACGAGGTGGGCTATATCAACGCCCACGGCACCGGCACCACGGCGAACGACAAGACAGAATGCGCTGCTGTGGCCGATGTGTTCGGTCCCCATGCCGACAAGCTGATGATTTCGTCGACCAAATCCATGCACGGGCACCTGATCGGCGGCACCGGGGCGGTTGAGCTGCTGGCCTGCATCATGGCCCTGCGCGACGGGGTGATTGCGCCCACCATCGGCTATGAAGAACCCGATCCCGAATGTGCACTGGACGTGGTCCCGAACGAGGCGCGCGAGGCTTCGGTGGATGTCGTACTGTCCAACGCGTTTGCATTTGGTGGGATGAACGCGGTGTTGGCCTTGCGCAAATTCGCTTGATTGCGGCATGTCGCAGCCTTTGACGTCCAATTGAGCAACCATCAGCGACCGGTTCAGACAAACCCCGAAGCCCTCCGACCCGAACCTCGTAAAACGCAAAAGGCCGCGCCCCGGTTAAGGACACGGCCTTGGCGCTTGCCTAAGTGGCTTGGTTTATTGCTCGATCACCGAAGATTTCGTGAAGCTGTCGGTAAATCCGTTCAGGGACAGGGCCAGTTCGACCGTTTGATCGGGGGCCAGCGCGGGCACGATGGTGATGGTCGCATTGGCACCGCGACGGAACGCAGCCACATCCTCTTCGACCAGACCGATGCGCGCATAGCAACCAACCTGATTGCAGAACGCATAAGGGTAGGTCCGCGCCTTGCCGCCATCGACTGCGATCTTCAACTGCGCGGGCAGCGAAGTTTCCAGCGGCACGACGACCGTCGCGCCTGCTACGGCCTTGCCACCTTCGGGCAGGCGGAACAGCGAGAATTCAGCAACCGGCACACCCTGGCCGTCATCCATCAACTGGTACATCTGGCAGGGGTCGTTTTCTTCTTCGGTCTTGATGCAGCGGATTTCCCATGAACCCACAGTCTCTGAGGTATAGGGTCTGCCCAGCTCGGGGTCGGCGTCTGCGTCTGCGCCCAGAGACAGCTGCGATTCAATTTCGCTTGCGTTGCCTGATTGGGTTTCAACAGGGGCTGTTTCAGCGGGTGCTGCTTCGCTCTCGGTGGTTGTGTCCTGCGCCATCGCGGCCACAGGTACGCTCAGCGCCAAAGCGGCGGTCAGAACCAGTGTTTTGATCGAATATGACATCTTAACTTCCAGACTTGATTGCTTTGAGTTTCAGTTAACACGCACACGCGGCACTGTCAGGGGCCGCAGAAACGAAAAGGAGTGAAATCAGGCAGTTTTCTGCCGTTTCAACAGCACACTGCCACAAACACAAAAAAGAGCAACTGGGACAAATAGAAAAGAGGACCCGCAAGGACCCTCTCTTCAAGTGATATCTCCCCGTCGGACTGGCCGACTTATTTTAACCAGACCGTAGGCAATGACACGAAAGCGGTCAACCGGAAATCTGCGACTTTTCCTGGTTTGTAGATGGCACAAGCAAATAGCATTGGATGTGCATTCAAGTGCGGCCTCTTTTTGCAGCAAAAAAGGCCGCACCCGAAGGCGCGGCCAGTCTGACAGGGAGGAAGTATATCCGCACCAGAAGGACATCTTGGTGCGAATGAAATCACTATGGTCCTAAAGAGTTAAGTTAGTATGGTCGGCGAGACAGGTTTTGCCGGATGCAAAGCTGGCAAGGAACAGGAACGACAGATGGATGACGCGGTATTCTTGGGCGGCGGCGGGCCGGACTATGGGACCAAGCAAGGGCTGAGCCTGAAATATGCCAACCGTCACGGTCTGGTCGCCGGGGCGACAGGCACGGGCAAGACGGTGACGCTGCAAATTCTGGCAGAAGGGTTTTCTGCGGCCGGGGTGCCGGTTTTCATGGCAGACGTCAAAGGTGATCTTTCCGGTCTTGCCAAGTCGGGCAGCGCCGAGCACAAGCTGCACGCCCCCTTTACCGAGCGCGCTGCGACCATTGGGTTCGCGGATTACACCTATGCCGCCTTTCCGGTCACGTTCTGGGATTTGTTCGGGGAGCAGGGCCATCCGGTACGCACCACGGTGTCGGAAATGGGTCCGCTGTTGCTGAGCCAGTTGCTTGCCTTGAGCGAGCCGCAAGAAGGGATATTGAACATCGCCTTTCGTCTGGCGGATGAAGAGGGGCTACCGCTGCTCGACCTCAAGGATTTGCAGGCGTTGTTGATCTGGATCGGTGAGAATGCCAGCGAATTGTCGCTGCGCTATGGCAATGTTGCACCGGCGTCGATCGGTGCGATCCAGCGGCGTCTTCTGGTGCTGGAAAACCAGGGCGGTGCAAAGCTCTTTGGAGAACCGGCTTTGGATCTGGCCGATCTGATGCGCTGCGATGCGGAGGGGCGCGGCATGGTGAATATTCTGGCCTCTGACCAGTTGATGGGCGCACCAAAGCTCTATGCGACTTTCCTTTTGTGGTTGCTGAGCGAGTTGTTCGAAGAACTGCCCGAAGTGGGCGACCCCGACAAACCCAAGCTGGTGTTTTTCTTTGACGAAGCGCATCTGCTGTTTGATGACGCCCCCAAGGCGCTGGTAAACAAGGTCGAACAGGTGGCGCGGCTGATCCGGTCCAAGGGGGTTGGCGTGTACTTTGTCACCCAAAACCCGGCGGATGTGCCCGATGATATCCTTGGCCAGTTGGGCAACCGTGTGCAGCACGCCTTGCGGGCCTTTACCGGCAAGGACCGCAAGGAACTGCGCCTTGCCGCCCAGACCTACCGCGAAAACCCCGCCTTTGACACCGAAACGGCGATCCGCGAGGTGGGCGTGGGCGAGGCCGTCACCTCGATGCTGCAGAAAAAAGGCGTGCCGGGCATTGTCGAGCGCACTTTGATCCGTCCACCGTCGTCGCAACTGGGTCCGATCACGCCCGAGGAACGGGCAGGAGTTATGGGCACGTCAACGATGGCAGGCAAATACGATCAGACGTTGGACCGCACATCGGCGTTTGAGATCCTGCGAGAACGTGCCGCCAAAGCCGCTGCCGACGCTGCCAAAGCCGAAGAACAGGCAGAAGAGGCCGAGGCACCCGCAGCCCGAGATTTCAACGCAGGGCGGCGGTATTCCGGCTCGCGGGTCACGCGCTCAACCTCGCGTGAGACACGCGCCTCCACCAGCTTTGGCGATCAAATGACCAAGATGGTGGTCAAGGAACTGACGGGCACCACAGGCCGCCGCATCGTGCGCGGCATTCTGGGCGGGCTGTTCAAGGGGCGGTAGCGCGCTGCCTGACACCTAACGCAAAAGGGCCCGAAACGCGATGTTCGGGCCCTTTTTTGAATGATCCAGAGCGGTTGCAAACTCACCGTTCAGGGATCAACCCGCGCGGGCTGAACCGCAAAACCAGCAGGAGCACGAAGCCCATCGTCAGCAGCCGCATGTGCGCGGCGCTCTCAATCAGATGCGCTTTGAGCGGCGCGCCGTCCGCCATGCCGGATGTGATCATCTGCATCAGGAACAGACCCATAGGTTCGACCTGCACCCACAGGAACCAGATCAGGAACCCGCCCAGTACTGCGCCAAGGTTGTTGCCCGATCCACCGACGATCACCATCACCCAGATCAGGAATGTAAAGCGCAGCGGCTGATAGGTGCCCGGCGTCAGCTGACCGTCCAGCGTGGTCATCATGGCACCGGCAATGCCGCAGATCGCGCTTCCCAGGATGAACACCTGCAAATGCCGCGCGGTCACGTCCTTGCCCATCGCTTCGGATGCGTTCTCGTTGTCGCGGATCGCGCGCATCATCCGGCCCCACGGGCTGTGCAAGGCACGCTGTGCGAGCACGAACAGGATCACCAGAACGACGGTGAACAGACCCGCATAGACCAGCTTGACCCAGATCGTCGAAGCGGTGACAGGGTCCATCCCCATGCTCGCCGCACGGTCGAGAAAGGCAGGATCGGCCTGCAATTCGATCTCGTAGGGCGCAGGGCGTGGCAGGCCGATGACGTTCTTGACGCCACGGCTCAGCCAGTCTTCGTTCTTCATTACTGCGATGATGATCTCGGCGATGCCCAGCGTGGCGATTGCCAGATAGTCGCTGCGCAGGCCAAGCGCTGTCTTACCGATGATCCACGCTACACCTGCCGCCAGCAATCCGCCCACGGGCCAGGCCAGCAGCGTCATCCAGCCCCATGCAGCGCCGCCGGGGTTGATGCCGCCCAGATAGCCGGTCGAGGCGGGGTTGATCGCCTCGATCCGTGCCACAGACGGATCGAACAATGCGCGGTAGATAAAGAACCCGCCGATCAACAGCGCCAGAACCACGACTGTGCGCATCCAGCCTGCAGGCATCCGCTTGATCACCAATGCGGTCACTACGATAGTCGCGGCCCCCATCAACAGCGCAACGATGACACCCACACCACCAGCGGCCCAGGCCTCGGTGGTGGGGGGCATCGACACCAGAACGGTCGCAAGGCCCCCCAAGGCGACAAAGCCCATGATGCCGACGTTGAAGAGGCCCGCGAAACCCCATTGCAGGTTCACGCCCAAGGCCATGATCGCGCTGATCAGACCAAAGTTCAGGATGAACAGCGCCGAGTTCCAGCTTTGCAGAAATCCGGTGCCGATGATCAACACGGCAACCAGCGCAAAAAGCGCGGTGTTTTTGAGTGTCTCGTTCATACCGATTTCCCCGCAAAAAGCCCGGTGGGCCGGAACAACAGCACGATCAGCAGGATCACAAAGCTGACGGCGAATTTATAGTCGGTGCTCAAAAGCTGGGCCAACCCGTCGGGTGCCATGCTTTCGGGCAGGGCGTAGCCTGCGACCTTTTTCCAGGCATAGGTCACCATGACTTCGGAAAAGGCGATGGTGAACCCGCCCGCAATGGCACCCAGCGGACTGCCTAGACCGCCTACGATGGCGCTGGCAAAGATCGGCAGCAGCAGCTGGAAATAGGTGAACGGTTTGAACGATTTGTCCAGCCCGTACAGCACACCCGCAACCGTCGCCAAAGCGGCCACGATCAGCCAGGTGATCATCACCACACGCTCGGGGTTGATCCCCGACAGCAGTGCCAGATCCTCGTTGTCGGAATAGGCGCGCATGGATTTGCCGGTGCGGGTGCGGTTCAGGAACCAAAACAGCGCCGCGACCACGATCATGGCCGTGATCAGGGTGATCCCTTGGGTGGTCTTGATCGCCAGACCTTCCTCAAGTCCGGTCATCTCCTTGAAGGTGCCGACGGACACGATAAACCGCTCGCCATCGGCAAAACGTTGGTCATCGGGGCCGATGATGAAACGCACCAGCCCGTTCATTATGAACATCACACCCAGCGACACGATCACCAGGATCACCGGTTTGGCCTTTTGGGCGCGGTAGAATTTATAGACCACGCGGTCGGTGAACAGCAGCAGGGCCATACAGCCCAATATGCCGAACGGCAGGGCCAGCAGAGCCGTGGGAAGTGGTCCCAGCGAGACGCCCCAAGCCTGGAACAGCCATGTGAACAGCACCGTCATCATGGTGCCGAAGGCCATCGTATCGCCGTGCGCAAAGTTGGAAAACCGCAGGATGCCGTAAATCAGCGTGACGCCCAGAGCGCCAAGGGCAAGTTGCGATCCATAGGCGATCGCAGGAATCAGCACGAAGTTGGAAAGGGTCACAAAGGCGTTCAGAAGGTCCATGTGCAGGCTCCGGTCTTATGGGTGCCCGTGGGGCCGTGTATGGTCGGGTGCGGGTCGGATGACATCTGCATCTCTCAGCCCCCCAGAAACGATTTGCGGACTTCGGGATCGGCCAGCAGTTCCTTGCCGGTACCGGTGAACGCATTCGCACCCTGCACCAGAACATAGCCTTTGTCTGCGATCTCAAGCGCTTGACGGGCATTCTGTTCCACCATCAGGATCGGAATGCCGGTGCGCGCGACCTCGATGATGCGGTCGAACAACTCGTCCATGACGATGGGGCTGACGCCCGCGGTGGGTTCGTCCAGCATCAGAACCTTGGGGCGCGTCATCAGCGCGCGGCCCACGGCGACCTGCTGGCGTTGACCGCCCGACAATTCCCCCGCGGCCTGACGGCGCTTTTCCTTGAGAATGGGGAACAGGTCGTAGATTTGCGCCATCGTGTCGCGGAAATCGTCGCGGCGGATGAACGCGCCCATCTCGAGGTTCTCTT
The DNA here is from genome assembly GCA_024636445.1 of Sulfitobacter sp. Lineage (GTDB taxonomy): Bacteria > Pseudomonadota > Alphaproteobacteria > Rhodobacterales > Rhodobacteraceae > Pseudosulfitobacter. The sequence goes on from JAGXHE010000187.1 coordinate 13,072, forward strand.
CGACGGTCAGCGAGGTGAAGATATTTGACGTCTGCGGCACAAAGCCCATGCCCTTGGCCACGCGGTCCTGCGGGCTGAGGTCGGTGATGTCTTCGCCGTCCAGCCGGACCGAGCCCTGGCGTACGTTCAACATGCCAAAGACGGCCTTCATCGCAGTGGATTTGCCGGCACCGTTGGGTCCGACAATCACGGCGATCTCGCCTGCATCCACGGCCACGGTGCAGTCGTGCAGGATGTCGGGGCCGTTGCCATAGCCGCCCGTCATGCTGTCACCGATCAAAAACGCGGTGCCGGTGTTCTTCGCAGCGCCCGAGCCGGGGTGGGCCGACATCGTGCCGGTGCCCTTGGGGTTGGCGATCGACGCGTCCTTGTTGCCGCGCCCGTCCTTGTAGGGATTGTCGCTCATGCGCCCACCTGTTCCTTGTTTTTCAAGCCGGTCCCAAGATAGGCTTCGATCACCTGTTCGTTGGCCTTGATCTCGGCCAGAGTGCCTTCGGCCAGCACCTTGCCTTCGGCCATGCAGATCACGGGATCGCAAATCTTGCCGATGAAATCCATGTCGTGTTCGATGACGACGAAGGTGTAATTGCGTTCCTGGTTCAGCCGCAGGATGGCGTCGCCGATTGTGTTCAGCAGGGTGCGGTTCACGCCGGCGCCGACCTCGTCGAGGAACACGATCTTGGCGTCGACCATCATGGTGCGGCCCAGTTCCAGCAGCTTTTTCTGACCGCCCGAGATCTGGCCCGCCTTGTTGTCGGCCAGATGTTGCACGGTCAGGAATTCCAGCACCTCGTCGGCCTTGGCGCGCAAGGCGCGTTCCTCGTCGGCGATGCGCTTGCGGCCAAACCACGTGTTCCACAGCGTCTCGCCCGACTGGTTGCCCGGCACCATCATCAGGTTTTCCCGGCAGGTCATCGACGAAAATTCATGTGCGATCTGGAACGTGCGCAGCAGTCCCTTGTGGAACAGCGTGTGCGGAGGCAGGCCGGTGATGTCTTCTCCATTCATGGTGACACGGCCCGAGGTTGGTTTAAGAACCCCCGCGATCACATTGAAAAGAGTTGTTTTCCCGGCACCGTTCGGTCCGATCAGCCCGGTAATCGACCCCGGCTGGATCGACAGGCTGGCACCGTCTACGGCGTGAAAACCGCCGAAATGTTTGTGAATGTCGTCGACGACGATCATTGGCGTTCCCATCCCCTGTGCGTGCGGCCATCTTTGATGCGGCCTGTCAGATATTCAAAACGGCCCGAAGCGTGTGTACTTCGGGCCGTCAAGTGTCGTCGGTCGCGGATTAGCGGTATTTGATGGTGGAATACACGCCGTCAGCGAATTCGATTTCCTGATAGTTGCCAGCGGATTCGCCGGGTCCGATCAGTTCGACTGCGGATGCGCCTTCATAGTCGACGTCCTGACCGCTTTTGATCAGTTCAAGCGCTTTGGCCAGTTCACCGGGGTAGATTTTTTCGCCGGGTGCGTTGGCCACGTCCATGACGTGATCTTTGTAGTCGCCTGAGTCCATCGAATTTGCCGCCTGCATCGCCAGCATGATCAGCGCAGCTGCGTCATAGCTTTCGGGTGCAAATGCGCCGGTGCCGTCGAAGCCAGCGGCTTCGGCCATCTCAACGAAGAGCGCTGCACCTTCGCTGTCGGTGCCGGGGTAGGCGCCGAACGAGCCGTTCATTTCCGCGCCGAAGTTTTCGTTCAGCTTTTGACCGACCATGCCATCGGGCACGTAGAATGTGTCGAATGCACCGGTGTCGAGGGCTGAGCGGATGATGCCCGAGCCGCCTTGGTCAACGTAACCGGCGACAACCAGAACTTCGCCGCCAGCCGAGGCCAGAGCGCCGACTTCAGCCGAATAGTCGGCTTTGCCGTCTTCGTGCGATGTCGAGATGGTGACGGTGCCGCCAGCTTCTTCGAAAGCTGCCTGGAACGCATCTGCCAGACCTTTGCCGTAGTCGTTGTTGGTGTATGTCACAGCCACTTCGTTCACGCCGCGATCTTGAAGGATTTCGGTCATGATCACGCCCTGACGCGCATCCGAAGGTGCGGTGCGGAAGAACAGGCCGTCATCTTCGGCGGTGGACAGACCGGGCGATGTGGCCGAAGGCGAAATCATCACGACGCCGTTGGGGCGTGCCGCGTTCTGCAGGATTGCACCGGTGACGCCCGAGCAGTCTGCGCCCATGATGGCGGAGACGTTGTCGGATGTGATCAGACGCTCGGCTGCGGATGTGGCCGCACCTGCGTCGATGCATGTGCTGTCGCCGCGGATCGAAGTGACTTTGGCACCGTCCAGCAGCGCACCGCTTTCGGAGACTTCGTTCATCGCCATTTCAGCGCCCGCACCCATTGCAGGTGTTATCGATTCAAGTGGGCCGGTAAAGCCGAGGATCACGCCGATTTTAACTTCTTTAGCGTGTGCATCGGCAAAGGCCGCGCCCGTCATCAGAGCGGTGGCCGCTGTGGCCATCAGAAACTTCTTCATTTTGTAACTCCCTTGTTGGAACTTTGCGTTCTCGACCGAAGCCTAAGCACCTCGTCGAAAAAAGAAAAGAGATATAAGGCCGGTTTGTCCCTATGGAACCTTGCTGGAAAGTCAGGATTTTCGGACTATTTGCGAAATTTGAAAAATAATTCTTAAGCCAAAGAGGTGGTCGTGATGCGCGTGGTTCTGATTCTGTCGGTAGCGTTGGTTTTAGGGGTAAGTTCAGGGGTGTCCCAAGCGCAGGCACAACAGACCTCGGCAGGGCCGGTCACCATTACCGCGCAGGTTGATGACCTTGATACGCCTTGGGCTTTTGCCTTTCTGCCGGACGATGCGCTTTTGATCACCGAACGCCGTGGAACGCTGCTGCACGTGGCCTCTGACGGCACCCGCACCGCAGTTTCCGGCGCGCCAGATGTCGCCGCAAGCGGGCAGGGCGGATTGCTGGACATCGCTCTGGCGCGAGACTTCGACGAAAGCCGCACGGTCTTCATGACCTATGCCAGACCACAGGCGGGTGGTGGCGCAGGCACGGCGCTGGCCTCGGGTACGTTGTCGGCGGATGGCCATGCGCTCAGCAATCTGAAACTGCTGTTCGAGATGAAACCCGGCAACAGTGGCGGCGCGCATTTTGGCAGCCGTGTCGTCGAAGCGACGGATGGCACGCTGTTCGTTACGATGGGTGACCGACGCCAGCCTGATCTGGCGCAGGATCTAGACCAGCACAACGGCACCATCGCGCGCGTCACGCGTGACGGAGAGGTGCCTGCGGACAATCCCTTTGTCGGCCAGCAAGGCGCCTTGCCCGAGATCTGGTCCTACGGTCATCGCAATCCGCAAGGGGCTACACTGGACGGACAGGGGCGTCTGTGGGTCAATGAACACGGCGCCCAAGGCGGCGACGAGGTAAACCTGATCGAGAAGGGTGCCAATTATGGCTGGCCCGTCATCAGCTTTGGGCGTCACTACAGCGGCGGGCAGATCGGCGTCGGTACGTCCAAGGAGGGGATGAAGCAGCCCGCCTACTATTGGGACCCGTCCATCGCTCCATCCGGTATGATGTTCTACGACGGCGACATGTTCCCAGAATGGCAGGGCGACATGTTCGTGGGCGCGCTGAAGTTCGACTATATCAGCCGGTTGGAGCTTGATGGCGAAGACGCCACCGAGGTGGAGCAGATCAAGTTGCCGCAAACGGCCCGCGTACGAGCAATCCAGACCGCACCCGATGGCAGCATCTGGTTTCTGGCAGTCGCTGACAGCACCCTATACCGTATGGCGCGCTGATCAGATGCTTAAACGGGCCGCGTGCGAGCCGCGCTCGCGGTAGGGCGTGGTGTCGTAATGCGCGCGGTAGCATTTCGAGAAATGCGAGGGCGAGGCAAAGCCACAGGCCAGCGCCACGTTGATCACGCTCATATCTGTCTGCATCAACAGGTTGCGCGCCTTTTGCAGGCGCAGCTCCATATAATACCGCTTGGGTGACCGGCTGAGATACCGCCGGAACAAACGCTCCAATTGGCGGGTAGACATGCCCACATCCTTGGCCAGGACCGAAGGGCTGATCGGCTCTTCGATGTGGGTTTCCATGATCTGGATGACCTGGCTCAGCTTGGGGTGGCGCACGCCGATACGGGTGGGCACGGACAGACGCTGGGTGTCCTGATCGGTGCGGATCGACGAATAGATCAGCTGGTCGGCGACCGCATTCGCCAGATCCTCGCCATGCCCGTCTGCAATCAGCTTCAACATCAGGTCGATCGACGATGTGCCGCCCGCCGTGGTGATGCGCTGGCCATCGACCACGAAAACTGACTTGGTCAGGTTAACTTCTTCGAATTCCTCGGCAAAACTGTCCTGGTTTTCCCAGTGGATCGTTGCCTTCTTGCCATCCAGCAGCCCCGCACGCGCCAGCGAATAGGCCGCGGTACACAGACCACCCATCCGCAGCCCCTTGCGCGCTTCGCGGCGCAGCCAGCCCAGCAGCCGCTTGCTGGTCGCGTCTTGTACGTCGATGCCACCGCAGACCATGACCGTATCGTCGCGGTTCAGTTCTTCCAGATCACCGTCCAGCTTGAACGCGGTGCCCGCCGAACAAACGGCGGTTTCGCCACCTTCTCCGATGATCTTCCATTCGTAGATGTCGCGACCCGCCATCCTGTTGGCGATGCGCAGGCTTTCGACCGCTGCGGAAAAACACAAAAGCGTGAAATTGTTCAAAAGCACAAAGACATAGCGTTGCGGTTTTTCGGTGGCCTCGGGCCGAATAGCGGCAGAGCGTGTTTGGGACATCGCGGCGTCCTTTTGATAGGGTTTCGACGAAGACCCGACCCCTGTGCACAGGTATCTTATTCACCGGGCCTAGAGCGGCCATGCTGGAAACCCTGCCCACGCATCGGACGCGACGTCAAGTGGTCGTATTTGATGTATGGCCACTCATTGCACGCTTTTGTATAAGCCCCTGCATACAGTGGCCGGACAGCGGCCCGAACACGGAGAGACATTATGAGCGAATGGTCGAAATCGGATTGGCGCAGCAAGCCCCGGATCCAGATGCCTGACTATACGGATGGGGCAGCTTTGGACGCGGTCACCGCGCAACTGTCGAAATATCCGCCGCTGGTCTTTGCGGGCGAGGCGCGCAAGCTCAAGGCGCATCTGGGCGCTGCCAGCCGGGGAGAGGCGTTCTTGCTTCAGGGCGGCGATTGTGCCGAGGCCTTTGACCAATTCAGCGCCGATGCCATCCGCGACACCTTCAAGGTGATGCTGCAGATGGCGATGGTGCTGACCTTTGGCGCCAAGGTGCCCGTGGTCAAGGTTGGCCGCATGGCAGGCCAGTTCGCAAAGCCGCGAAGTGCTCCGACCGAGGTGATCGACGGCGTCGAGCTGCCCAGCTACCGGGGCGACATCATCAACGGTCTGGAATTCACACCCGAAGCGCGCATTCCAGATCCCGCGAAAATGTTGCAGGCCTACACGCAGGCGGCTGGCACGCTGAACCTGTTGCGGGCGTTCTCGACCGGTGGTTTTGCCGACATGCACCGGGTGCATGCCTGGACGCTTGGCTTTACCGACGGTGAAGACGCTGCGAAATACGCCGAGATTGCGAACCGTATTCAGGACACCATCGACTTTATGGGGGCCGCCGGCATCAACTCGAAGACCACGCACGAGTTTTCGACGGTTGAGTTTTACACCAGCCACGAAAGCCTGCTGCTGGAATACGAAGAGGCGCTGACACGGCTAGATTCGACCTCCGGCAAGTGGCTGGCAGGCTCCGGTCACATGATCTGGATCGGGGACCGCACACGCCAGCCCGACGGTGCGCATGTGGAATATGCCCGTGGTGTGCAGAACCCCATCGGTCTGAAATGTGGTCCGACAACCACCGCCGAAGACCTCAAGGTGCTGATGGCCAAGCTGAACCCCGAGAACGAAGCGGGCCGTCTGACCCTGATCGCGCGCTTTGGGGCGGGCAGCGTCGGCGACCACCTGCCGCGTCTGATCAAGGCCGTTCAGGAAGAGGGCGCAAACGTGCTGTGGACCTGTGACGCGATGCACGGCAATACCATCAAATCGTCCACCGGCTACAAAACCCGTCCGTTTGAAAGCGTGCTGCGCGAAGTGCGTGAATTCTTTGCGGTGCATCAGGCCGAGGGTACGATTCCCGGCGGCGTGCATTTCGAGATGACAGGCCAAGACGTGACCGAATGCACCGGCGGCATGCGCGCGGTCAGCGACGAAGACCTGTCTGATCGCTATCACACCGCCTGCGATCCGCGCCTGAATGCCAGCCAGTCACTGGAACTTGCGTTTCTGGTGGCCGAAGAGCTGACAGCGCGTCGCAATACGCGCACGGGCCAGCAACAGGTGATCTGACCATGTCAGAAGACCGCAGGGATTTCGGCATGAAGTCCTTGCGGTATTATTCCGGGCAAGCAGATATTTCAGTCTGTTTCTGTAGTGGTTTTGACCAACCGCAAATAAGGCACGTCGCCAGTCCTGCGCCCTTCGAAGGGCTTCGACGGCTCTGACATGCCCGCGTTTGGTGATGAAATATCGGGCTGTGGCGCATCTGTGGGCATCGGCAACGTTGCCGGGGCCACGATCGACCGGATGTTCACCTTGGTGATGTCGAAACGGCGCGGTTTGCGTCCGACTGTGCCACGCGCGACAAAGCAGCCCAGCGCCCGGCTGACATCGCCCAGATCACTTTTCAATGGCAACAAGATCATCCGCGCCTCCAGCGCCGGTTTGTCGAATCCCACAGCCGAACTCAGTTGAAATTCGCAGACGGACGGGCGTTGGAACACGTCTTCCAGCGTGTCGCCAAGCTGGCGGCGGCCTTCGGGCGAGATCAACGAGGTCAGCGGCATACCACGCACCTCCATGCCCATCAGATCGGCCAAGTGACTGCCCGCGATGCGCAAACGCGCCATGCCGGGGGCGATGCGCTCCAGGATAAAGGTGTACTCCAAGGCAGATTCGATCCCGCGTGGATCGACCTCGGCGCGCCTGGGCATCAGACGGCTGCCCCGCAGCGCATCCCAGTATCCTTCAACCTGAGAGAGGGCGGAGTATCCAGTGTCTGCCTGAAAGTCTGTCATATCCACCACGTTTCGCGTGTCTTGATCGAGAAAATCCATTGTCTAACCTTAGCGTATTTCTGCAGCCCAGTCTGCCAGAGTTCTTACCAAAGCTTTAATATCTGAACTTGACCGTTCATCGGACCTAAATCTTAAAGGTTGGTTAATGTTGTCACTGGCCAAGATCGCATACGCTGGACTTTGCCGCCCCGTCGCCTGCCACTTTGGGTTGCCGACTGCACCTCATTGGCCGTATTGCTCGGACATGACCAAAACAGCCCAAAGCCCCGCCCTTCATTCGATGACCGCCTTTGCCGCTTCGGGCGGAGAAAGCGGCGTTTACCGCTGGAACTGCGAATTGCGCAGCGTCAATGGCAAGGGATTGGATATTCGCGTGCGCGCACCCGACTGGGTCGATGGGCTTGAGGTGGCCTTGCGTGCGCAGGTCGCGGCCGAGGTCGCACGGGGCAATGTCACGTTGAACGTGCGCGTCACGCGCGAGGATACGGCAGGCACCGTTCAGGTCAACGCCGGACAACTCTCTGCGGTTCTGGAAGCCCTGACCGAGATCGAGGCACAAGCGATGGACCTTGGGCTGTCATTGGCCCCGTCCAAGGCCACGGACATTGCGGTGATGCGCGGCGTGCTTGAGCAATCCAGTGCCGATCAGGAAATCTCACCATTGAAAACTGCGCTGGAAAGCGATGTTGCGGCTTTGCTGAAGGATTTCGTGCAGATGCGCGCGGGCGAGGGGGCAGCACTGGCCAAGGTGCTTCATTCCCAACTGGATCAGGTCGCAGTGCTAACCGCCGACGCCGCCCGGATTGCCGAAGCCCGCAAGGACGAGGTGGCCGCCGGTCTGCGCCGCAATCTGGCGCGTGTTGTGGAAAATGCCGACGGGCTGGATGACGGCCGCATTGCGCAGGAACTTGCCCTGTTGGCGGTCAAATCCGACATCACCGAAGAAATCGACCGTCTCGGCGCGCATGTGAGTGCTGCGCGCGATCTGATCAATGAGGCTGGCCCTGTCGGTCGCAAGCTGGATTTCCTGACCCAGGAGTTCAACCGAGAGGTGAACACGCTGTGCTCCAAGGCACAAAATACCGATCTGACGCGGGTAGGGCTGGCGCTGAAGGCGCTGATCGACCAGATGCGTGAACAAGTGCAGAATGTGGAGTAACCGCCAATGAAGACCGAACGCCGCAAGAGTGACCGCCGTGGGCTGCTGATGATCCTGTCGTCGCCATCGGGTGCCGGCAAAAGCACCTTGGCCAAACGTCTGCGGGCATGGGATACCACGATCAGTTTTTCGGTCTCTGCCACAACGCGCGCGCCACGCGTCGGTGAGGTGGACAAGTTCGACTATCATTTCGTATCCGAAGACGACTTCAAGAAAATGGTCGGCAACGACGAGATGCTCGAACATGCCCATGTGTTCGGCAATTTCTACGGCTCGCCCACAGCACCGGTGCGCGGCGCGATCGAGCAGGGCAACGATGTGCTTTTTGACATCGACTGGCAGGGCGCGCAGCAAATTCGCAACTCGGCGCTGGGGATGCACACGCTGTCGGTGTTCCTGCTGCCCCCCAGCATAACCGAACTGCGCCGCCGTCTTGAGGCGCGTGGACAGGACAGCAAAGAGATCATCGACCAGCGCATGAAGAAATGCTGGGACGAGATCAGCCATTGGGATGGCTATGATTACGTTCTGATCAATGATGATCTGGACGAAACCGAAGAGACGCTTAAGAAGATCATCGGAGCTGCACGGATGCGGCGCAGTCAGCAGCCAAACCTGATAGAGCATGTGCGGCGGCTTCAATCCGAGTTTCAGGAGCAACTATGACCATTTTCGCCTTGGGCTCAGATCGCCCCGACATTCATCCCGACACATGGGTGGCCCATGACGCCAATCTGATCGGCAAGGTCATCATGGAAGAGGGCTCCAGCGTCTGGTTCGGCTGCACCATCCGTGCCGACCATGAAAATATCACCATCGGCCGCGGCAGCAATGTGCAGGAAAACTGCGTGATGCACATCGACGCCGGTTTTCCACTGACCATCGGCGAAAACTGCACCATCGGCCACAAGGTCATGCTGCACGGGTGCACGATCGGCAACAACAGTCTGATCGGCATGGGGGCGACCGTGCTGAACGGGGCCAGGATCGGCAACAACTGTCTGATTGGGGCAGGGGCGCTGATCACGGAAAACAAGGTGATCCCCGACGGATCGCTGGTGATGGGCGCACCCGGCAAGGTGGTGCGCGAACTGGACGCCGCAGCGATCAAGGGCCTTGAGGCCAGCGCGCTGCATTATCAAGACAACATGCGCCGTTTTCGCGACGGCATGACCAAGGTCGGTTAAAATGCGCAACGAAAAAGGGTCGCTGATCCGGCCCGTCCCTCTGCCCGGCAGCGCTTCGCGTCCGGTCGTCACGCCCTTGTCGCCTTCGGTGGTTTACGCGAGCGACACGCCCGACATGCTGGACAGCCAGTATGAAGGCAAACTCCACGGCTATACCTACAGCCGCGAGGGCCACCCCAACGCCGATGTCGTCGCGGGCCTGCTGGACCGGATGGAGAATGCGCCGAACCCCGGTGTGGTCACCTCCAGCGGTATGGCTGCGGTGTCTGCGGTGTTGTTGGGTCTGCTCAAAGCTGGTGACCACGTAATTGGCGGCAACCAGCTTTATGGGCGGTCGCTGCGAATGATGGCTGAAGACCTGCCGCGTCTGGGCATTCAAACCACGCTGGCCGATGTCGGCAACGTGGACGCCGTGCGCGCCGCCCTGCGCCCCGAGACGCGGATCATTCTGGTCGAGGTGGTGTCGAACCCGACACTGCGGGTGGCCGATATGGTGGGCCTAGCAGCGCTTGCGAAAGAGACCGGCGTGCTGCTGGTGGTTGATAACACCTTCACCACGCCGCGCGCCTATCAGCCCTTCGAGCATGGCGCCGACATCGTGATCCATTCGGTGACCAAGCTGCTGGCGGGCCATTCCGACGTGATGCTGGGCTATGTGGCGGCACGCGATGCGGCGCTGAATACACGTCTGCGGGTCTTTGCCGTGACCGCAGGCATGACACCCAGCCCGTTCGATTGCTGGCTGGCCGAGCGCGGGATGCTCAGTTTTGATCTGCGGTTCGAGCGGTGCCAGCAGACCGCCGTGAAACTCGCAGATGCTCTGGGCGCGCTGAAAGGCGTCAAGCGCGTGATCTACCCGGCGCGCAGCGACCACCCAGACCACGCCCGCGCCGCTGAGCTTTTGCAGGGGCGCTGGTGCAATATGGTCAGCTTTGAGCTGGACGGGGGCCGCGAGGCCGCCAATGCGTTCACCACCGCCGCCGAAGGCCTGAGTTTTGCGCCGACGCTGGGCGATGTCGGCACAACGCTGTCGCATCCTGCCTCGTCCTCGCACCGTGCGCTGTCAGCCGAGCGGCGCGAGGCTCTTGGCATGTCCGAGGGGTTCTTTCGTGTCTCTGTCGGCCTTGAAGACCCCGATGCGCTGCTGGCGATCTTTGATCGCGCCGTCACCGCCGCCATGCAGGTCTGAGGCCGGTGCCGCAAGACCACGTGATTCGCGCCATGCTCGAGGCGCTGCCGATGCCGGGGCTGGTTATCAACCAGTCCGAAGTCATCGTCGGCGCCAACACCGCGGCGCGCACTCTGATCGGTCAGCGGATCGAAGGGCGGCCCTATGTCACGATGCTGCGCCAGCCGTCGCTTCTGGATGCGGTCGAGGCGTGCTTGCAGCAGGGCAAGGTCGGGTCTGCGCCCTATCTGTCCAACGACGGGGCGCAGCACACCACGTTTTCGGTACATGTGGCGCAGGTGGTGGCCGATGAGCAGGCGCCGATGGTTCTGCTGACCTTTGAGGATGTGACGCAGGTGCAGCAAGCAGGCCAGATGCGCCGCGATTTCGTGGCCAACGTCAGCCACGAATTGCGCACGCCGCTGACTGCGTTGATGGGGTTTATCGAAACCCTGCGCGGGCCTGCGCGCAACGACCCCGCAGCGCAGGCACGTTTTTTGGGCATCATGCAGGATCAGGCCGAGCGGATGAACCGTCTGGTGGGTGATCTTTTGTCACTGAGCCGTGTCGAAGGCGACGAGCGGGTCCGGCCCACGACGCAGGTGAACCTGCGCGAATGTCTGGCCTCGGTTGTCACGATGATGATGCCGCTGGCGGAGGAAGGCGATGTGACGCTGGTGGCGGAGCTGGGTGAAGATCCGGTGACCGTGGCCGCAGATCGCGATCAGCTGATCCAGGTGATCTGCAACTTGCTCGAAAACGCGATCAAATACGGGCGCACCGGCGGCACGGTCATCCTGCGCCTGCGTGTCGACGCCTATCTGCGCCCGCTGCGCGGTCCAGTTGCGACGATCGAAGTCGTTGATCAGGGCGCGGGCATCGACCCGATCCACCTGCCGCGCCTGACCGAACGGTTCTACCGCGCCGACAACCACCGCAGCCGCGACTTGGGCGGGACCGGGCTGGGTCTGGCCATCGTCAAGCATATCGTCAACCGCCACCGGGGGCGTCTGCGCATCGACAGCGTGTTGGGGCAGGGCACGACCGTTCAAGTGGCGCTGCCGTGGACGCCGCCCGAAAGCTAGGCCTTTCCGGTCGTCTTGCACCTGCACATCGCTGGCAGACCCATTGCAGATCAACCTGTCCAATTGCCGCTTGAGGTGTTTCAGCAAGCAGTAACCCTTTTTCGTTAAGACGGCTCGGGAATGTGCGAGCCTTACTTTGCGTTCATTCGAACCACGGCTTTTTTACAAGCTTATCGAGGGACGCGACATGGCAACCACTTACGAAGTCATCTACCTGGGCAATCTGTCGTTGATCGACGGCACCCAGAACAATGAAGTGGCGGAAAATGCAGCTGGGATCTTGGGGGCCTACGGATCGTCAGGCGATCCGCTAAGCGCACACGTCCAGACCCTGAGCGCGGAAAACCTGACCGAAGACGATCCCAACAGTTATGACATCAACAACGATGCGGGTTACGACGCGTTTCGCATCAATGGCGGCGCGCCCCAGAATTTCGATGCGGTCGCGATCTACAATGCCACGATCACCTATGCAGATGGCACCACCGCGACCGTGGTCTTCCAGGATGTAAGTGGCAACACCTATCTGGCACCCCAAACCACCGCGAACGCCGATAAGGCTGCCTTGACCGCCAAGCCCATCATGTCCATGAGCCTCGACAGCGTCGCGTCGAATACCGGCGACATGGAGGCTGACCGCTTTGCAGGCGACTTTATGTCGTCGGTTGACGGCACGGCTGGCAACGACTCGATGGGCCTCGGCTATACCGATGCAGACGGCGATCAGGTCACGACGGGAAACGACTATATTAATGCGGGCGATGGCGACGACACCATTTTCGGTGATCTGGGGCAGGACACCATCTACGGCGGTGCCGGAGACGATTCCATCGACGGCGGTGCCGATGCCGACCTGATCTATGCGGGCGCGGGCGACGATACGATCGATATCGGCAACCACTTTGACACGGTCTATGCCGGCGATGGATCGGATTATATCGTGACCTATGGGTCAAACTTTGGCAAACTTGTCTTCGGCGGCGAGGGCGGAACAGACCAGGATACGCTAAGCTGGGCCACCGAAACCGACCTGGCCGATGCGGTCAACGTCACCTTCAGCGAAGGCGAAGCGGGGTCCGCTCTGATCCGCGGCCAGACTGTGACCTTTTCAGAAATCGAAAACATCGAAGGCACCCAGGTTGCAGACGTCATCGATGCCAGCGCCTCTTCGGCCGATCTTGGCCTCAGCGGGGAAGGCGGCGATGACACCATTATCGGTGGTGCAGGCGATGATACGATCTCTGGTGGTGCCGGTGCCGACAGCCTTTCGGGTGGTGATGGGTCGGACAGGTTCGTGCTGCAAGATGGCTTTGGCAACGACACCATTGTCGGCGGCGAGGGTGGTACAGATTTTGACATCATCGACCTGTCGCAGCTTACCTCAGCGGTAACGATCACCTTCTCGGGGGCTGAACAGGGCACGCTGAGCGACGGCACCGACACGATCACCTTTTCCCAGATCGAGGCCTTTGCACTTCCCAACGGGGAAACGGTTACCTCCGGCATCGCGGGCGACATCCTGTATGTTGGTGACAGCGGCGCAAACGGAGCTGGGGGCGGTGCCGGAAATGACACGGTTTCAGGTAGCGACGGCAACGACAGTTTAGGGGGGGGCAGCGGCAACGACCTGATCTATGGCGATGACGGCGATGACGATATCGGCGGCGATGCCGGTGACGACACGATCCATGGTGGCGCAGGCGACGATGCAATTGGCGGCGGCGAAGGCAATGACCTGATCTACGGCGGCGACGGCAGTGACAGCATCGGCGGCAACAGTGGCAACGACACTATCTTTGGCGGCGCTGGCGACGACATCATCGGTGGCGGAGACGACGACGATTTGATTTACGGCGGCGACGGCAACGACAGCCTCAGTGGTAACGATGGCAATGATACGGTTTACGGCGGTGCAGGAGACGATACCTTGCACAGCTCTTCGGGGAATGACAGCGTTTCGGGCGGGGACGATGCCGACCTGTTCAAGATTTTCGACGGCTTCGGCAACGACACCCTTGTCGGCGGCGAGGGCGGAACGGACAGCGATACCATCGATCTGTCCAATCTCACTGGCCCCGTTACCGTCACCTATACCAGCGACGAGGCCGGAACGATCACCGACGGCACCGATACGATCACCTTCTCCGAGATCGAGCGATTGATCCTGACCGATTACGACGATGTTATTTGGGCTGAAGATGACGGCGTCGATACCTATATTGATGGCGGCGCGGGGAATGACTTTTTCGATGCGGGCGAGGGCAACGACACATTTGTCGGCGGTTTAGGTGACGATTCCATAAAAATCTCGCATTGGGACGGGTCGATGACGTTCCTGGGCGGCGACGGCACCGATTCAATCGCCTGGAGTGCCAGCGGTTCTGAAGGCGTCGATGCCGTGCTGGACGGCGACGGCAGCGGTACTTTCAATTATGTCACCGGTGGTGACGGTGCGTTCAGCGACGTCGAATCGTTCGATCTGACCTTCATGGCTGACAGCTTTGATGGCACTGCCTCTACAACCGGGCTGGAAATTTTCGGTATGGGCGGGGCCAACACCATCGACGGTGGTTCGGGCGATGACACAATCTATGGCGGGTACGGTGATGATATCATTGTCGCCAATGACGGCAACGATACCGTTTTGGGCGCCGATGGCCACGACACGATTTATGGCGGCGCGGGCGACGATGTCATTTTGGGCGGCGGTGGCAATGACGTGCTTGACGGCGGCTCGGGCGACGACATCCTGACCGGCGGTGGTGGTAACGACATCTTCGTCCGCTCTGACGGCAATGACACGATTACCGACTTCAACACCGGCAACAGCGGCGCACTTAACGACGGCGACACCACCAATACCGATTTCGTCGACCTGTCGGCCTTCTACACCAACATTTTCGAACTGCGCGCCGATTTCGACGACGACGGTATCCTGAACCAGAGTGATGGCGACTACAGCGACAACACGTCGATGTCTGGTGGGTCGTTGACCTTTACCGGCGCAAACAGAAACAGCTTTACCACCGACAATACCGGCGTGGTCTGCTTTGCCGCCGGAACCGCGATCCGCACGCCGCGGGGCGATGTGGCCGTCGAGGATCTGCGCCCCGGCGATCTGGTCTGTACCTGGAACGGCGCACCGCAGCCCTTGGTCTGGGTCGGGTATTCCGAGTTGAGCCTGCAGCCCGGAATGGTAGATCCCGGCATCACCCCGGTGCGGATCAAGCCTTGGCGCGGGCATAAGTATCGCGCACTGATTGTGTCACCTCAGCATTGCATGTTGATGCGACTGGCTGACGACACGACGGCATTTGTGCGCGCACGGCATCTGGCCGAGGAAACAGAGTTGGCGTCTTTTGCCAAGGGAAAATCCGCGATCAGCTACCACCACCTCTTCCTTGCGCGCCATCAGATCCTGATCGCCGCAGGGCGACCAAGCGAAAGCTTTTACCCGGGATTGTCTGCATTGAAGCTGATGGCCGAGCCCGAAAGAGACAGCCTGCTGCGCGCAGCACCCAGCTTGCGATCCGCTGATCCAAGAGCCGCATGCGGTCCGCGCGCCGCTAAGGTGCTCAGCCGCCAAGAGGTGCGCACAATGGCGGTATCGGGGCAACTTGAATTCGCTGAGACCCTTCGACGCCACCCAGTGTGAAAGCTCAAAAAACCAAAAGCTTCTCAAGCCTGATTGCAAGCCTGTTGCTTGAGCCGTTCACCGAGCCGACCTATGACAACGTGGCCTACGGGCCGCGCATCCACGGTTTTGCTCGGAACAAGGCCGATCTTGTTGACATCGTCGAGCGCGCGATATGCTGCAGTGTCATTTGGATAACGTCAAGGACCATTTCCACCGCGCAAATCTATGAATTAATTGATGAATTGCGCCAAACCTATGCGGTGCTGATTGTCACGCATTTGATACTCTAGGCTGCCAATGTAAGCTAGAAAACCGCGCTCTTTCACCTTGGCAATCTTGTCGAATACGACCAGACTGGCACGGTGTTTACCAACTCGACCGACCCGCGCACCGAAAGCTACATCACTGGCCTTATCGGCTGAGGAGCAGAATTAATGTCTTCAGATCAACATATTGCATCCGTCTTTGACCGCGACCTGGAGACAATCCAGGCGCAGATCATGAAAATGGGCGGGCTGGTAGAAGAAGCGATCCTGGAGGCCGCCATCAGCCTCGAAACCCGCGACGAAGAACGCGCGGAAGCGGTGCGCAAGGCTGACAAGAAGATCGACGCGCTTGAAGAGACGATCAACGAAGAGGCTGCGCGTGTTATCGCGCTGCGTGCGCCGATTGCGGTTGATTTGCGTCTGATCCTGAGCGTGATCAAGATTAGCGCAAACCTGGAACGCATTGGAGACTATGCAAAAAACATGGCCAAGCGCACAGGTGTTCTGGCCACGCTTGCGCCCGTCAGCGACAGTGGCGGCGCGCTGAGACGGATGGCACGCGAGGTAGAGCGGATGCTCAAGGACGCGCTGGACGCCTACGTAAACCGCGACGCGGAATTGGCTCAGGACGTGATCGATCGCGATATGGAGGTCGATCAGATGTATAATGCGCTGTTCCGCGAGTTCCTGACCTTCATGATGGAAGATCCGCGTAACATTACGGCCTGTATGCACCTTCATTTCATTGCAAAAAACATCGAACGCATGGGCGATCATGTAACGTCGATTGCCGAACAGACGGTGTATCTCGTCACAGGCGTGCATGCTGATGAAAACCGATCAAAGGCCGACACCACGTCGGTCCAAGTGCTGTAGAGCTACAGATCATGTCAGCCGATCAACCAAAAGGTACATGTTAAGATAGGGCCGGAAATCTTTGTTATTAATGTGATAAAGCTTTTGGGGCATTAGATGATCGATTGGTGTCGCACAAGGATAGCGGCGCTAGGATCTGATAATGTCTGGTATAAATATTACATAATATGGATTATACGTTTCAGATATGTAAGCGCAAAGTTAGAATGTCCCACATCTGCAAAGTAGAAGTGTCACACTTCCCTGTCGATCAAGCAGGATTGGAGTGTGGCCGTGGGATTGATCATCATGAGCGAACGCGAACTGAACCGGATTGAAGTACTGAGC
>JAGXHE010000036.1 GCA_024636445.1 Sulfitobacter sp.
GGATCTTGCGCCGTTATTCGACACGACCCAACCCGCTTGCGCCAATGCCTGTGATGCAAACAATGCCTGCGTCGCGTTCACTTACAACAGCCGCTCCAACGCCTGTTTCCCCAAGTCCGCCGTGACCGAGCGCACACCCTACGAGGGCGCCTTTTCCGCCGAGCGTGTTCCGACCGACCCCGGCGTTCTGGCGCAACAGACCCAACGCGTCGAGGATCTGAACTTCCTCGGTCAGGACGATCTGAATTCCGCCCGCACGCTGGCCCAAGCGTTTTCGATCCGTTTTGCCGTCAATGGCCGCACCGCCGAAGACCTGCTTGATGCGGCGTCACAGGCATTCGGGCAGAACAACCGCGTGACGGGCATGCGCTGGACGGGGGCTGCACTGGCACTGACCGATCGCGGCGATCTGTGGGAGAGTTGGGCCTATCACGCGCTGCGTCTCGGTTCCTCCGACCCTTCCGATTTCCGCGACCAATCCCGCAACGAGGCGTTGCCTGCGACCATCAACGCCTACCTGCGTGCCGACGGAGCGGGGGCCAGTGCCGCTGCCCTGCAAGGTATGGCAGAGGCACTGGAAGCGGTGGGGCGTGGCCGCGACATGATCCCGGCGCTGCGGATGGCCTATGAAATCCAGCCGCGCGACGACATCGACACAGCCCTCGAAGATGCGATTGGCAAATACGGCTTCCGCGTGGTCGAACACCGCGTTGACAACGACGCTGCCCGCCCGCGCATCTGTGCCGAGTTCTCCGAAGATCTGGCAGTCTCCGGCGTCGACTACGAACCCTTTGTGCGCGTTGCGGCCCAAGGCGTGGTGGTGCAGGCCGAAGACCGCCAACTCTGTCTCGACGGGGTCGAGCATGGCGCGCGTTACGAGGTGACCTTTCGCTCTGGTCTGCCCGCCGCCAGTGGCGAGACGCTGGCCCGCGATGTCACGCTGAACCTTTATGTACGAGATCGCGCCCCTCTTGTACGTTTTCCGGGCCGCGCCTACGTGCTGCCGCGCAGTGCCGATGCCGCCCTGCCGATCGAAACGGTGAACATGCCGAATGTCGAGCTGGCGCTGCGCCGTGTCTCGGACCGCAATCTGCTGCGCGCCATTCAGGAAAGCTATTTTGGCGCGCCGATGTCCTATTATCAGGACCGCCAGTTCGCAGACGAGATCGCGCAAGAGGTCTGGACCGGAACCGCCGAAGTGCAAAACGATCTGAACGTCGACACGACCACCCGTCTGCCGTTGGGCGATGCTCTGGCGGGGCAACCCACGGGCATCTACGTTCTGACCGCCCGAGAGCCTGATGTTGACGGCTATGACGCGGCGACCGCCAGCCAATGGTTCGTGCTGACTGATCTGGGCCTGTCCACGTGGCAGGGCGTTGACGGGCTGACCGTGTCGACGCGTTCGCTGGGGACCGCAAAGGCGCAGCCGGGTGTCACCCTGACACTGGTCTCGCGTGCGAACGTGGTGTTGGGACAGGCGACTTCAGACGCGGACGGCTTTGCCAGCTTCGACGCAGGGCTGGTGCGCGGCACCGGCGCGTCCGCCCCCGCGCTGCTGGTGGCGCAGATCGGGGCCGAGGATAACCCCGAAGACATGGCGTTCCTGCCGCTGACCGATCCGGCGTTCGATCTGTCGGACCGCGGCGTCGAAGGCAGGCCCCCCGCGCCGCCCATCGACACCTTCATGGCGACCGACCGTGGCGCATATCGTGTGGGCGACGTGATCAACGTGACCGCGCTGACCCGCGACGGCACCGCTGATGCCATTCCGGGCCTGCCCCTGACCGCGATCCTGACGCGCCCCGATGGTGTGGAATACAGTCGCACGCTGTCGACCGACCCTAAGGCGGGCGGGCATGTGTTCAACTTGCCGTTGGGCACGGATGTGCCGCGTGGCGCATGGCGGCTTGACCTGAAATCCGATCTGGATGCGGCTCCGTTGGCAACTCAGACGGTATTGGTCGAGGATTTCCTGCCCGAACGCATCGATTTTGACCTGGCCCTGCCGGATGCGCCCCTGCGTCTGACCGACACGCCGCCCCTGACGATCGACGCGCGCTATCTGTTCGGCGCAGCGGGGGCCAATCTGGCCATCGAGGGCGAAGTACGCCTGCTGCGCCGCGACGGGCTGGACGACTGGCCCGGCTACAGCTTTGGCCGTTACGACACGCAATTCTCGCCGCGCACCCGCTATCTGGAGCCCGCCCGCACCGATGCCGATGGCACGGCGACCCTGCCGCTGACCTTGCCCGAAGCCGACCCCGAAGGGCAACTGCTGCAAGCGCGCGTGACCGTGCGCGTGTCCGAAGGGTCGGGCCGACCGGTCGAGCGTGAGATTACAGCGCCCATCGCACCGCAGGGGGTGATGATCGGGATCAACCCGGCCTTTGACGATGTGCTGCCCGAGATGTCCACCGCCCGCTTTGATCTGATCGCGACCGAAGGATCGCTGCCGGTGACATGGACCGTGAACCGCATCGAGACGCAGTATCAATGGTACCAACTCTACGGCAACTGGAACTGGGAGCCGACGACCCGTCGCATCCGCACAGCCTCGGGCACTGCAACACTGGGTCAGGAGCCTGTGCAGGTGCAGGCCGCGACCGAGTGGGGCGAATACGAGCTGGTGGTGGAAACCACGTCCGCACCCTATGTCGCGTCCTCTGTCAGCTTCTACGCAGGCTGGTATGGCGCGGGCGAAGGCACCGACACGCCGGACCGTCTGGAGATGTCGCTGAACGCCGACAGCTTTGATGCAGGCGACACAGCACAACTGCGTCTGGTGCCGCGCTATGACGGTACCGCGCTGATCACGGTGGCCTCGAACCGCGTGATCGACCGCCGGGTGGTCGAGGTGACGGCGGGCGAAAACATCGTGCCGCTGACGGTGGGCGCGGACTGGGGCACGGGCGCTTATGTCACCGCATCCGTCATCCGCCCGATGGACGTGCAGGCGGGACAAAACCCCGCCCGCGCGCTGGGCGTGGCCCATGCCGCCGTGAACCCTGCGGAGAAGCAACTGGCTGTCAGCGTCACCGCACCCGAAGCGGTAGACGGACAGAAGGGCAGTTTTGACGCGACGATCAAGGTCGAGGGCATCGCCGCAGGCGAGACCGCCTTTGTCACGCTGGCCGCCGTTGACGTGGGCATTCTGAACCTGACCGGCTATCAGGCCCCCGATCCGTCTGATCACTACTTTGGCCAGCGCCGCCTGGGCGTCGAGATGCGCGACGTTTATGGACGTCTGATCGACGGGATGAACGGCGCGCTGGGCACGGTGCGCTCGGGCGGAGACGCCGCGGGTATGGACGGTCTGCAATCGCCGCCTCCTACCGAAGAGCTGATGTCGTGGTTTGCCGGTCCCGTCACCGTTGGCACAGATGGCATGGCCACTGTCACCATTCCCCGCCCTGCCTTCAACGGCACCATCCGCCTGATGGCCGTGGCATGGACCCCGTCGTCTGTCGGTCAGGTGCAGACCGACGTGCTGGCCCGCGATCCCATTGTGGTGACGGCGGCGCTGCCGAAGTTCCTTGCCCCCGGTGACAGCAGCCGTCTGTTGCTGGACGTCGTCCACGCCGATGGACCGGGCGGCACCGTGCAACTGGCGTTGGCCTCGGATGGTCTGGAACTGGGCAGCGCCCCGTCGTCGTTCGATCTGGCCGAGGGGGCCACGCAGCGCATCACCCTGCCGTTCAGTGTTGCGCGCGCAGGCGATTATGCCGTCACCGTCACGCTGACCACGCCCGCAGGCAAGGAGCTGACCAAGACACTGGCGCTGGGCGTGCGGGTGACCGACCCCGAAGTTGCGACGACGCGGCGGTTCAGCCTTGGCGCGGGCGAGGTCTTTACCTTTGACGACAACGTATTGGCGGGTCTTAAACCGGGCGCTGCGCGCGCGACGCTGGCGGCAGGACCGCTGGCGCGGTTCGATGTGCCGGGACTGCTGATGCAGTTGGATCGCTATCCTTACGGCTGCACCGAACAGGTGACGTCCGCAGCGCTGCCGCTGCTGTATCTCAGCGACTTTGCCCCTGCAGCGGGCATCACCGACCTGCCGCAGAGGATCAACGGCGCCATCCGCCGGGTATTGGCACGGCAGTCCAGCAACGGCGCGTTCGGCCTTTGGGGGGCGCAATCGGGCGAGTTCTGGCTGGATGTCTACGTGACGGACTTCCTGACACAGGCCCGCGACAAGGGCTTTGCGGTGCCCGATCTGGCCTATGATCTGGCAATGGACAACCTCAAGAACCGGGTGAATTATGCCCCCGACTTTGACGAGGGCGGCGAAGACATCGCCTATGCGCTGCTGGTGCTGGCCCGCAACGGGGCCGCGTCGATGGGCGATCTGCGCTATTACGCCGACACCAAGGGCGATGATTTCGGCACTCCGATGGCCACCGCCCAACTGGGTGCTGCGCTGGCGATGAACGGCGACCAGTTGCGCGCCGACCGTCTTTTCTCCAGAGCCAGCTTGCAAATGGATCGGGCTGCGACGGAAATCGCCCGGTTCCGGTCGGACTTTGGCACGCCGCTGCGGGATGCCGCTGCGGTTCTGAAACTGGCGGCGCTGTCGGGCAGCAACGCGATTGACCGTGCCGCGGTTGCCACACGGATCAGCAACACCAACCGCAGCCTGTCGACGCAAGAGGCGGCCCAAGTTCTGATGGCTTCCCAGGCGCTGAACGCGGACACGGCCAACCCCGGCCTGACGGTCGACGACCAGCCCGCCAGCGGTCCGGTGATCGAAACGCTTGAGGCAGGGGGTACGCCGCACAGCATCCGCAACGTGTCGGGCGCACCTACGGACGTGACGCTGACCACCTACGGCGTACCGGTCGTGGCGCCCGATGCGGGCGGCTATGGCTACGCGATCAAGCGCGACTATTACACATTGCAGGGTGCGCCGGTGGAGGGTCCGTTTGCAGCTGGCGAGCGGCGCGTGGTGGTGCTGACCATCCAGCCGTTCGAGGATGTGGGCGCGCGGTTGATCGTCGATGATGCGCTGCCTGCGGGGCTGGAGATCGACAATCCCAACCTGCTGCGCGCGGGTGACATTGCTGCGCTTGACTGGCTGCAACTGGCCGAGACCGAAACCGCACAGTTCCGCGCCGAACGCTTCGTGGCGGCGGTGGACCATTTCGGAGACGCGCCGTTCCAGCTGGCCTATGTGGTGCGGGCGATCAGTCCGGGTGACTATCACCATCCGGCGGCGCTGGTGCAGGACATGTACCGCCCCGAATACCGCGCGGTGACGGCGACGGGTCGCATGACCGTCACGCCATGATAGGCGGGCGCAGCCTGATTGCGCTGGCGCTGGGGTTGGCACTGTCGGCGGGGCTGCGCGATGCCTGGGATGATTGGGTTGCGGCCACGGTGCTGCCGCCGGTGCTGGCCGAAACATCCGTGGAGGTGCGCGCCCGCGACGGGACTTTGCTGCGCGCCTATCCGGTCGAAGACGGGCGGCAGCGGCTGGCAGTATCACTGGCCGATGTCGACCCGGAATTTGTGCAGATGCTGCTGGCCTACGAGGACAAGCGCTTTGCCCGCCACAACGGCGTTGACCCGATCGCACTGCTGCGCGCGGTGGGGCAGGCGACATGGAACGGCGATGTGGTATCCGGCGGGTCGACCCTGACGATGCAGGTGGCGCGGCTGTTGGAAAACTCGGGCACCGGACAGTGGGCGGGCAAGCTGCGCCAGATGCGCGTCGCCTGGGCACTGGAACGGCGGCTGGACAAGGACGCTATCCTGACGCTGTACCTGCAACACGCGCCCTATGGCGGTGCGGTCGAGGGCATCCAGTCCGGCACCCGCGCGTGGTTTGCCAAGCCGCCCAAACGCCTGACACCGGCGGAATCGGCGCTGATGATCGTATTGCCGCAATCGCCGGAAGGCCGCCGCCCTGATCGCAATCCGCAAGCCGCCGGTATCGCGCGCGACCGCGTGCTCGCGCGACTGGACCTGCCGCCGACGCATGCGCCGGTGCCCCTGCGCATGGCAGCGATTCCGCGTCTTGCCCCGCATGTGGGCGATAATCTGGTGGCCGCTGATCAGTTGACGGTGCGCCATGACACGACGCTGGATGCGCGCTTGCAGGTGGCACTGGAGGCGCTGGCCGCACGGGCGGTGCGCGACCAGCCAAGGGGAGTTTCTGCGGCGATTCTGGTGGCTGATCATCAAACCGGCGCGGTGCTGGCTTCGGTGGGCTCAGCTGATTATGCCGATGGTGACGGGGCGCAGGGGTTTGTTGATATGACCCGGGCGTTGCGCTCTCCGGGCTCGACGCTGAAACCGCTGATCTATGCACTGGCCTTTGACCGTGGGCTGGCACATCCCGAAACCATCATGCCCGACCGCCCGACGGCCTTTGGCCGCTACGCGCCGCAGAATTTTGACGGCATGTTTCGCGGCGACATCACCGCGCGGCGGGCCTTGCAACTGTCGCTAAACATCCCGCCCGTGGCGCTGACCGAAGCGCTGGGCCCCGCACGTCTGATGGCGGCCCTGCGCCACAGCGGGGCGTCGCCGGTGGTGCAAGGACAGCCCGGCCTTGCGGTGGCGCTGGGCGGTGTGGGTCTGACACTGACGGATCTGGTGCAGCTTTACGCAGCACTGGCCGGGGGCGGTGCGGGGCCGCGGTTGCACCTTGAGGCTGACCACGTCGAAGCACCGCCGGCACCTCTGGTCGGGCGCGCGGCGGCATGGCAGGTGGGCGATATCCTGTCGGACATTCCGCCGCCGGCGGGGGCTGGCATTACCGGGCTGGCCTATAAGACAGGCACATCCTACGGATACCGCGATGCCTGGGCCGTGGGTTATGACGGACGCCATGTGATCGGTGTGTGGATGGGACGCCCTGACGGGACGCCGGTGCCGGGGGCCTTTGGCGGCGATCTGGCAGCGCCGGTTTTGTTCGAAGCCTTTGGCCGCTTGAAATCTGCCCAAGATCCGCTGCCGCCACCGCCGCCCGAGACGCTGATCGTGCCCACGGCGCGCCTGCCACAGCCGCTGCAACGGTTCGATGCGCGCTATGGGGCGGTGCGTTCTGCGGATACGCTGACGGTGGCCTTTCCGCCCAGCGGTGCGGTGCTGGCAGGCGGCAACGGGCTGACGGTGAAGCTGCGCGGCGGGCAATTGCCGCTGACCGTGCTGCTGAACGGCGCGCCGGTCGCATCGGGGCTGCGAAACCGTGAGGTGGCGCTGGCACTGGACGGCGCCGGTTTCAGCCGGATTTCGGTGGTCGATGCGTCTGGTCAATCGGCGTCGGTCGAGGTTGAAGTGGCACGGTAAAGCGTGCCGACCTTAAGATGAGAGTTCGGCCATCACCTGACGCGTTGAAATCTATGATTTCAGGCAGCGTCAGGTGATGGCGGTTCAAGTCGGTGCGCTCAAGGGGCTCTGCCCCTCGGCCTTGCGGCCTCACCCCGGAGTTTATCTGGCAAAATGAAAAGGCTTACCGGCGGCGGCCTTCGCGCAGCCATGCGGCGATGATGAAAAACGCGCTCAGCATCAGAACCAGCCAACTGGGCAACAGGGCCGAAGAGCGCACGTCGCGGGTTTCGAAGGCGTTTCGCGGTGTCAGGCCGATCCATCCGCGACCTGCAGCGGGGCGGCCTTCGCGCACGTTGCGGATGTCGGGCAAGCCGTCTTCCAGCAGCAGCGCGCCGCCACGTGTGTTGTCGATTGCGGGTTGCAACTGCTCAGCGGTGCCGACGGTGTTGATGAACTCGCGCGGGGCGGCGGGGCCGAGGCCGATGACGGCGGTCTGGTCGCCATTTTCCAACCGGTAGAGACCAATTTCAGGGCCTTGATAGTCGGCGATGAACTGGCCGGGCGCGACATTGCGCAGGGTCAGTTCAGATGTGGTGCCATCCGGTGCGGTGATGGTAACCGGTGGGACGGTCTCGTCCAATGTGCGGCGCAAGATCTGCATCGACTGGCCGATGGCGGTGGCGGTCAGCGCCTCTTCTTCGAGCTCGGGTTCCTTCATCATCCAGTGCGCCAGACGCCGCAGCAGCTCCAGCTGAGGCCCGCCGCCTTCGTAGCCGCGCGACCACAGCCATGCCTGATCGGAGGCCAGCAGCGCCACGCGTCCTTCGTCGACGCGGTCAAGCACCAGCAGCGGGCGGTCGTCGATGCCCGACATCACCACACTGCCGGAATTGGGCGTAACGTCGATCTGGCGCAGCCAGCGGCCCCAGTCGCCGCGCGAGGGCAGATTGGTGGTGACGGGGTGACGCTCGCCCAGATCGGTGACCTTGGGCAGATAGGCGTCTTGCAGAACGCGAGCTGTCGGCACCGCAGGGATCACCGCGCCGAGCGGCGAGCGGAACAGGCTGTCGGCGGTCGCGAAATCGGGACCGGCGGCGATCAGCACGGCACCGCCCTTGCGCACATAGTTGGCGACGTTCTCCAGATAGAGCGCAGGCAGGATGCCGCGCCGCTTGTAGCGGTCGAAGATGATCAGATCGAAGTCGTCGATCTTTTCCAGAAACAGCTCGCGAGTCGGAAAGGCGATCAGGCTCAGTTCGCCCACTGGCACGCCGTCTTGCTTGTCTGGCGGGCGCAGGATGGTGAAGTGGACCAGATCAACGGAACTGTCCGATTTCAACAGGTTGCGCCATGTCCGCCCGCCCGCGTGCGGTTCGCCCGAAACCAGCAGAACGCGCAGCCGGTCGCGCACGCCGTTCATCTGGATCAGCGCGGTGTTGTTGCGCGCGGTCAGCTCGGCCTCTTGCGTCGGCGTGGTGAACTGGATCACGTTGCGCCCGCCGTGGGGCAGGGTCACAGGCAGGTCGATGTCCTGACCGACGGGCACGCGGAAGGTCTGCGCAGGTTCGCCATCGACGGAAATATCCAGCTCGGCAAAGGGCTCAAGCGCGGGCGCGGCGCCCATGTCCTCGATCCGCAAGGTCAGCGTGACGGGTTCGCCGATGATGGCAAAGGCAGGCGCGCCGACTACGGTCAGGCGGCGGTCCCAGTCGTCGGCAAAGCCCGATTGCAGCAGATGCAGGGGTGCAGGCAGGGCCAGCGCCATGTCGGCGTCATGCACCTGTCCGTCGCTGAGTGCTATGATGCCCGCCACCCGCGCCTGCGGCTCTTCGGCCAGCGCGTCCGAGAGGGCGCTCATCAGCATGGTGCCGCCGTCGCCTTCGGCGTCCGGGACGGTGATGCGGCGCACTTCGGTATTCGGGCGCGCGGTCAGCTGTGCCTCAAGCGCATCGGCGGCCTGGGCCGTCTGTTCGGTGCGGCCCGGCAAACCCTGCGAGGCGCTGGTGTCTTCGGCAAGGATGACGATGTCGCTCAGCGGGGCGCGGTCTTCGACCTGATAGGACGGTTGCGCCAGTGCCGCCAGAATGACAAGCGCCGCAGCCCCGCGCAGGGCCCAGCCGCGCAGGCCGCGAAACACCGCCAGCGCCACGCCTGCCGCAGCAATGACCGTCAGTGCAATCAGCCACGTCCACGGCAGCAGAGGGTCAAAGATCACAGTTCCGGTCATTGTCCCAGCCGATCCAGCAATGCAGGCACATGGACCTGATCGCTTTTGTAATTTCCGGTCAGCACATGCATCACCAGATTGACGCCAAAGCGGTAAGCCAGCTCGCGCTGACGCTCGCCGCCAAAACCGCGGCCCACAGGCAGCATCGGATTGTCGGAGGCATCGACGGCCCACGCGCCCGCCCAGTCATTGCCGCCGATTACCACCGGGGTGACACCATCGTTGAGATTGCGAAACGGCATCCCCGCGACCTGTTCCGCATCGGCAGGGGACGCTTCGACCCAGACATCGCGGCTGGTGTGGCGGCCCGGAAAGTCCTGCAACAGGTAGAA